>JBMYWH010000019.1:0-44774 GCA_049607205.1 Flavobacteriaceae bacterium | reverse complement strand
ATCAAAGAGATTTAAATTATAAAACTCTAATAAATGGTCCTCCCTGGCATTCACAAAGTAGTCTATGTATTTCCCATTATTCAAGTGATTAAATGGGTCACAATCCTGAAAGCGAATTCGACTTACATTATGTAAAACTTGTTGCTTAGTCATTTTGATGTAGACTTTCATTAAGTTCAATCATCTTGGTATTAGGTCTACATACTAAATGTCCATTTGTTGAATCTAGGATAAACAATAGGTTGTCTTTTCCACTAAGGTCAGATCCTTTTACAATATTTTCTCCTTCAGAAACTTCTTCTCCCTGAAGATTTACAGCCGTTTTATTAGTGTTATATAGCCATACTTTTGCTGCAGCGGTCACATAGACTCCTGCGGCAATTGTACATCCATTACCTAAAGATATTCCCGTTCCAGCATTAGCACCTAAGAGACATTTTTCTCCAATTGAAATCACGTGATTATTTCCACCAGATAAGGTTCCCATAATGGAAGCTCCACCACCAAGATCAGTATCTGCACCAACTACAACACCTGCAGAAATTCTTCCTTCAACCATAGCATTACCTAAAGTACCAGCATTAAAGTTTACATAACCCGCTGGCATTACAGTTGTCCCTGGGGCTAAGTGAGCTCCTAAACGAACCTGAGATCCAGATACCACTCTTACTCCATTCGGAATGTGGTAATTAATCATATATGGGAATTTGTCCACATGAGTCACTTGTAAATTTTCTCCAAGTACAGCAGCTCTAGTAGTTTCAAAGCCTAAGTCCTCAACCAGTATAGGGCCCTTATTAGACCATGCAATATTATTAAGGATACCAAAAATCCCGTCAAGATTGATCCCATGAGGCTTAACATGCAATTGGCTTAAACATTGAAGCTTGAAATAGGCCTCTTCAATACTTTCTGTTATTGAACTTGTATTATCTAGGACAAAAAGACCTAAGTCCGATCTAGAATAAGAAGAGGGATTAGCTACTTCATTAGAAAACAATTTGAAATGTTCCGCTACAGAAGGGGATACTTCTAAATCTTCAAGCTTCTCTAGTAAATTAAAAACCTGCTCTTGAGAAAGGGTATAAAACCCCTTTTGATCTATGCTTAACTCTTCTGTTAATTGTGCTAACAACTTTTGTTCTTGATCAAAAATAATTTTTGGATAAAGTACATCTAAGGTGTTTTTATTTCTTCTTCTTCTAATTCCAAGGCCGAACCCTATAAATTCACTCATATTAATGCTATTTGATTTACGCAAACAAATATAACATTCTTTGAACTTCTCGAGTAGTTCACACCTTAATATTAACAGATTTGGTCAATTGGTGAAAATTTAAACCACAAAAAAAACCTCCCAAATGGGAGGCTTTTCTTAGTTGTTCGTAAAGACCAATTTTCCATCAAAGGAGTCGACCTTAATGGTTGACTCTGGATGAACTGTCCCAGAAAGTATTTCTTTAGACAAATTGTTCAATACATTTCGTTGTATAACTCGTTTAACCGGTCTAGCACCAAATTGTGGATCAAAACCTTCTTCAGCAATAGTATCTATAGCTTCTTGAGTAAAACTTATGGAGATGTCTTGAGCTTTTAAACGCTTAATAACTCCATTTAATTGAACTCCAACAATCTCTTTGATTTCTTCCTGATTTAATGGAGTAAACATGATAATCTCATCTATTCTATTCAAAAACTCAGGTCTAACAGTACCTTTAAGCATTTGTACGACTTCACCTTTAGATTCTTCCATGACTTCCTTTCTAGAACGATCAAGTGCGTTTTCAAATTTTTCTTGAATCACAGAAGATCCCATATTAGAGGTCATAATGATAATGGTGTTTTTGAAATCAGCAACACGTCCTTTATTATCAGTCAATCTTCCTTCATCTAATACTTGTAAAAGAATGTTGAAAGTATCTGGATGTGCTTTTTCGATTTCGTCTAAAAGTACAACTGAATAAGGCTTTCTTCTTACAGCTTCGGTAAGTTGACCACCTTCATCATATCCAACATATCCCGGAGGTGCTCCAACTAATCTACTTACTGAATGCTTCTCACCATATTCACTCATATCGATTCGAGTCATGGCCGATTCATCATTAAATAGGTAAGAGGCTAATGCTTTTGCCAATTCTGTTTTTCCTACCCCTGTAGTTCCTAGAAACAGGAAAGAACCAATAGGCTTATTTGCATCTTGAAGACCTGCTCTTGAACGTCTTACAGCATCAGAAACTGCTTCAATAGCTTCTTGCTGCCCTATGACTTGTTCGTGCAGAACACTTTCTAGTTTCAATAATTTCTGACGTTCACCTTCTAGCATTTTTTGAACAGGAACACCAGTCCATTTCGCTACAACTTCAGCAATATCTTCTGCAGTAATCTCCTCTTTTACCAGTGCAGACTCTTCATTAGATTTTGCTTGTTCTTGAAGCGAATCCAATTGAAGTTGAGCCTCTTTAATCTTACCGTAACGGAGTTCAGCAACTAGGGCAAAGTCACCGTCTCTTTCTGCCTTTTCAGCTTGAGACTTATAAGATTCAATTTCTTCTTTAACCTTTTGAAGATCATCAATGGCTTGCTTTTCGCTTTTCCATTTCGTATAGATTTCATCTCTTTCCTCACGAATATTGGCCAACTCCTCTTTTAGAGCGCTTAATTTCTTTTCGTCCTTTTCTCGTTTGATGGCTTCAATTTCTATTTCCAATTGCATCACCTTTCGATCAAGAACATCCAATTCTTCGGGTTTAGAATTGATTTCCATTCGGATTTTTGCTGCAGACTCATCCATAAGATCAATGGCTTTATCTGGCAAGAAACGATTGGTAATATAACGTTGTGATAATTCAACCGCAGCGATAATGGCCTCATCCTTAATTCTAACCTTATGATGGGTTTCATATTTTTCTTTAATACCTCTCAAAATAGAAATAGCACTCTCTGTATCGGGTTCCTCTACTTGGACTTTTTGGAATCTACGTTCCAAAGCCTTATCCTTTTCAAAATATTTTTGATATTCATCTAGGGTAGTGGCTCCTATAGACCTCAGCTCTCCACGAGCTAAAGCTGGTTTAAGAATATTTGCTGCATCCATAGCACCATCACCACCTCCCGCACCAACTAAGGTGTGAATTTCATCGATGAATAAAACGATGTCACCTTCAGAAGAAGTTACCTCTTTTACTACCGCTTTTAGACGTTCTTCAAACTCTCCTTTATATTTTGCCCCTGCGATCAAAGCTCCCATATCTAAAGAATAAATTTGTTTATCCTTTAAATTTTCAGGAACATCACCATTGACAATTCTGTGGGCTAAACCTTCCGCTATAGCTGTTTTACCAACTCCTGGCTCACCAATAAGCATAGGGTTGTTCTTAGTTCTTCTTGAGAGGATCTGTAGAATTCTACGAATTTCTTCATCACGTCCTATCACAGGATCTAATTTCCCATCCGAGGCAAGTTGGTTCAAATTCTTAGCAAATTTGTCTAAGGATTTATAGGTTTCTTCAGCCGATTGAGAGTTCACGTTTGAACCGTTTCTAATTTCAGCAATCGCCGCTTCAAGATTTTTCTTATTGACACCTTGATCCTTCAGACTTTGTGCAACTTGGTCCTTGGAATCTAATATAGCTAACCATAAATGTTCTATGGAAACATATTCATCATTCATTTTTTGAGCGATACTCAAGGCATTTGATAAAACCGTTGAAGCAGCTCGAGATACAGAGATTTCTCCCCCAGAAACTTTTGCAAAACCTTGAATCATTTGATCTAAAACGGCTTGAAAAGTGTCTAAATTAATACCTAATTTCTTTAATATAAATGGACTCACATTTTCATCAACCATTAGGATAGCTTTTGAAATGTGTGGAATTTCGATTTGTTGTTGTCCCAATTCTTGGGTCAACTGTTGGGCTTGTTGTAAAGCCTCTTGAGACTTAATTGTAAATTTATTCATATTCATGTCTATGGAAGTTCAAATTCCATTCCATTCCAAATCTCAAGTCAATCTGGCAGCTAAACTCCTGTTTTACTGACTTTTTGTCTATTATAACGCTAAATCAAATGACATTGTTACCTTTGTCGGCTTAAGAATAATGAATATGAAAATTGAAATAAAGAATACAACAGACTTAGAGCAAGCTCTTGCTAACTCATTCCAGGATGAAATATTAATTTTTAAGCATTCTACCCGTTGCGGAATAAGCAGAATGGCTCTGAAAAACTTTGAATTCGATCTAGATTCAAATGCTGATTTTGAGAACTATTAT
Organism: Flavobacteriaceae bacterium; assembly: GCA_049607205.1. GTDB lineage: Bacteria > Bacteroidota > Bacteroidia > Flavobacteriales > Flavobacteriaceae > JBELHR01. The sequence continues at coordinate 40,503 of JBMYWH010000019.1, read as the reverse complement.
TATTTAGATCTTATCGCACATAGAGATCTTTCAAACAAAATAGCCGAGGATCTAGGTGTAAAACACGAATCTCCTCAGCTATTGTATATTAAAGATGGAAAGGTGATCAAGAATCAATCACACCATCAAATTTCACTTTAATGGTCAATGTGATCCACTAGAGTAGATTCACAAGTACCGAATCCTATTCTAGTGTTTCCATTTTTACAGTAGCCCTTCATGATGACTCTGTCTCCATCCTGAATAAACTTGCGTGATTCACCATTGTTCAACACTACCGGCTCTGTTCCTTTCCAAGTAAGCTCTAGCATCGACCCAAAAGATTTTTTATCTGGACCAGAAATCGTTCCAGAGCCCATTAAATCTCCTGCTCTTACCGCACATCCGTTTACAGTATGATGTGCTAATTGCTGCTGTATCGTCCAATACAAGTGCTTAAAATTAGACTCACAAACCGTTGTTTGCACCCCGTCAGGACTTTGAATGTCTACCTCTAAGGCAATATCAAAAGTCGTTCTATCTCCACTGTCATCAAGGTAATCAAGTGGCTTAGGCTCCTGAACAGGAGCTGGAGTTTTATAGGGTTCTAAGGCATCTAAGGTAACTACCCAAGGAGAAATAATACTTGAGAAATTCTTAGCTAGAAAGGGCCCTAGCGGAATATACTCCCACTTTTGGATATCTCTGGCGCTCCAATCGTTTAAGAGTACCATTCCAAAAATATTTTCTTTTGCTTCAGACACCGTAACTTGTTCTCCCATGTGATTGGCATTAGAACAAATGAATCCCATTTCCAATTCAAAGTCTAACAATGCCGTTTTCTTAAACACCGGTTGATCCGATCCATTAGGAAGTACCTGACCTGAAGGGCGTACTGTTGGCGTATTAGAAACGTAAACAGAAGAAGATCTTCCATGATAGGCAACAGGCAAGTGCAGCCAATTAGGTAAAAGAGCATTGTCTGGATCCCTAAACATGGTTCCTACATTAGTGGCGTGTTCTTTAGAAGAATAGAAATCCGTATAATCACCTATATCTACAGGTAACAACATTTCAACCCTATCAATATCAAAGAGCACTTCTTTGATATGCTTTTCATTAGATTGAAGTTCTTGATTGTTAAGGTCAAAAAGTTCTGCAATTCTATTTCTTACTTTTCTCCAAGTGGTTCTTCCATCAGCGATAAAATCGTTCAGGGTATCCTGAAGAAAAATATCATCCGTCAAAGGAATCTCAGAAAAATAGCCCAATTGATGAAGGGCTCCTAGATCGATGGCTTTATCACCGATTCGTGAACCTATCGTGATTAAGTCTTCTTTGGTTAAGAAGACACCAAAAGGGATGTTTTGTATAGGAAAATCTGAATTTTCACTTACTGAAATCCAAGATTTTCGATTTGGGTCATTTGCAATTAGTTCCATTTCGTTTTAGTCTTGTTTGTTGATTACAAATATGATAAATAAAAGTATTAAAAATAAATAAAACTCAATCAATGAGAACACTAATTATCAACCGACTAAATTCAAAAGTTTTACCTAACTGATTCACATATTTTCTTATTTTTGGATAAAATTTATAACAATGAATCGAGACCAAATAATTTTTGATTTAATCGAAGACGAAAAAAACCGTCAATTGGAAGGTTTAGAATTGATTGCTTCAGAGAATTTTGTCAGCCCACAGGTGATGGAAGCTCAAGGATCAGTACTAACGAACAAATACGCTGAAGGGTATCCAGGTAAGAGATATTATGGAGGTTGTGAAGTAGTGGATCAGGTGGAGCAAATTGCCATTGATCGCGCTAAAGAATTATTTGGTGCTGCCTATGCAAACGTACAGCCTCACTCAGGTTCTCAGGCGAATGCAGCGGTATACTTAGCACTTTTGAATCCAGGAGATAAAATTCTTGGTTTTGACTTATCTCATGGAGGTCACTTAACACATGGATCTCCTGTGAATTTTTCTGGAAAAATATATGAGACTAGTTTTTATGGAGTAGATCCAGAAACAGGAGTTTTAGATTATGATAAGATTGAAGAAACTGCTATAGCAGAGCAGCCTAAACTTATTATTGCTGGTGCTTCTTCTTATTCTAGAGATATAGACTTTAAGCGTTTTAGAGCCATTGCCGATAAGGTAGGGGCGTTTTTGATGGCGGATATTTCTCATCCATCAGGTTTGATTGCTAAGGGAATCTTAAGTGATCCGATTCCTCATTGTCATGTCGTTACAACAACAACGCACAAAACCCTTCGTGGACCAAGAGGTGGTCTGATTTTGATGGGAGAAGATTTTGATAACCCTTGGGGGCAAAAACTTAAAAATGGATCTTTAAAAAAGATGTCAGCCGTATTAAATGGTGCGGTATTCCCAGGAATGCAGGGAGGTCCTTTAGAGCACGTGATCGCGGCAAAGGCTATTGCTTTCGGTGAAGCCTTATCTGATGAGTTCTTGATGTATCAAATCCAATTGAAGAAAAATGCGGCAGCTATGGCTGAGGCTTTTGTAGCAAGAGGATATAATCTCATTTCTAACGGAACTGATAATCATATGATGCTTATCGATCTTAGAAACAAGGATATATCAGGAAAAGCGGCGGAACAAGCCCTTGTAAAAGCTGACATTACCGTAAATAAGAACATGGTCCCTTTTGATGATAAATCTCCATTTGTTACTTCAGGAATCCGTGTAGGTACTGCTGCAATTACGACTAGAGGTCTTGTAGAGAGTGATATGGAAGTTGTGGTTGACTTAATTGATCGCGTGATCCAAAATCCAGACGATTCTGCTAGTCTTGATGAAATTGCAAGTGAAGTAAATACTTTTATGCAAGATCGTCCACTATTTCAAGCTTAGGACTTAGAACTTATATTCGAAAAGGGAAACACGCTACAGTGTTTCCCTTTTTTTTGTTCTAAGTCTATTCCACCAGACTTATATTATCCCATATAATCGTGGCCCCTGTATAGGTTCTTAGCTCTAAATGAAAACTTGTAGCTCCCAGAGGGGCCGAGATTTCTTGCTCATAATAATTCCATGAACCGAATCCCTCTGGCATTTCCAAATAGGTCGTTTCCAGTCTCACCTCGGAAAGCTCCAGGCCGTCTTGATCATGAAAAGAGCACCAAATTCTTCCATCACTCGAATCTCCTTCTAAGACCTTATAATAAAAGCTGAACAAATAACTCGTCTCGGGACTTACCTCAATAACTTGAGCCAAAGAATGAGTACCACCTAATTGCTTAGCTGCAGACTCACCTTGGAATACATCGAGAGTTTCCAAACTTACTTCATCGGCTATCGTCCAAGCATATGGAGTGAAGTTATCCAACCACTCTTGCTCAAAGTCTCCATTAGTCACTAAATTTATCTTAGAATTGGGATCAATAGCAATGTCAATATAAGGACTTACAAAACCTGAATCTATTTCAATGCTGGCCTGATAACTTTGGGCATTATTTTCTATATAAACTCTATATCTATTATTCCCAACAAGATCAGTCAGTTGATGATTCACCAACTGCCCATTGTCTAAGTTTATTTCTAAATCAAAAGGATTAGAACGCGTATCAAGGTAAGTGAAGTAATATTGATTTTCGAAATCAGGAATAGGGGAGTCATTAATACTCACTTGAGTTATAGGGTTAGCATCACTATAAACAATTACATAGGCGTAATTATGATTCTCCAGACTTAAGAGGAGCTCAGATTGATTGGCCTCGCCTTGAATTTCCGCGTTTAATGTATAAAAGCTTAGGGGTTCAGAACGAATTTCACGGCTCTGCTCATGAAAAATTCTAAGCGTAAAATCACCGTATACACTGTCGATTGTAAGACCTAGGTTCTCGGTTAAATCTGCTTGATTTGTGAAAATTCTATTTTGAGTATTTACATCGTCTAGACTGAATACATAAGGACTTAGTTTCAAAGAATCCGTTGCTTGCACGGGAAGATGCCAAGTTTCGGTCACTGGATTGAGGCTTGTTTGTGGCAAGCCAAACAAGGATAGATTCGACATAGCATTTTGATCCTGGCCCAGCATCCATTTGACTTCTAAAGAAAACGGTAGTTCTTCTGGAATAGGACTTTCTTTTTCTTGACAAGCACTTAAGAGAATCATCAGATAAATTATATACTTTTTCATAGGCTTTTCTTTTACTAACCTCAATGCAACAAGAACATTCGATTAAAAGTATTTAATATCAAGGGTATTAATTTCGTAAATTTGTCATTTCAAAATTGAAAACAATTAGGATGCAAAGTTTATCAAAATTCATATTATTCAAACTCTGGGGCTGGTCCATTGAAGGGGAGTACCCTAAAGGAGTTCATAAATTCGTTACCATTGCTGCTCCACACACTCATTGGTTGGATTTCCCTCTAGGGATCTTATTTAGAAATGCAGTGGGTCTTGATATTAAATTCTTGGCAAAAGCTTCTTTATTCAAAGGTCCTTTCGGTTGGTTTTTCAAAATGACCGGTGGGTTTCCTGTAGAACGCTCAAAAAGCACCAACAAAGTAGATACAATTGTAAATATCTTTAATGAAAATAAAGAATTTATGTTAGCCTTGTCACCTGAAGGTACAAGACAAAAAGTGACTACTTGGAAAACAGGATTTTATCACATCGCGGCAGGAGCAGGGGTTCCTATCATTCTAGTAACCTTTGATTTCCAACATAAGGTACTTAAGATTTCAAAACCAATTTATCCAAGTGATTTTGATAAAGACATGCAAACAATAAACGAATTCTATAGAGGAGTCATAGGTAAAGTTCCAGAATACAGCTAAAATAAAAAGGCCCTTAGTACTAATACTAAGGGCCTTTTTTATATATAAGTTGGTTATCCTTTATAAAAAGGAAGTTTCACCACCTTAGCAGCTATCTTTTTCTTACGAACAGCTACGAAAATCTCCGTATCCACCTTCATGAATTCACGCTTTACATAGCCTAGGCCAATTCCTTTTTTCACAGAAGGTCCCATGGTTCCAGAAGTTACATGACCAATTTCATTCCCTTGTGAATCCACTAAAGCATATCCTCCTCGAGGAACACCTTTTTCAGTCAATTCAAAAGCAACTAATTTGCGAGTGATTCCAGCTTCTTTTTGGGCCTTTAGGGCCTCAGAATTGGTAAATTCCTTAGTAAACTTAGTAATCCAACCTAAACCAGCTTCTAAAGGTGAAGTGCTGTCATCAATATCGTTACCATACAAACAGTAACCCATCTCTAATCTCAAAGTATCACGAGCAGCTAGTCCAATTGGCTTAATACCAAAGGATTCTCCAGCTTTCATTACAGCAGTCCAAACATCCACTGCTTGATCATTTTTGAAGTAAATTTCAAACCCTCCCGAACCTGTATATCCAGTTGCGGAAACGATTATATTGTCTAATCCGGCAAAAGTTCCGACCTTGAAATTATAAAATTTAATTCCTCCAAGATCAATATCGGTAAGACTTTGCATGGCCTCAACAGCTAGAGGGCCTTGAACGGCTAAAAGAGAATAGTCGTCAGACTCATTAGTCATCTGAACTCCTTTAGTATTGAATTTAGAAATCCAATTCCAGTCCTTTTCAATGTTTGAGGCATTGACCACCAACATATACTTTTCTTCATTAAATCTGTAGATAATCAAATCATCTATAATACCACCTTCTTCATTAGGCATACAGGTGTATTGAGCGCCTCCATCACTTAGTTTAGATGCATCATTGGTACATACGCGTTGAATTAAATCCAAGGCTCCAGGTCCTTCTAAAAAGAATTCTCCCATATGAGATACGTCAAAAACACCGAGTTTTTCACGTACAGTTTCATGTTCGATACTAACCCCTTCATATTGAATAGGCATATTATAACCGGCAAAAGGCATCATTTTTGCCCCAAGTGCTTCGTGTACCGCGGTAAGTGCTGTATTTTTCATGTCTTCGTTTTGTTTGCAAACAAATGTATTTAATTTCTAGGAAACCACATAGGATTCTAGAGAATTCACAAAGCTAGCATAATCAACTATTTCACGATGTTGAGGCCTCGGCCATTCAGATTCTGGCATGGCAACTCCAACCGCCGCTTTCTTCTGTATATGTTCCGGTAACACCTCCATGAATTTTACGGGATGTGCCGTGGCTAGAAACAAGCCTCTTGCCTCAGGATCCTGCTTTAAATACTTTTGCAGACCCAGATAGGCAATAGCTCCGTGCGGCTCAGAAACATAGTTATAGTCTTGATAAAGTTCTGATATAGCTTCAATTGCCTGGGCATCGCTATAACTATGGGCTTCAAAATTAGCTAAGCTGCCTCCTAAAAGTTCTTGAATGCGAACAAAATTACTTGGATTACTCACATCCATTGCATTAGAAATCGTAGCTACGGTTGGGTTGGGTGCATAAAGCTTTGTTTCCATAAACCTAACCACGGTATCGTTAGCATTGGTTGCGGCGATGAATTGCTTTATAGGCAAGCCCATTTCTCGAGCTACAAGACCTGCACAAATGTTTCCAAAATTTCCTGAGGGAACAGAAATCGCTAAGTCTTTAGGATTATTCAAATCTTTATAAGCAATGAAATAATAAATCATTTGAGAAAGCCATCTCCCTATATTAATGGAGTTTGCAGAACTTAAACTTAAGTTGATGTTAGGGTCAATAAACGCTTGTTTTACAATATGTTGACATTTGTCAAAATCACCATTAACTGCATAAGAATATATATTGTCGCCTAGAGAAGTCAATTGATGTTCTTGAAATTCCGAAACCTTACCTTTAGGATACAACACATGGACTTTGACGCCAGGTTTTCCATAAAAACCAGCTGCCACTGCACCTCCCGTATCTCCACTTGTCGCTACCAGAATATGTAAATCCTCACCGTCAAAAGATTCCTTTTCAAAATAAGACAGACATCCAGCCATAAAACGAGCACCAACATCTTTAAAGGCCATAGAAGGACCGTGAAATAATTCTAAAACAGCAGTTTTTGAATCTAGAACCACCGTAGGTAATTCAAAATCAAAAGCTTCTTCTACGATTTTTTTAAAATCTCTTTCGGGGATTTCTTCTCCTACAAAATGCTTTAAAACTTCATAGGCTATTTCTGTATTGCTCAAATAAGGCAAGATATCAATAAAACCTTGACCAAGCATAGGAACAGATTCAGGAAAATACAATCCCTTATCTGGCGCTAAACCCTTTGTTAAGGCTTCTTTGAATGATACGAATTCGTTCGGATTATTTAGACTGTAATACTTCATGGCAAGGAATTATTTGACTCCCATAGGGATTGATTTGACTGTGGTAAATTTGAAAGGAAAATCCTTGAGCTTCCATCTGGGCTGCCCAGGAATTTTTAATTGCTAGGACATCACTATCAAAATTCAATAGTGCAAAGACCGAAGGTCCTGAACCCGAAATCCCAAAACTCAAGGCACCATTAGACATGGCTGATTGATTTAAAATATCAAAACCAGGAATGAGCTTCTTCCTATGAGGTTCAACTATAAAATCTTTAGAGGCTCTTTTGATCAGCTCATAATCTTCCCCATATATTCCAGCAATGAAGCTGGCAAAATGAGCACTCTGTCTCACAGAATCTTTTAAGGGAATCTCTTTAGGCAAAATAGATCGAGCTTCACTGGTTTTTATTTCTATTTCAGGATGTAGTACTAAGACGCTTAATTCCTGAGGGATGGGCAGATCAATAAGATCCATGGATTCGTGATCACGTATAAGCTGTAATCCACCTAAAAGGGCAGGAGCTACATTATCCGCATGTTTCTGTCCCGAAGCATAAGCTTCTCCTTCCAAGGCATAGGGCATAAGTTGCATTTTCGAAAGCGGATTTCCCGCCAAAGCATTCACTCCAAGAACAGCCCCTGCAGCACTGGCAGAGCTTGAACCTATACCTGAACCTGGTACAATTCCTTTATGAATTTCTATGTGAATTCCGAAATCTAAGTTAAGGTCCTTATATAATTTTTCCGCTGCGATTCCCACTACATTTTCTGACAATTCATAAGAAAGCTCAGCTCCGGATATTTTGATTATTTTAAGTTCTTTTTCTGCCACGGCATGAAAGACCATTCGATCTCCAACCCCTTCTAAACAGAGTCCTAAGGCATCAAAACCGCAGTTGATATTAGCCACCGATGCAGGTGCAAAAATAGTTATGGATTCCATATACTATAGTTTTATATTTAGTTTTTTGAATTTTCGTTGAAATATGGTTTTCAACCCACCTTGAGGGAATTAATTAGAGTAACCCCAAAGGGTTGTGCACGTAGTAGTAGCGGTGATCCCATTGAATCCCGTTATTTGCGTTGAAAGATATGTAACTCTATTAATCAAATTGTAAATTATTTTAACCAAAGCTACAAAATGATTAACAATAATCAAACATATTGAAGTGAATCATGAAATTTTTACATAAAAAAACCTCCTGAGCGGAGGTTTTTCTTTAAAATTCAATTTCGATTTGATTTTTTAATAAATCTTCAAAAGTTTCTCGATGACGAATCAAATAGTCTTTCCCTTTGTATACCAAAACTTCGGCAGGTCTCAATCTGGAGTTGTATTGAGATGCCATCGTAAAACAGTAGGCACCAGCATTGTCAAAACAGAGAATATCTCCTTCTGAAATAGCAGAGATAGGACGATTGGTCCCGAAGGTATCAGTTTCACAAATATATCCCGTAACCGAATAGTAACGCTTCTTGTCATCTGGATTAGAAATATTATGAATGTGATGATAGGCATCATACATCATCGGGCGAACTAAATGATTAAAACCAGAATCAACCTGTGCAAAGACCATAGAAGTAGTCTGCTTTACCACATTTACTTTAGCTAAGAACTTCCCAGCCTCACTGACCAAGAATTTTCCTGGCTCAAAGATCAGACTTAAATCCTTTCCATAAGTCTTACAGAAATTATTAAACTTCTCAGTGAGTTCCTCACCTAAAGCTTCAATATCTGTAGCGTAATCTCCTTCTTTATAAGGCACTTTGAATCCAGACCCGAAGTCAATGAACTCAATTTTATCAAACTCACTAGCTACTTCGAACAACATATCTGCTGCGGATAAGAAAACCCCGATATCTAAAATGTCAGATCCGGTATGCATGTGTACTCCATTGATCAACATTCCTGTGTTTTGTACCACGCGTTTAATATGAGGTAACTGATGAATGGATATCCCAAATTTAGAATCGATATGTCCCACAGAAATCTTAGAGTTTCCACCTGCCATAATATGCGGGTTGATACGGATACATACAGGAACCTCTGGGTGTTCAGAACCAAACTGCTCTAAAAGAGAAAGATTGTCTATATTAATTCTAACCCCGAGCTGAGCTACCTCTTGAATTTCCAATAAAGACACTCCATTCGGAGTGAACATAATCTGCTCAGCAGCATAACCTGCCTGCAAACCCAATTTTACTTCTTCTATAGAAACAGTATCCAATCCGGATCCAAGATTCTTGAGAAATTTTAGTACAGAAAGATTAGTAAGGGCCTTGGCTGCATAATGAATCTCCAGGTTTTTCACACCACTAAAAGCTGAAGTCAAACGTTTATATTGACTTTCAATTTTTTCGGCATCGTAAACGTATAAAGGTGCTCCGTATTTATGAGCTAAGGATTCTAAGTAAGCTGCTTCCATCTTATGTTATATTATTTAAGACAAAAGTAAAAAAGTTTAGAGGGAAGAAAAAAAAAGCGGCATTTTATAACAAATGCCGCTCTGATGTTATTTTTTATAATAATCAGCCGTTTGTTTGGCGATTTCAACAACCACCTCCGTGGCTTTAAGCAAAGAAGGAATAGGTAAATACTCAAATCTTCCATGGAAATTATGTCCACCTGCGAAGATATTAGGACAAGGAAGTCCCATATAACTCAATTGAGAACCATCAGTTCCACCACGTATGGCCTTAATTTTTGGGGAAACCCCTTTAGCCTTCATAGCACTTTCAGCAATATCCACAATATGCATCACTGGAGTAATTTTCTCCTTCATATTGAAATACTGATCTTTAATCTCTACTTCAATTAGATCGCTTCCCAATTCTGCATTCATGTCTTCTGCTACCTTTTTCATAAAAGCCTTACGTCCCTGAAAAAGATCCATATCATGATCTCGAATAATATAGGAAAGCTCTGAAGAATCTACTGATCCTTGCATAGAATGTAAATGAAAGAATCCTTCATAGCCCGTAGTGCGCTCTGGAACCTCGTTTGCAGGCATTCTAGAGATGAAATCCTTAGCAATCGTCATGGAATTCACCATTTTTCCTAAGGCGTATCCTGGATGTACAATTTTACCTGTGATTTTTACAGTAGCTCCAGCAGCATTGAAGTTTTCATATTCTAACTCTCCGATTTCACTACCGTCCATGGTATAAGCCCACTCGGCACCAAACTTGGCTACATCAAATTTATGCGCTCCTTTACCAACTTCTTCATCCGGGGTAAATCCTATTCGAATCTCTCCATGTTTGATCTCAGGGTGCTGAATTAAATATTCCATCCCAGAAACAATCTCTGTAATACCAGCTTTATCATCCGCTCCCAATAGGGTAGTACCGTCGGTAGTAATGATGTCTTGACCTACATATTGCTGGATATCATCGAAATAAGTGGCATCTAAAACAATGTTTTTCTCTTTATTTAGAACAATATCCTTTCCGTCAAAATTGCGAACAATCTGAGGATTCACATTTTTACCCGTGAAATCGGGTGAGGTATCCATATGGGCAACGAAACCAATGGTAGGAACTTCAAAGTCCACATTTGAAGGCAAGGTCGCCATGATATAACAATTCTCATCTAGAGTCACGTCAGACAGACCGATCTCTTTGAGTTCTTTTACTAAATAATTTGCTAAATTCCATTGCTTCTCTGTTGAAGGAAAAGCAGCGTTCTTGGGATCCGATTCCGTATCAATTTTCACGTAATTGATAAAACGATTCACAATATGTTCCATAGTATCTATCTTATTAAGTCTTTGTACAATGCAAAAATAATGCAAAAAAGAACTTTTTATCTATTTATTTTGACCAATGCCATTTTTTCATGCCCCGCCATCCACAAGGTGTTCTCATCTACAAATCTCAAAGTATAATAGTTCTGAAACCTAGAATCTGTCTGCCAAGTTTTTCCACCATCATTAGAATAGGAAAGCCCTGGAGTTCCTACCGCTAGGATTTCTTCTCCACCACCACCTGGGACATATTGAACACAAGACCTATAACCTGGACTATCTCCCTGAGGAACAACAGACCAAGTCTTTCCAGCATCGCTAGTGAGCGCTATATTATCTTTAGAAAGCCCCTTATCCGTATAATCTCCTCCAAAAACGATTCCCCTAGAAGCATCATAGAAATCCATGGTGTAGGCTCCGGTCGTAGGCTTCCCATTTAAAAGGGGCAATTCAGAAGTTTCCCAAGTTTTCCCTTGATCATGGGTCTGATAAAATCTAGAAACCATTCCTCCACTAACGAAATAGGCGGTTTGAGCATCAATGATTTTTACATTAGAATTACTCGCCGCAAAGGCCGCCTCACCATCAACAGCAGGAGTCAGGCTCGCAGGAGTCACTAAATTCCAGTTTTCTCCATGATCATTCGTCGTAATTACGGACATCACACCTTGGGTAGGATCGCCTATAGCAAGCCCAAAACCACTTGAATCCATCATCATAGCATCATAAAACACTGAAGTATGCTCCTGTGTATAACGCAGCTCTTGTTTTTTAAGTTTCTTGTTGAACGCTATTAGTCTTGCTGGATTGGCAATACTCAAAACAAATAGTTTTTTCTTATCCATGGCAATACTTCTAAGCGCAGTACTGTCTAAATCTACCTTTGACCATGTTGCCCCCGCATCTTTACTGTGGGCTACACGACCTTGATCACTCGCATAATATACTTCCTGACTGCAAATAGGATAGAGGGCCCTGATACTTTGCCCTTCAATTTCAAATTCTTGAACAGCTCTAAAGCTCTTGATCTCTTGCGAGCTTAGGTTTTGGCTTAAAAAAAGCCCTGATACTAAGATCAAGGCTGTTATAAATGTTTTACTTTTCATTAGTTCAATTCTATATACATGTTTTGGTAGGTCTTCATTCCTTGGGTAGACTCTCCAATTGGAGTAGTTTCAACCCTGCTTTGCATAACTCTAGCTCCTTTAGCAAAAGAGACTATTTGAGAAAGTGCTGCATTAAGCAAAGGTTCTGAAATTTCTCCTAAGACTCCCATGTTTCCATAATTCTCTCTTAATTGGACATCTGGTACAAATCCTTCCACACCATTGTTTTCACCTAAGGCATTGACCTCTTCTAAAATAATAGGCTGCATAGCGTAGGTATGACTTGCTAAATTATCTCCGTTTCTAGTGAAATCATCCGAATCATATAGCGTCACGGAAGCCACAAATTTACCAACGCCTTGATCCCCTACAACAGTCACATCTATATAAGGTAATAGACCATTGATGATCAACTCACTCGCAGAGGCCGTACTACTGGTAGTAATTACATAAACCTTCTCCAAACCAAGGGATTGAATCATTTGCCCGTCAGAACCAATTTCTGATGGAAACAAAGTCTTTAATCTAGCATCCCGCTCTTCTTGAGGCAAGGTGTTAAAATACCCATCCATCAACTTAGAATTCCAACGTTCTTCCGTAAATACTTCTCCAGCAAATTGCCCAGTAACCATAGAGGCTAGGTAAGAGGCTGATCTTACAGACCCACCACCATTGTACCTAAGGTCTAAGACCAAGTGCTCAGCACCGTCCGCTTTTAGCCCAGCAAAAGCTTGGTTTAAAGCCCCATCAAAATTTGAAATAAAGGCATTATACATAAGGTAACCAACTTTTTCACCCTCAACATCAAGAACTTTAGAAATCAGTACAGGGTTTTCTGTATATTCGGACTTCACAAAACTTAGCTCTTTTGAATTTTCAATTGGAGCTCCTCCATTGAAATCCACAAAACCTAAGGTATAATTATCTTGACCGAACAATAAGGATTGATAGTTGTTCACATTTAGGGAAGTTCCATTAACCCTGTTGAATACTTCTCCTCTTTGAATATCTTTTCCTGAAGCATCAGAATCAGGAGCTACATAACGAATAACTCCATATACTTGTCCAGAATTGTCTAAAACAAATAAACCAAACTGAAGACCGTTTGAAAGAGAAGTCCCTTGAAAAGACTCTTCTAAAGCAATATACTCATCTACTACCCAAGAAAAACGATCTTGAATTCCATAGTCGTAAACCAAATCATCATAGAAAAATCCTGCTATATCTGGTTTACCTCCTAAAAAGTTAGTCAAATCCGTTTGAGTTGCAAACCTACTGTCTGATAATAACGGAACATTGGATTGCCATAAATAATAATTATTCATTCCTTTCCACATATAGTCCTGAATAGCTACTTCAGCAGGATCAACTCCATCAACAGGAGCTTCACCCGGATCTGGGTCAGTAGAATCACAAGAATAGAGTAGGACGAAAAGCATCAAGTAAAAACTTGATTTCATAAGTGTTTTCATAAGTTGAGTTTAGATCATATGTCCTCAAATGTACTATATTGGCTTTTTTTTTACAAACATTGTTACAAAAAGAAAAGCAGCTCGTCTAAATAGAAACAACAATAGCCAAAAATGAACCAAAAAGATTTTTTAAACATTATCGATCCTTTTAAGGATAAGGTTTTCAGGCTAGCCAAACGATTATTGGTCTCTACCGAAGAAGCGGAAGATGCTACCCAGGAATTGTATTTAAAACTCTGGCGTAACAAAGAAAAATTTGCTTCTTATAAGAATGTAGAAGCTTTTGCGATGACAATGACTAAAAATTATTGTTTGGATCGTCTAAAGTCAAAACAGGCAGACACCTTAAAACTAGTTCATTCCAACTACCAGGAAAAAGGAGTAGGCTTGAACAAAAAGATCGAACTTCAGGATAGTGTCTCAAAGGTACATCAATTGATCAATGAGCTCCCTGAACAGCAAAGACTCATAATTCAATTGCGAGATGTCGAGCAATACGATTTTGATGAAATTGCAAAAATGCTAGACCTTAAACCCGCTACGGTGAGAGTAGGTCTCTCTAGAGCAAGAAAGAAAATTAAAGAACAACTCATTAAACAACACAGTTATGGAGTTAGCTAGAATAGAACAATTATTAAATAAGTACTTAGAAGGAGAAACGTCTTTGCAAGAAGAGTCTCAGTTACAAGAATATTTTACCTCCGAAGAGGTTGACCCATCTCTTGAGCAATACGTCCCTCTATTTAGTTATTTTGCAATAAGTGCAAGTGAAACTTATGATAAGAGTCCTCAATTAAAACCTGAGAAAAGAAAGAATTGGAAGTGGCTCTCCATCGCAGCTTCGATTACACTAATGATTAGTTTATACACTGGTAAAAACTGGCAAGAAAAAAGAGATGCAAGACAAGCTTACGAGCAAACGCAAGCCGCTCTAAATTTACTTTCTAGTAATTTAAACAAAGGAAACCAAGCCATGGCTCAACTTGGTGAATTTCAGAAAACAACGGCCATTATTTTTAACTTAGAACAATAACATTATGAAAAAAATATATCTATTATTCGCCCTAGTATTTGCACCGTTTATCGGACAAAGTCAATCAGTATTCGAGGTCTTCGAAGACATCGATGAAGTAACAACAGTCTCTGTAAGTAAATCAGCTTTTAGACTTATGTCTAAATTCTCAGGAAGTACTTCTGACCCAGAAACCCAAGCTTATATGGACATGATCAAAGAATTGGATCAACTTAAAGTTTTCGTTACAGAAGATGAAAAAATAGCTGGAGACATGCAAGAAGTTGCCAATTCTTATATCAAAAGTTCAGAATTAATCGAACTGATGAGGGTTAAAGAAAAAGGTTCCAACGTAAAAATATACGTTAGAGAAGGGGCCGATGAGGATCACGTGAGAGAACTTCTGATGTTTGTAACCGATCAAAATGAAGGTAATCAAGCAGTAATTATGTCCTTGACAGGGAATATCGATCTTAATAAGGTAGCTTTATTGACTGAAAAAATGAATTTACCTGCAGGAACTAACATCACAATAGAATAGTTATGAAAACAATCAAGAATTTACTTAGCATATTATTTTTAGGACTGATCATGATTTCTTGTAATCAAGATTCCTTACAAAAATTCATGGTAGACAGTTATGAGAACGAAAATTTCATTGCATTTGATTTCCCAGCAAGCTTATTACAAGCTGATAAGTCAGGGCTTGATCAAGATGAAATCGAGGTCTATAACAGTATTAAGAAAGTGAATGTGGTTGCCCTTCAGTTCGAAAATACTGATCAGCAATTCTTTAACAGTCAAGAAGACCGATTGAAGAAAATTTTCAAAGACAGTGCCTATCAAGAACTTATGAAGTTTAACACCCAAGGTATGGCTGTAAGTGTTTATTTCACAGGAAACGAAGACGCTATCGATGAGATTATCTTATTCGGATACAAAAATGGGGAAGCCCTTGGAGTAGCCAGAGTCTTAGGAAAGAAAATGGACATTGCAAAAATCATGGATGTCGCTAACAAAATAGAAATCGATCCTTCAAGCTTACCGGTTGACAATATCGAAGCCTTTTTCACCAATTAAATAAGGCTTTAACATAGCATTAATAGGGCAGACTGATTATAGTCTGCCCTTTTTTTATATTTTTGACTCAAAGGACTTTATATATGCGCATTATAAAAATCACATTTTTTATCATTTTTTTAAGTTTTCAAGGGCTTTCAGCCCAAAACCTATATCCTTACCACGGTGAGGCCGATAAAGAATTTGCTTTGATTCACACCAAACTAAAGCTTGAACCTAATTACGAGAATCAAACTTTAGAGGGGGAGGCTTGGATTCAATTAAAACCTTATGCTCAGGCACAAAACAGATTGAAACTAGATGCAAAATACATGCTCATACATCAGGTTAAAATTGATGGAAGAGCACTGGATTATTCCTATAAACAAAATGTCCTGAATATTGAACTGGGTCGAAACTATGGAAGAGGACAGCAAGTGGAAGTTTATATTTCCTATACCGCACGTCCAGAAAAGGCTCTGTCGGTTTCTAGCGCCGCCAATAAAGGACTTTATTTCATCAATCCAAAAGGACTTAACAATAATAAGCCTACTCAAATTTGGACCAACGGGATTCCAGGGGCAAACTCTATTTGGTTCCCTACACTAGACCACCCTAATCAAAAGATGACCCAAGAAATCACCTTAGTCTACCCTTCGGAGTTTAGCAGTGTTTCTAATGGGATTTTGAAAAGTTCAAAAAAGACTAAAGAAGGAAAAAAAGAAGATACTTGGAAACTCGATAAATCCCACAGTCCTTATTTGGCTTTTTTCAGCATTGGACCTTATGAAAAAGTCAGTGATAAAAAAGGTCAAATGGAAGTGAATTACTATGTTGCTCCCGATTATGTAGATAAGGCAAAAGAGGTTTTTGGCGACAGCCCTGAAATGATTTCCTTTTTTGAGCAAAAATTAGGAGTAGCCTTCCCATGGCCTATTTACAATCAAGTAGTCGTGAGTGATTTCAACTTTGGTGCTATGGAAAATACTACTGCTGTTTCTCACGATAGCGAGGCTTATCAAAGCAGTGGACAATTAGCCGACGAAAACTTGTGGGAAACCACAGTAGCTCATGAAATATTCCATCAATGGTTTGGAGATCTTGTTAGTCCTGAAAGTTGGGCGAATATTGCCTTGAGCGAATCCTTTGCCACCTATAGTGAATACTTGTGGCTAGAACATAAATACGGTGTTGATCGAGCAAATTTAAGGCTTAAAGAGTTTGAGAAGGGATATTTCGATAGCGGCTTAAGCAATGAACCTTTAGCAAGATATCACTATCCTGAGGCTATCGATGTATTTGACAAGGTGAGTTATGATAAGGGAGCCTATATTCTTCATATGTTAAGAAAACAGATAGGAGATGTAGCTTTTTTTGAAGGATTAAACCTCTATCTGACTACTTATGCTCATCAATCTGCTGAAATTCCAGAGTTGAGACAAGTTTATGAAAAGGTTCTTGGAAGGGATATGAATTGGTTTTTTGACCAATGGGTGTACAAATCAGGTCATCCTAGAGTTCAAGTTGACTTAGACTATAACAGCCTGGAAAAAACCGTTTCGGTAAGTTTCAAGCAATTAGGAACCGTTTATACCATGCCAATGCGATTCTCTATCTATGAGAATGGAGCGATGAAACAGGTTAATATATGGCTAAATGAAAGAGAAAATTCATTCTTGGTACCTTATCAAAGAATCCCCGATCTTATTGAAGTAAATGATGACCAGGGGGTACTCGCTGAAATAAACCAAAATAAAACCCAACCACAATTAATTTTTCAAGCCTTGAATTCCGCTTCAATCTCGAATAGAATTGAAGCCTTGAATCAATTAAAGGATCTTCAAGGAGATCAAGATGTATTCAAAGTTTTTGCCAAATCAATAGAGTCTAAGCATGACCCTGTAGCGGTTTTTGCCTTAGAAAACATAAACCTAGCCTATAAATATGGTAAGCGAAGTACGATTAACTATGTGGTGTCCATCAGTGAAAATACCGCAGCATCTAATAAAGTAAGAGCTGCAGCCATAGAGCTTTTAGGGAAGTTGGTTAATCCTGAATATGGACCAATTTTCGAAAAAGGACTTCAAACAAACTCAAATGCTATACTGTCCAAGTCTTTAACAGCGATGTACTATATCAATCAAGATCTAGCCTTTAAGACTGCTGCAGACTTACCAGATGATGTAAAACAAGGGATTGCTTACCCGCTTGTAAGTATGTATATCAATGAAAAAGACAGTTCAGAAATGTCTTTTGTAGCGAGCTATTTAGTTGATGGTATGTACTTAATCCGCGATAAGGAAATGAAGACCACCTATGAAAAAGGATTTGATTGGGTGATTAAATCAAACAATCCTGAAGCGATTAAGAATTTATGTACCTCGATTCTAGAAAAATCCACTACTTATGCCTCATACGGCTTCAAAGATGTAGGGATTGACCTTCTGAGGCAAATTATAAATGAACAATACAAAGGGAATTATTCCAATAAAGACGAGATTGTTCAAATCGTAAGTGCCGCTCTGGACGAAATAATAAGTTCTAATTAATTTTTTGGACTATAAGATTTATAGGTCCCATCGGCATAGAATATCACGATTTGTTCAGTTTCCATGGCTTTGCTAGACTTGTCAAGGCCCAGCTGAGGCTTAGTTTCAATAACAATATCAGAGGGTTTATCGACTATTTCAGGTTGAGGATCCTCTTTTTTTGTTTCTAATGCTAACTCTTTTTGAATGCTATGGGCATCTATAGATGGAGCAGAGGAAGGTTGCACTTGAACTTCTGTATTGTTCAACATATTTCCTTTACCATATAAAAGCCAATCCATACTAAGCTCGGGATAATAAGCGCTTATTTTTAAAACTAAATCTAAACTAGGCTTATTTCTACCAGACTGAAGATGGGACAGGGAAGAGCGAGGGATGTCTATATTCTCAGCAAACTGACTCATAGAGATTTTTAAATGGCCAATAAATTCAATAATACGGTTACTTATATCTATATATTCCATAATTTACATTTGTATACACGAATTTACAAAAATAAACAATGTAAACAAGTAAATATTTTAAGGAAATGTACGGAGAGGATAGGTGCTATATTTAACTTCAGTTAAAGAGCTACTATAAACTGTTAATCAGTAAGTTAAGATATTGTTATAGATGAAATTTATAGCAAATACCTGTATTTTTAAGCTTCTATTAGTTAGTATAAGCTCCTTTATTTAACTTTGCTTTATGGATTATAAGAATATTATTAGGGATTACCCAAGCTTTATTGAAAACTCAATTTCTGGAAGGTATTTAAATCATGAACACTTAAAGATATTTATTGACAAGTATTCTGATCGTATTGAAGAAACCTTTAAATCCACTCAAGGAGAACCTATTCACTATATGAAGATGGGTGAGGGTCCAGTTAATATATTGATTTGGAGCCAAATGCATGGTAACGAAACCACCGGAACTAAGGCTTTAGCAGATTATATCAATTACTTGTATACAAATGTAACATATAAAGACAGTTTGTTTACAAAAGTAACTATACATCTTGTTCCAATGCTGAATCCAGACGGTTCTCGTGCGTTTACAAGAGTAAACAGTCTTGGTATTGATTTAAACCGAGATGCGGTAGCTTACGATTCAGTTGAATTGCCAATATTAAAGGATCTCCTTGATAAAATTCAACCTGACTTTTGTTTTAACCTCCATGACCAAAGAAATATATTCAACCCCAAAGGTTTCCTTAACCCTGCAACGATCTCTTTTCTTTCTCCCTCAGAATCCGTCGAACGTGAAATAACTCCATCTCGTATTAAAGGAATGAAGGTGATCAGTGCAATGAACCAGGTTATTCAAGAATTTATCCCTAACCATATCGGTCGTTATACGGATGAATTTTATCCAACGGCAACAGGAGATAATTTTCAAAAATTAGGAATTCCAACCATACTTATTGAAGCAGGACATTTTATTGGTGATTTAGAACGGGAAGAAACTCGTAAATACAATTTCCTTTGTCTCTTATCTGGTATAGATAATATCGCTACGGCCGCCTATAAATCTATTTCACATGAAGATTATTTAAAGATTCCAGAGAATGACACCGTGTTTTTTGATATAATACAACGCAGTTCTGACCAAGGTAAACCCGATAAAGCCTATTTATATGGTTTTGAAATTATTGAAAATACAGCGCGCCCATATTTAGTAGAACAAGAGCCACAAAATCTTAGTGATAAAATAGGTTTTAATGAATTATCATAAGTTTTAACAAAATAAACTTTCATTTAATATAAAAAAAGGAGGGTTTGATTATACATATCTAAAATATTTATATAAATTTGTAATATCTTTTGATAATATAACATTAGTACATCTATGAAAAAATACATCCTTGATGAAATCGACCATCAAATCTTGGATATGCTTATCGAGAATGCAAGAACGCCTTTTACTGATATAGCAAAAAAACTACTTGTATCTGCAGGTACCATCCACGTAAGGGTAAAGAAAATGGAAGAAGAAGGGATCATTAAAGGTTCTACACTTACCATTGATTATGAAAAAATGGGTTATTCTTTTATTGCACATATCGGTGTGTATCTAGATAAAACCAATCTAACTCAGAATGTAATTGCTGAGCTAGGAAAAATAGCAAATATCACTGTAGCCTATATTACAGCTGGGAAATATAATATTTTCTGTAAGGTAAGAGCTCGTGATACTAATCATGCTAAAGAAATTATTTTCCAAATTGACGCAATCGAAGGAGTGAGTCGTACAGAAACAATGATTTCTCTAGAAGAAAGTATCAATGATAAAAAGCGTATGATGCATGCTATCTTTAGAGATATGTAAAATCTCACTAATCATATAAGAATCCTCATCATTTTGTGATGAGGATTTTTTATTTTATCTTGTTTTAAGCTAGCCTACCATACCATGAAAACATACATGAAGAAACGCCCTGAATCTAAGAAGCTTAAACAAGCTTTATCTCTTTATGAGGACTTGATTCTACCCAGACTCATTGAGAAAAAAATGCTGAAATTATTGCGTCAGGGTAAAGTTTCTAAGTGGTTTTCCGGTATAGGACAAGAAGCTATATCTATTGCTATATCCTCAGTACTCGACCCGGAGGACTATATACTTCCCATGCATAGAAATCTAGGGGTGTTCACCTCAAGGGGGATCAGTTTTTATGACTTATTATTACAATGGCAAGCTTTTCCAGAAGGGTTTACCAAGGGAAGAGATCGCTCTTTCCATTTCGGGAGCAGGCCACATCATATTGTGGGGATGATTTCTCATTTAGGTCCTCAAATGGGAGTTGCTTGTGGGATTTCTCTTGGAGAAAAACTAAGAAAAACTGGTCGTATTAGTGCTGTTTTTACTGGTGAAGGAGGTACGAGTGAAGGAGACTTTCACGAAGCACTTAATATTGCTTCTGTTTGGGATTTACCTGTAGTTTTTTGCATAGAAAATAATCAATATGCCTTATCTACACCGAGTTCTCAACAGTATAACTGCAAGGACTTAGCAGATCGCGCCAAGGGTTATGGTATGAAATCCTATGTACTTGATGGGAATAACCTTGTCAGTCTCACAAAAGAACTACATCGGATTGTAAAGCAGATGCGAAAGGATTCTAAACCTGTACTTATAGAATTCAAGACCTTTAGAGTAAGAGGACATGAAGAGGCGAGTGGTACTAAATATGTCCCTCAAGACCTTATTGAAAAATGGAAGGAAAAAGACCCTATACTTCAATATGAAAACTATCTCATTAAAAGTTTGAATTGTAGTTCTGAGTCCTTAGAATTGATCAAATCAAAAGTTAAAAAGGATATTGATAAGGATTATAACAGGGCGAATTCCTTGCAAAAAAAGTACGCTAACATCGATAAAGAATTACTCGAGATATACAAACCCAATTCATTTAAAATCAAACACTCAGGGACTACAAAAAAAGAACTAAGAGTAATTGACGCCATACATCTAGGACTAGATCAGGCGCTTGAAGAAGATCCCGAACTGCTAATTATGGGACAGGATATCGCCGATTACGGAGGAGTGTTCAAAGCAACCGATGGCTTCTTGGAAAAATATGGCGCAGAGCGCATTCGCAATACTCCCATATGTGAATCCGGAATTATAGAGGTGGCCTATGGACTTAGTGTCCTGGGAATTAAGAGTGTTGTAGAATTACAGTTCGCTGACTTTGTAAGTTCAGGCTTCAATCCTGTGGTCAATTTACTGGCAAAATCTTATTATAGATGGGGTCAAAAAGCTTCTATAGTCTTAAGAATGCCTTGTGGTGCAGGGGTTGGAGCAGGTCCGTTTCACTCCCAAACCAATGAGTCATGGTTCTTAAGTGTTCCTGGTCTTAAGGTAGTGTATCCCGCATTTCCTCAGGACTTTAAAGGTTTATTATCATCAAGTATAAAGGATGAAAACCCAGTTCTTTTTTACGAGCACAAGAAATTATACCGTACTGTAAGGGAGGATGTATCTATTGAACCCTTTGATATTGAACTCGGTAAAGCTCGTATTCTAAGTCCAGGGAAACATCTAACCGTGGTGAGTTATGGACTCAGTGTGCATTGGGTATTAGAACTATTACAAGAAGAAACCTATAAACATTCTATTGAGTTAATTGACCTTAGAACCTTGTGTCCCTTAGATTTAGACAGCCTCATAGAAAGCGTCAAGAAAACGGGGAAAGCCTTGGTGGTGAACGAAGCTTCAGAATTTATGAGTTTGGCTTCGGAAATCGCTGCTAGTTTGAGCGAAGCATGTTTTGAATTTCTCGATGCACCTGTAGGTCGATTAGGATCCTTGGATACACCAATTCCTTTTGCGCAAGAATTGGAAGATGCTTATTTGGCAAATTCAAGATTGCGCGAGAAAATAGATTCCTTACTTAATTATTAAAAGTAGAAGTGATTCTGTATTCAGTGATGATCGCAACAAAATTCTATTTAACATAATATAAATTATGAGACAGTTGATATGATTTCTTGCAATCGCTGAGAATCGCTCAGAATTTAATTTACACACAATGATACGTTCTGAGCAAAAAACAAATTAAAGTTTCATATGCAAGATTCCGTTATCCACGTCAATAATTTGCCCGGAAATTCCTGCGGCATTCTCAGAAAGTAAAAATTCTGCCAGCGCAGCAATCTCATCTGGATGACAGATTCGTTTTAAGGGATGTCTCTCTTGCATCTTTTCAACCATGCGTTCATTTCTTAATAGTTTCTGAGCCAAACCTGTTTCAGTCAAAGTTGGCGCAATTGCATTAAAGCGGATCTTGGAAGCATATTCTGAAGCTAAAGTTTTAATTAAACCATTTACTGCTGATTTAGACGCGGCAATACTTGAATGAAATGGCATCCCTTGTTTAGTAGCCACGGTACTAAAACCTAAGACAGATCCTCCTGTTTGAATATGAGGCACATATTGTTGTAAAACCTTCAGGAAACCATAAAAATTCAGTTCCATATCATTTTTAAAATCTTCCATAGACAAGGATGTAAATGGTTTAAGATTTATAGATCCTGGGCAATATACTAGGCCTTTTAAACCTTGTATTTCCGGACCTTCAGTCATGGCATCGAGTACATCATAAAAGTGATGTTCAATATTTGAGTTTTTCCATTGATCAGATGCCGTTCGTGAAAGTACTATAACTTCATTGTTCTGCGATAATCGGTTTACAAGTTCTAAACCTATTCCTTGGCTACCGCCAACAATTAAAAATTTTCCTTGAGCATTCATTTCTTCCTAATTTTTCTATATAATCTATACATTAAGAAAGCTCCTACTAAAAATAGTAAAAGTCCAAGTCCCGAAAAATCCCAAATCAGTGGTGCAATACGGCTACTTATCATCATAGACCCTCCTATAATCAAGGATCCTGTGACAATTCCTAATACCACTAATTCCGCAACTTCGTTTAAGTTCTCATGCTCTAATTTGACAACCATTTCCTTTTTATTGACCGCTTTGAGCACATTTTTTGCCACTTCAGGAAGTAAATCAGAAATTTCTTTCCACTCCATCATTTTTTTTCTGAAACTCTTCTTTAATGCAGAGGGTTTCATTTGTTGCCAAATCATTTTTGGCTGATAGGATTTAAGAAGTTCTATGATGTTGAAATCGGCATATAACAAGGTAGAAGTTCCCTCTAACATGACTAAAACTCTCAAGAGCATAGTGACATTGCTGGGCAAGCTTATTTTATATTTATGAATCAATTGATTTCCCTGGTCTACACATTCACTTAGCTTGAAATCCTTGACGCTAACTTGAAGGAAATCTTCTATAAAAGCCTCTATATCCCGATCTAAATCTTTTCTATTCACCTCTTCAGGTATGGTTCCCAGCTCCAAGATTGCTTCTTTTATCGCCGTAATATCCTCGTTTAGAAGACCGAAGATCATGGACTCAATCAGGCGCTTAACTTTTGCATCCAATCTTCCCACCATACCGCAGTCTAGAATTCCTAGACTTTGATCAAGCATTATAAAAATATTACCTGGATGAGGGTCAGCATGATAAAAATTGTATTTGAAGATCATGTCTAAATACATGTTTGCTCCATCTAAAGCTAGTTTTTTGCGTACGTCTTCAGAAAGTTTTTGGACCTCAGGGTCCCCTACTGAAATTCCGTCCAACTTGGACATGACAAGAATGTCCTCAGAACTGATATTACGATAAGCAATTGGAAAATGTATCTTGGAATTTTTCTCAAAATAGTCCCCAAATCTCTCTAAATTAGAAAGTTCTTTCTTGAAGTTAAGTTCATTGAGTAGGGTTTTTCTAAAATCAAAAAGTAAATCCTTAGCGTTATAAGTCTTAAAGGCTGGCACTACTTTCATACCGGCATTGACTAATTTTTCTAGAATATTCAAATCAGCCATTACCCGCTCCTTAACCCCTTGATGTCTAATTTTGACCACCACCTCAGAGCTATCTTCCAATTGAGCATTATGTACTTGACCAACCGAAGCAGAAGCTATAGGTTTAGGATCAAAATCAAGTAACTCCTCTCTTAAATGCTCTTGATTGACTATTTGATTAATATAGTCTTCAGAATCAGGTGTTGTGTTACTTTGTAATTTGCTAAGTTCCTGGGCCAGGTCCTTCCCTACTAGATCTTCTCTAGTAGAGAGGGTTTGCCCTAGTTTAATAAATGTAGTTCCCAACTCATTTAAAGCCAGTCGAATCCTAACATTTTTAGGTTCTGTGCTAAACTCATAAGGTTTTTTATGTTTTTTTAGCTCCTTATTAATCCACGCAACGCGATCAATATTTAAGCCTTGAACAAGGCCATATTTGGCTAAAACACCTATAATTTCGTTGAGTCTAGACTTTTTATGTACCACTTTTCTTGTTTTACCCTAATTTACGGATAAAAATCTAGAAAACAGTATTATCAATCAATAGACCTGAAAGTTGTAAAAGCCTCAATTCTGCATTTTTTGCATTATATTTTGCTCCAGAAAGTGCTAAAGTGGCGTTTAATAAATTCACTTGAGCCAATCTAAAGTCAATAGAACTAATTTGTCCAAGTTTGTATCCTTCATTAGTCCTTTGGAAATTTCTCAAGTTGGTTTCAACATTTTTTTGCTGAACTTGATAGGTAAACATTAAGTTTTGATAGGTCTCCCAAGCATTATACACATCTCGCCTTAATTGTTCTTCAACTTGCATTTTCTGAACTTTTGCTGTTTCTACAGAAATTCTTGCATTTTGAACGTTAGTGCTAGTCCTACCACCATCAAAGATGTTCCAACTTAAATTCACACCCGCATTAAGTCCTCCGATCACCTGGTTAGGAATGTTCTGAAAACTCGACTGACTCCAAGCATAAGAACTAGTCAAAGATACCGTTGGCATCCATCCCGATTGATTGATCTTCACGTCATAATTTCCCAATTTAATTTGAGATTCAGCTTGTAAGAGTCCCGTATTGGATCTTTTTGCTTGTACCATCAAAGAGTCTAAACGTAAGTCTTTTAAGTATAATACCGAAGTATCCGCTTTAACTTCTATGTCCACTTCCCTACCTATAATTACATTTAGATCCCTTTTAGCATTGGCCAATTGACGGGTAATTTCGAGATAGTTTATACTGTCATTGTTGACATCAACTTCCGCATTTAATACATCCAATTTGGTTTGCTGACCAAAATCAAATCCATATTCAGCACGCAACAATCGATCTTTAGAAATCTTAAGTGCTTGTGATTGATTTCTTTCATTCTCTTCTAAACGAGCTACCTCATAATAAGCGGTAAACAAGGTCAAGATGGTATTTTCAACAATTTGTCTTGCCGCCGTTTCACTTACGTTATAAGCCTCTTTAAGACGCTTAAAGGTGTTTTTTCTATTCAGCCCATTAAACAAGACATAATTAATACCTAAGGAAACGTTGGAAATACTTCCTGTTCTATCCTTAGCATAGTTATAGGTTTCACGACCTGAAGCCGTCACTGAAGGTAAGTATCCACTGTTTAAAACGCTTTGAGAATTATCGGCTTGTTCTACCGTATTTCTAGATATAATAATGTCATAGTTGTTCTCTAAAGTCAAGTTTAAGGCTTCTTGTTTACTCAAAGTTTGACCTTGAGCTATAAAAGAGCTCAAAAAAGCTAAACAACTGTAAATAAATATATTAGGTCTCATAATTATTCTTCAATGCTTTCTTGTTCATATTTCATTTCCTTTATCGCACTCTCCACAGATTCTTTAGATGGTTTCACACCGGTCCAGAACCATTTTATAAGAACCTTACCTTCATTTACTAAGGAAAGAAGTACCGGTAAAGTTAGCAAGGTTAAAAGGGTTGCAATCATAATTCCATAGGCAATAGAAATGGCCATAGGAATCAAAAATTGAGCTTGACGAGAAGTTTCAAAAATCAAAGGGGCCAGTCCTGCTACTGTTGTAATAGTAGTTAAGAAGATTGCTCTAAAACGAGATTTTCCTGCAGCGATAAGGGCTTCATCGAATTTCATTCCATCCTTTAGATAGAGGTTGAACTTACTGATCAATACCAAACCATCATTCACCATGATCCCTACAAGCGCAATAATTCCTAATAGAGAAAGCATATTTATAGGGAAGTTATGGAAATAATGTCCCCACGCTACACCGATGATACTCAAAGGCACCATCAAAATCAATAATATAGGTTGAGAGAAAGATCTAAAGGTAAATACGATCACGATAAAAATCAGTAAAAGGATAACAGTTCCTGGAACCCCTATGGACTTAGTCATTTTCTCTGTCTCACGGTTTTGGCCCTCAAATAGGGCAGAAACTGTAGGATACAACTTGGTGATTTCAGGCATAATAACATTCTTAATCTCGGCATTTACATCCGTAGCACTGGTCTTTTTATCATCCTTAATATCCGCATCAATTCGTATTTCACGCTGACCTTCAATATGGTTGATGGCGATCTCTCCTCGTTCGATTTCGTAATTGGCGATCTCAGAAAAAGCTACTCGAGTTCCATTAGGGCTCACAAGACGCATATCATCTAGGTTTTTCAAAGAAGTTCGCTCCTCACGCTCATAACGAACCCAAACTTTGATCTCATCTTGTCCCCTTTGAAAACGTTGAACCTGAAGTCCGAAGAATCCACTTCTCACCTGGGACATGATGTTTGAAAGGTTAAAACCTAGTAAATAGGCATTTTCTTTAAGATTGATTTTTATTTCCTTAATCCCTTGAGGATCAGTATCTGTGATGTCTTTTAATTCTGGGTTTTTTGCCAATTCTGACTTTAAAGCCTCTTTTGCAAGCTTTAGTTCTTTCACATTATTACCCACTAAAGAAACTGAAACAGGTGAACCTCCGAAGTTACCTCCTGATCCAAAGGTTAAACTTTCCACACCATACACTGGTCCTACACGATCGCGGATAGCATTATTGATCTCTCTAGCAGAAAAAGACCTTAATTCACCTGGTAAAAGGTTGATTGAAAGACTTGCAGTAGAAGTCCCCGGTCCTATTCTACGAATAATATTATCTATGACAGGATCATCTCCTTCCTGCTTTAAATTGTACTCCTCACCTACTTCCCAAGCAATTGTTTCTATAGAAGTAATGATAGAATCGGTAATTTTTTCATTAGTACCCTGAGGCATGGTTAAATTAATAGAGACACGGTCTGAGGCTATAGATGGGAAGAAAGTAATTCTAATGAGTCCTCCTCCAATAGCTCCTATGGTCAGGATCAAAAATGCCAATGGAACCATTAAGGCAAAGAATCTATTTTTCACAAACAAACTCAATACGGGTGCGTATAAGCGATCTCTCATATAGTCCATCGCAGCTTCTGCATATCTATTGATGGCATAGACCTTTTGCTTGCGGTCTAAGGCCTTAGAGTGTGCCACGTGAGCAGGTAAAATAATCAAGGCTTCAATCAAGGAAATTGCAAGGGTAATAGTTACTACAGTCGCAACTTCAGAGAAAAACTCTCCAATTCGAGCATCTAAGAAGAAAAAGATAGAAAAGGCCAGTACCGTTGTGGTAATTGCCGAAATAATTGGAGGAACCACTTCCATGGTACCGTCAATAGCGGCTCTAATTGGGTTTTTCCCTTTTTCATAATGATGATAAATATTCTCAGAAATCACAATTCCATCATCTACCAGAATTCCAATCACAATAATCATCCCGAATAACGACAGTACGTTTATGGTCACGTCAAATAAGTCGGCTAACATAAACATCCCCATAAAGGCAACTGGAAGACCAGCAGCTACCCAAAACGCTAAACGTGGTCTTAGAAATAAGGATAAAAATAAAAGAACCAACAACATTCCTTGCCAAGCATTCTTAAACAAGAGCTGTGTTCTTTGTTCTAACGTTATAGAAGAATCCCGGGTAATCGCGATTTGAACGCGATCATTAGCTTCATTAAACTCCTTGATATAAGCTTTAATCTGCTCTGCAGAAGAAAGTAAATCTTCACTATTGGTATTATTGACTTGAACTCTAACGGATAATTCTCCATTATAATAAGCCTTATTCGGTGATTCATTCCATCGATCGCGAACATTAGCAACGTCCTTGAGACGAACTACACGCCCATTAGGCTCAGCTTTGACTACTAAATCATCTAATTCATCTCCATAATAAGATCTATTTCGAGCACGAATCAAATATTCTTCTGCGTCCGTTTTAATAGATCCTCCTGTGGTTAAGATATTGGATTGAGAAACGGCTTGGGCAATCTGAGTGAAATTAACATTATAGGCTCTTAAATCATTCTCTCTTACAGCAATTTCGATCTCTTCCTCTGGAAAACCAGTGACATTGATCTGAGAGATTCCATCCATACGACGCAAATCACTCTCTATATCTCTAGCAATCTTCTTCAAAGCCTTTAAACTCACTTGAGGGCCTGTGACTACAAAACTTACGGTCTCGAGGATACTTTCGACCTTAGACACCACCGGAGGTTCCATACCTGTGGGGTAATTGGGAACGCGATCCACGGCGTTTTTCACATCCGCCAAAACGATATTCACATCGTAACCTTTAAGTACTTCAACGGTAATCGCTCCGGAATTCTCTCGAGAAACAGAGGTTACACGCTCAACACCTACAAGGCCTTTGAGGTTTTCTTCAATTTTGAGCACTACCCCTTCTTCCATCTCTTGAGGAGAAGAACCTGGATAAGCTACATTGATATTGATAATCCTTGAATCCGTCAGAGGAAAAAAGGAAGATCTCATATTGACGAACCCTAGGATTCCCAATAAAAATAACCCAATGATAATGACATTCACCGCCACCGGGTATTTAATGAAATACGAAATAACTTTTCTCATTAGTTCCTGTCTGTATTTGGATCTAATTTAGTGCTCACCTTCATTCCTGGGTATGCTCCTGGAATTGATCTGGATAATATAGTTTGTCCTTTGGTTAAACCAGAAATCACCACAGAATCATCATTAAAATGTAAGGTGTTTACTGGAACTAAATCTAAGACATCATCTTGAACGATATAAACAGACTTATTATTGACCAATAGTTTTCTGGAAATTAAATAAGCATTTTCGTATTGCTTCCCTGGAATAATGGCTCTTAGAAACATCCCTTCCTTTAAATTACTTCCTTTCACTTCAACAAAACACAATAAGGTTTGGGTATTTGCATCAATTTTTGCATTGATTCGAGATAAATGTCCTTTGATGCTCTTTCCTGAAGAAAGTCCTTCTAAAATCACTTCTTCTTTTAAAACCAACGCATCAGCTAAGGAAGCATTAATCGATAGACCTAATTCATAGACACTAGGGTCAATGAAATCTCCCATTTTCTGTCCAGGACGAATCAAGGTTCCCGTAGTTACTAGAGCTTCGGTTAAAATTCCGTTATATGGAGCACGCAAATTGAATTTCTCTAATCGCGCTTCTAAATTCTTCACATTATAATAGGTCGTATAAACATTACGGCCAGTAATAAAATACTTCTCTTTGTCCGATTGAGCCTCTGGGAGTTCCTCCACGGTCCCTTCTAAACTAAAATCATTTAAATATGTACTCCAAGCCTGGTAAGATTCTGGATAATCCAAACGGATATCAGGCATGATTGAAGCGATTAAATTCTGAAGAACACTTTTCTGAGCATTCAGGGTAGAAAGATGCTCATCGCTGTTAATCTTAACGATAACTTCTCCCTTTTTAAAGGGTACTCCTACACGGAAATCCTTTGTGTTCGGTTCTAAGACTCCTTGTACTTCTGAAAATAATTCAACTTTATGTTTTGCCATCAAATTCCCACTTTCCACAATGTCAACCGAAATGGCTTGAGGAACATAAGTCGTTACAAAGGCTTGCTTAGTAGTATCTCTTGCAAAACCAGGCTTTTCTGGTTTATTATCAATCATCACTTTAGCAATGACAATTGATAGAACGATCAAAGCAACCCCTGAAAGTCCTATAATTAGTTTTCTGTTCATTATAGCTTGATAAAATTCGTGCGTGAAAATACGCTAAATGTTAAATGTAAGTCAAGTTTTAACATAAATTAAGATTTTAAGGATTAATTTATTTTTTTTAACTTTTACTTAGCTTTAAAAATATGATTAGCTTTGTCCTATAAACCACTTTATTTATGAAAAAATTATTTTTTGCCTGTATCTTAGGGCTGTTGTCAACTCACTTTACTGCAAACGCACAAGGTGCTATAGAAATTAGCCCTTTTGTTGGTTATACCTTTTCTGGAACTGCCAACGCCTACAACGGATTTAGTTATGTAGATTACGATATTAAAGACGCTATGTCTTACGGTGTAACCTTAGGTGCTGGTGTCGGAGACCTTGTTCAAGGAGAATTCTCTTATACTCGCGTTGATACAAGAATGGTTCGAACAGGAGGATTGGCACAACCTGAATCTTTTGACATCGGAGTTGAATACTATCAACTTGGAGCTGTTAAAGAATTTGAGGTACAACCTACTTTACTTCCTTTTGTTAAAGCCTCTCTTGGTGCCAATAGGTATTTTGATAAAGCTGGAAAATATGGATCAGACTGGTTATTCTCAGGAGTTATTGGTGTCGGAGCAAAAAAATATTTTTCTGACAGAATTGGATTCAAAATCTATTCAAACTTTGTTATGCCTATGCAATTTAACGGTTTAGGTTTCTGGGTTGGGACTGGTGGAGCTTCAGGTGGAGCTAGCTTTTATGTTCCTCTAGTTCATTGGGATCTAGGAGGTGCATTAATCTTTAAATTAGACAGATAAACAGGATGAAAAAAATACTATTAGTTGTTTTTGTGATGATAGGACTTCAGGTCCAGAGTCAGTCTTTAGCAGCAGCCTATGAAAAAGTTTCGAGTTCTGTAGTTGTAATTAGCACCGCTAATAAGGTTGCAGCTGCACCAGGACAAGTGGAGCAAGTAACTGAAGTTGGAGGTTTAGGTTCGGGAGTATTAATCTCTAAAGATGGACTTATATGGACCGCTTCCCACGTAGTGCATACTGCGGACAGAGTTATGGTTAAATTCAAGGATGGAGATGAATATTTAGCTGAAATTTTAAGTAGCTCTCCTCTGGCAGATGTTGCCCTAATCAAAATTAAAGGAAAATTTGACCTCAAAGAAAAGCACGTTTCTAAAATTGGAGATTCAGATAAATTAAAAATTGGAGAAGATATTTTCGTCATTGGAGCACCGCGTGGAATTGAACAAACACTTTCTAAAGGGATTGTTTCTGGAAGATTGAAACCAGACGATTTAACGGACCATTTCATCAAAGCCGAATACATTCAAACGGACGCTTCTATAAACCCAGGGAATTCTGGTGGACCTATGTATAATATGAAGGGAGAAGTTGTAGGTATTGCTAGTTTCATTCTCTCTGAAAGTGGAGGGTTTAACGGTATAGGTTTCGGGGCTGCTTCAAATGTTGCAAACAATATCCTTATGGAAAGCCCTAATTTCTGGTCTGGAATGGAATTCGTTGTGATCACGCCTGATTTAGCAGGGATATTCAACCTTCCACAGCAAGCTGGACTTTTAATTGAAAAAGTAGCTGAAGGAGGATTAGGTGATCGTGCTGGAATTCAAGGAGGATATATTCCGGCTACTATTGAAGGTAAAGAACTTTTATTAGGAGGGGATATTTTACTCGAAATTGCTGGCATTAAGCTAGATCAACCTGAGAACTTTTTACTACTGACTCAAGTGATTAAAGAAGTGAAGTCTGGAGATTCTTATGTTATTAAATTACTCCGTAATGGAGAGACTAAATTTGAAATTATCAATGTAAAATAAATTATTATGAAAAGATTCTGGTTGCTATTCTGCTTTGTATTTAGTTTAATTCAAGGCTTTGGCCAAAACACCGAGACCACACCCAAATGGCCGGTGGAAATGACCTATAAAGATTATAAAGTTACGTTATATCAACCGCAATTGGAATCCTTTCAAGAAAATGTACTAAAAGGGCGTATGGCCATTTCTGTGACGAGTTCCGAAATGACACCTTTGTTTGGAGCACTTTGGTTTGAAGCCAAAATGCTCAGTGACTACGACACACAAATGGCCTCCTTAATAGACATGAAGGTTAAAGAAATAAAATTTCCTTCAAAAACTGATTCTGAGAAATTAGACAAACTCAAATCTGAAATAGAAATCAAAGTCAAAGCCTCCAACTTCTCTGTTTCATTAGCTCAAATTAAAGCTAGCCTTCAACTAAGTCAATCAGAGATTGATAATGATTCAAATTTAAACAATAAAAGTCCAGAGATCTTCGTTAGAACAGAGGCAACTATGCTTGTGATCATTGATGGTGACCCCGTCTTTAAGAAGAAAGAGGACAGCTCCGTTGATCAATTGGTAAACTCTATGTTTTTCATCGCAAAAGATGGAGATAAGTTCTATTTAAAAGGTGGGAAACATTGGTATAAAAATTCAGAGATACTAGGAGAAGCCTGGAAAAAGACTTCAGGAACACCTTCCTATATTAAGAAATATGCCGATCAAGTAATGGCAAAAGATACTGCAACTGAGTCAAGTATTGAGCATATAATAACCGTTGACAAACCTGCTGAGCTTATCGTCTCTGATGGTGATTTTAATTATGAACCTGTTGAGCAAACTGACCTTTTATACGTAACCAATACAGAATCTGATGTAATTCTAGACATCAACGACCAGTATCACTATACCTTAATCAATGGTAGATGGTATAAATCCAGAAATCTAAAAGCGACAGAATGGACTTTTGTTAAACCTTCAGATTTACCAGAAACTTTCAAAAAAATTCCATCTGATTCTAAGATTTCAGAAGTACTTGTAAGTATTCCTGGAACTCCTGAAGCTCAAGATGCGGTCTATGATCAATATATTCCTCAAACTGCTGTGGTGGATCGAGCCACTGCAACTTGTGAAGTTACTTATGATGGTGATCCTAAATTTAAGCAAGTAGAAGGAACGGAAGTTGCTTATGCCCTAAATACTTCAAGCACGGTGATTGAAGTAAATAATAAGTTCTATTGTGTTGATCAAGGAGTTTGGTTCGAATCAAAAAAACCTAAAGGACCTTGGAAATTATCTGATAAGAGACCGGAAGAGGTTGAAAACTTACCTCCTAGTTCACCGGTGTATAATGTAAAATATGTTTATATATACGATTCTACACCAGATGTTGTATATGTTGGTTATACTCCTGGATATATGTATTCTTATGTCTACGATGGTGTTGTAGTTTACGGAAGTGGCTATTGGTATAATCCTTGGTATGGTCCTTACTATTATCCTAGACCCGTTACTTATGGTTTCGGGGTTCACTATAATCCGTACACAGGATGGGGATTTGCGTTTGGAGTGAGTTATGGTTGGATGACCATGGCTGCTTTCCATAGTCCTTATTATTGGGGACCAGCTGGATACCGTTACGGCTATAGACATGGCTACTACCACGGCTATAATCATGGTTATTACCATGGCTATAATAAAGGTTATGCCAATGGTTATATTCGCGGAAAACAAAATAGCAATATTTACAAAAATAGATCAACTGGGATCAGAAGTACCTATAATCGCAATGTCAATGTGAACAGGAACGTTAACGTCAATCGAAATGTAAATGTAAATAAGCCTGTAAGTAGAGATATCAAACCTGTAGATCGTCCGAACAATTTATACACGGATAAAAATGGATCTGTTTACAAAAGGTCTAACAATGGAACTTGGACACGTCCTTCAACCAATAAACCGGTTCAAAACCAAAACTTCAATAGAAGTAATATGGAAAGGGAATACAAGTCCCGACAAGCTCCAACAAGATCATTTAATTCCGGCGCACGTATGGGAGGCGGAAGAATGGGCGGTGGTAGAAGATTTTAATTTTCTTCTTCTACCTCTACTTGGTCGTATTGATTTAAGAATTTACCTACAACTATAGCGGTAATCACAGTAAGATAAATCTGCCCGGAAAGTCCAATAAGTATAGAGACTTTTTGGGCAGCATTGCTTATGGGAACTATATCTCCATAACCTATTGTGAGCAAGGTGATATATGAATAATACATTAACTGTTCTTTGATTTCAAGAGCTGACATTCCCATTTCTGGTCCTAAATTGGAAAACGAATTTATGTCGAGAATATAGATAAAGCTCAAAAAGAAATAGCCTACAAAGCCCACCGATATATATCCTGAAACCATTCCCATTAGTGAATTGAGAGAAATTTTCTTGACAGACCACACTTGAGTGATAATTTCAATAGTTACCACACCATAAAAGACTAAGCTCAGTAAACTTCTAATCATCCACAACTTATCTGCATCCATATTTGGAGCAAAACTAGAACCTAATAGGGCTGTGGAAAATAGAATCAAAAAACCCATAAAATTTCTGAGCTTCTTTTTCTTTGACAACAAGATCAAAGAAGCTAAAAAATTAAGAATAAACAGAGCCGGATTAATCCAATGATCATAACTACGAGCTCCGAATATTAAGGCACCAAAAAGAATGGCCAACTGACTGAACAGAATTAGCTCGAATCGATGAGGGTAGAGTTTTTTCATTAGTCTGTTTCCTTTAATAATGCATCATCAAATTCATATCCCGTATAATCTACCTTATAAAATATAGCGTATAAACTAGGAACAAATACAAGGGTGATCACCGTACCAAACAACAATCCTACCATAATACTAACAGCCATACCTTCCCACATAGCTCCTCCAGATAAATAAAGAGGAATCATTCCTAAAACAGTGGTAAAAGTAGCTAGTAAAATAGGTCTAAATCGCTGTAAACAGGCCATAATAATAGCATCTTGGGTACTGGATCTTTCTTCAATCTCAATCTGCATTCTATCGATAAGTACGATGGCATTATTAATCACAATACCGGCCAATGAAATAACACCTAAAAACGGCATGAATCCAAAAGGCTGCTGAAAGGCTAATAGCCCTATAACAACACCAATAACTCCAAGAGGAATGGTGGTAATGACAATAATTGTTTTTCTAAAAGAATTAAACTGTACAATCAATAAGAATAAGATTATGAAACCTGACAAGGGCAAATATTGAATTACCGCTCCCATATTTTCAGCAGTATTCTTGGCGTCTCCACCAAGCACATAATCATAACCTTCAGGCCAATTTTTCTTTTGCTCATCTAGCCAAGGAATTACCTCTTTCATAATCACATTGGTATTCCCATCCGTTGTAATTTCACTAGAAACGTTAATGGTTCTATCAATGTCAAACCTCCTGATTTTTGCATATTGCCACATAGGTACAATCTTAGCTACCTGAGCTAAAGGAACACTCTTACCCGAGTTTTGAGCATAAATATTTAAGGTCTCAAGATTCTCTAAACTCATTTGTTGAGAGTCATTAGAACGCATTACAATAGGAATAGACTTATCATCTTCTCTATAAGCCCCTGTATTGAACCCATCGAGAACAGTTTGCAGCGACGTAGCAATATCTTGATTGGTCACTCCCGCACTTTGCGCTAAAGATTGATCAATGTTTATCTCAAATTTCTTAGACTTAGGTCCCCAATCGTCTTTTACATTTTTTGTACCATAAACAGAACTAACCTTACCCTTAACTTGTTCAGATAACTGGGCCAGTACATCGGGATCCTCTCCTTGAATCTTAATTTCTATTGGAGTACCACCTCCACCAGCACCTAGAGGTCCAACTTTAACATCGGCATCAGGAAATGAGTTAAAACAATACTGGTCTAGAATGTCAATTAAGTCATTATTATACTTGGCATCAGAAGTATTTACAAGAATATGAGCATAGTTAGAATTAGCTTCATCAGGACTGTAACCTAAATCATAGGATTCAGGTCCTTTACCTACATAAGATGACCAATCCACAATTCCATTGGGTCTATTCTCCCCTATTTTCAAAGAATCTGCTATAAATTTATCTATTTCATGAACTAATTCTTTAGTAGCTTCAATTTTAGTTCCCTCAGGTAAATTGATATCTATGGTAATCATATTTCGATCAGAATCTGCAAAAAAGACGAATTCTACCCAGCCAAATCCAAACATTGAAACGATGAATAAAGCGGTAATTCCTAGCACAACTTTCCCTTTGATATGTAATGCAGAAACAATAATATCTTTATAATAAACCTTTAATTTATCAATCAATTTATCAATGAAGCCAGGCTCTTTGTTCAAATTCACCTTCAAAAAGAAATAACAAAACAAGGTAATTATAGAAAGTGAAATAATCCAAGAACTCAACAGTGCAATACTAATGACCACAAAAATGGGCCCGGTAATATCCCCCATGGTTGATTCGGCCATAAAAAAGGCCAAAAATGCCGCAGAGGTCGTCAAGGTAGAAATCAATAAAGGTGTAAATAACTCACTACAAGATTCGATAGCCGCTTTCTTGACATCTTCACCTTGTTCCATTTTTACCATAATGGATTCTGTAACAACAATACCGTTATCCACCATCATCCCTAAGGCCATGATTAAGGCAGCAAGAGTTACTTGATTCAGTCCAACTCCTAAAAGCCCCATGATCATTAAAGTTGTGATCGTCACTATGGGAATCAAACTTGCAATAATACTTCCTGTACGTAGCCCTAAAAAGAACAACATCACTAGAAGTACAATCACAATAGACTGTATCAAATTCGATACAAAATTATTAATACTGTCATCTACATAAGTATCCAAAGAAGAAAGGCGTTGAAGCTCTAATCCATAAGGTAAACGTGACTCCCAAGCATCCGTTACTTCATTAACTTCCTCTCCTAGTTTCACAATATTTGCTCCATCTTTTAAGGTAATGTGCAAAGAAATTGCCTGCTGTCCATTAACTTCAACAATTTGTGTAGGTGGATCAATATATCCCTTTGAAATTTTAGTTATATCCTTTAAATACACTACTTGAGATCCATCACCCATAGGAACTAGGGTGTTCCCTATATCCTCGATACTATTGTAATTCCCTGTAGGTTCTAATATAATACGTTCAGAATCTAAATTTATCTGTCCTCCCGATGACAGAATATTGGTCGATTTAATTATGGATTGTAAGCGAGACGAACTCAAACCATAACTAGCAAGTCTTGCGTTGTCAAACTCTACAAAAACACGTTCTTCTTGAATCCCTCCAATCTCAACCTTTGCTGCATTGTCTAACTTGATTAAATCATCACGAAGATCATCCGCTATATCCTTCATATCGGCATAAGAATAACCATCACTGGTCAAGCCTATTACAATTCCATACACCTCTCCTATTCCTTCATCATCTAGAAATGGTATCACCTTATCAGGTAGATCCTTCATGTCATCTAGTTTCCTTCTAAGAAGGTCCCAAACCGATTGTAATTGTTCGGGCTTAACTTGATCTACAAGAGTCACTGTTACCACAGAGAGTCCTGTTCTTGAAGTAGAACTCAATTCCTTCAATTCAGGAATTTCTTGAGCAATTTTTTCAATTTTATCTGTAACTAAAAGCTCCACACGCTCTGGAGACGCCCCTGGAAACTGAGTTACAATATTTGCTACCCTTACGGTATAAGGTGGCATAGAATCCCGAGACAAGGTCTTATAGACCGAAAATCCCAAAACGATAACCACTGCCAATAAAGTAAGGCTAATCCTATTTCTTTCTATTGAAAACTGTGTTAAATTCATCCTAGTTTATTTTGATAATTTAACCTTCTGACCATCTAATAAAGTCTGTAAACCAGCAGTCACGATTAAATCACCTTGCGATACGCCTGATTTAATCTCAAAACCATTGGAATGGATTGCCCCTATTTTAACTTTAACTTTTTTCACGGTCCCCTTCCCATCTTTGACATTGACAAGTTGGAAAACAAAATTCCCTTGATGATCCTCACCAACAGCAGTAGACGGAACTCCAATAAAGGCCTGTGAATTTTCCTCTGAAACTTCATTAAAATCAAAGCGAACAGAAGCAGACATACCAGAACGGATTCTACTTGTTTCTCCAATGACTCCAATCTTCACAGGATATGTGGCTGTATTGATATCTACAGCAGGAGCAACTTCGGTAACGATTCCCTTATATACCACACCAGGAATTGAGGTGAAGGTGATTTCTACATTTTCATCCTTAGCTACCAAATTGATAACACTTTCTGGAAGACCTAAACTTATTTCCTTACGGCCATCTGCATTGAGCACCCCAACAATTTGACCTGGAGAAACATTTTCATTAATTTCTGAACTCACACTTGAAATTTGTCCATTAGTCGGAGCATAGAGAAAACCATAATTGATTTGTTCTTTTTGTATGTCCACACTACGTTCACTTGACTCATAAGAGCCCTTTGCTGTAAGATATGAGTTCTTTGCGCTTTCATAATCACTCAATGAAGAAGATCCTTTTTCGTAAAGAGCCCTAACTCGATCCAAATTCAATTTAGCAGTGTTCATTTGTGATGCTGCACTATTTAAAGCAGATAGCGAACTTTCATAATTCAATTTAGCTTGTACATTATCCAATTGCGCTAGTAGATCTCCTTTCTTTACTTCTTGACCTAGTTTCATATTGAAATAGGTGATAATTCCCGTATTTCTAAAACTAAGATTAATGACTTCGTTAGCTCTGGAAGTCCCTGTGAAGACACGTGAATTCTCTAAATCCAATAGTTGAACTTGTGTATAGTTAACAGGTCTCAAAAGGGGTTCTGCCTGAGCTTCCTTTTTAGAGCAGCTGCTTGCAATCACTAATAAACCGAATAAAAGTATAATTTGTCTAGTCATAATAACTTAGTTGTTTTCTAAAATATATTGGTTGAATTGATCAAAGAATGCTTGATTCTCCTCTTCACTATGGAGTATAAAAAAATAGCTAATCTCTCTCTCCATATTAAGAGTGGCTAGTAAATAGTTGTAGGTTGCAGAAGAGTTCGCAAGCTGTGCTTGTAAGTAATTTCTCTGTGCGTCGATAAGCTGTGTGATATTTACTGCCCCTTCGGTATAAGAAGTTTGAGTAAGTTCCAAGCCCTCTTTTGCTGTTTCCTCTGAAATTCTAGAGAGTTCGATGTTTACAATTTCATTAATCATACTTAGAACTGCATCATTAATACGTCTTTCGATATCTCTCTTTAAATTATCTCTATCATAATTCAATTGATCCTTTTGAATCATTGCCGTTTTGCGATCGATATTTCTTCTATTTTGATTAAAAATAGGTACAGAAATATTCAAACCTACATTATAATCTGAAGGTAAGGGCAAAGCTCCTCCGGATCCAACTCCCCATTGGTTAAAATTACCATTATAAGCAGCTTGTAAAGAAAGAGTTGGTACAATTCTACCAATTCCATTTAATTTAATTTGGGTATCATAAGCCTGATCAGAAAATTCAATAGACTTTAATTCCGGAGCATTTGAAATTCCTTTCTCCACCAGAAAATCAACAAATTTATCCTTCAAATGGGTTTGATTTAGAATGTCTATAAATTTCCCGTAATGATACTTCCTGAAATCTTCATCATCCAAACTCACATCCTCAATATCAATTTTTGAATCTATATCTTGATTTAAAAGCTGATTCATCAAATTAAAACTTTCATTTAGTTGATTTCTTGCCTCAACTAGAACTTGAGTGTTCTGGGCTTTTTCGGAGGTAAACCTCAATAAATCAGTCTTTTCTTGTGATCCCGCTTCATAATTCTGAGTAGCAATCTTTAAATTTTCTCTAGTTACGTCCAGGTTTTTCGCTTGGATAATTACGTTGGTTTTGAGTACCAAACAATTGAAATAAACATTGGTAATATCCTTAATAGCATTTAAGACATCTGTATTGTAGTTGGATTCTGATGCCTTTTTTAATAGTTTATTGATTTTTATAGCC
>JBMYWH010000018.1:0-47717 GCA_049607205.1 Flavobacteriaceae bacterium | reverse complement strand
ATTCGGTAAAATTACAATTTAATTTTGTGTCCGAAATATTGGGGTTAGATCAGATCACCCGGCTTTGTTTATTTGGGCAATAGGGAATGAATTAAACTTGAGTTATAATAATCCTAAGGTTTGGAATGCTGTGAATGAGATCTCGGAAATGATCCACGAAATAGATCCAAACCATTTAACCACGACCACACTTGCTGGTGTTTCTCAAAGGGAAATATCTAGAATTAAGGAAAGAGCTTCTGATCTTGATTTATTATCTGTTCAGATGTATGGTGATTTGCCAAACCTTCCTAAGTTGATTAGAGAATTCGGATGGGAGAAGGCTTATATGGTTACGGAATGGGGTGCTACTGGTCACTGGGAAGTTCCAACAACCTCATGGGGAGCTCCTGTTGAAGATAATTCAACGGTTAAGGCAGCGCATTATTTAGATAGATATAAAAATGGTATTGAGGTAGACACAGAGCAGTGTGTAGGTTCTTATGTGTTTTTATGGGGAAATAAACAAGAAAGAACTCCTACTTGGTATGGAATATTTTTAAGAGATGGTCAAGAGACTGAATCTGTAGATGTAATGCATTATATCTGGAATGGAGTATATCCCGAGAATAGAACGCCTCAGATTAAGTCATTTACTATTGATGGACAAGATGCCTATCAAAGTGTAACAGTAGAAGCAGATCAGAAGATGGAAGCTGTAGCTGAGATTTTTGATTTTGAAGGTGATGAAATTACTTATAAGTGGGAAATCTTAAGAGAAGCTACTAATGTATCTCATGGTGGAGATTATGAAGAACGACCAGATGATATTGTGATCGATGAGCTTTCTAAAGAAGGAGGAAGACTTGTATTTAAAGCACCTTCATCAGGAGAGTATAGATTATATATTTATGCTACTGATGGTCACAATCATTCTGCTGCAGCGAATATACCTTTTAAAGTAAATTAATTTTATCATAAAATGAAGATTGGAAATTTAGAACTGAATTCACAGCCTTTAAATAGTGCTGGCTCAGTGGTAGAGATAGAAGGAGAAAATTATTATAAAATAAGCAATGTAGATTCCATGAAACCCTTCTTTATGAGTGTGGTTAGTGATTCGAATCATTGGATGTTTATTGGGAGTAACGGAGGTTTAACTGCCGGAAGAAAAGATAGCGATCGTGCTATCTTTCCTTATTATACGGATGATAAGATTATGGAGTCTGTAGAGGTTTCTGGCCCTAAAACTTTGATGCAGATCAAAGAGGGTGGAGATCTGCTTTTATGGGAACCTTTTTCTGACCGCTACCAAGGAGTTTATAAGATCCAACGCAATCTTTATAAAAATCAATTTGGGAATCAAATCATATTTGAAGAGATTAATGAGTCCCTTGGATTGAAATTTTCTTATCAGTGGAAGAACTCTAAGAAATACGGTTTTGGGCGTTTTGCACGTCTTGAAAATCTGCGATCTGATACTCGAGAAATTAAGGTCCTAGATGGACTTCAGAATATTCTTGCCACTAATATAAAGGCTGAAGTACAAAATTCTAAAAGTAATTTAGTTGATGCATATAAAAGACAAGAATTAGATGCAAATGGGAATACAGCGATTTATACCCTGAATGCGGTGATTGTGGATCGCGCCGAGCCTGCCGAATCTTTAAGAGCAACTATGGTATATCACCTAGGAGCAGATGGGGCGCAAGTGCATATTAGTTCGGAGGTTGTTTCTCAGTTTAGAAAGGGACTTCAATCGCCAGTTCAAAGAGAAGTTAGAGGTCAGAAAGCTGCTTATTTGATGGAGTTTGACCTAAGTTTAGAAGGGAACTCTACCAATCAATGGATTCAAATAATTGATGAGTCACTCAGTAGTTCAGATTTACTTTTAATTAATGAATCTTTAAAGGATTCGGTGAAATTAGAAGAAGATTTAAATGCAGATATTGTATTGGGTACAGAAAGGCTTAAGGAATTAAGTGGTAATGCAGATGGTCTTCAATGTTCAGAAGATCATTTAGAGAATACTAGACATTTTGCCAACGTGATGTTTAATAT
Source organism: Flavobacteriaceae bacterium (assembly GCA_049607205.1). Lineage (GTDB taxonomy): Bacteria > Bacteroidota > Bacteroidia > Flavobacteriales > Flavobacteriaceae > JBELHR01. The sequence goes on along the minus strand of JBMYWH010000018.1, from coordinate 45,677 downwards.
CATGCGCGGAGGTATCTTTGATCACAATTATGATTTAGAACGATCGGATTTGATCAAATATTATAAAAAATCAAATAAAGACTTATTCGCGGCTATTTCAAGTGAGCTAGAGGCTTTTGATGAACTTATTAATTTAGAGGATCTAAAGAAATGGGCTATGGCTCATGAGAATCTAGATGTATTGAGATTAGCTACGGAATACCTACCGTTGAAGTTTTCACGCCGTCACGGAGATCCCTCAAGACCTTGGAATAAGTTTTCCATTAATACCGTGGATGAAGTTACAGGAGAGAAGATTCTGGATTATCAAGGGAACTGGAGAGATATCTACCAAAATTGGGAGGCTCTTGCAGTGAGTTATCCGAACTTCGTTCAATCGATGATTTTTAAATTCCTAAACACATCTACCTTTGATGGGTATAATCCTTATCGTGTGACCAAGGATGGCTTTGATTGGGAGATTGTTGAGCCAGATGATCCTTGGGCATTTATTGGTTATTGGGGAGATCACCAGATTATCTATTTATTGAAGTTCTTAGAGTTATCAGAACATTATTTTCCAGGACAACTTGTTGAGGTTTTCAATCAGAAGAGTTTTGTCTATGCAAACGTTCCTTATAAAATTAAATCTTATGAGGATATTTTAAAGAATCCTAAAGATACTATCGTGTTTGACAATGAGTCAGACAAGAGTATTCGTGAGATGCGTAAAAGTCAAGGTGCTGACGGAGCATTGCTTAAGACGAGTTCAGGAGCTATTCAAAAGGCTAATTTTATAGAGAAAATTCTTGCAACACTCTTGGCAAAGGCTTCGAATTATATTCCTGAAGGTGGAATTTGGTTAAATACCCAACGTCCAGAATGGAATGACGCAAATAATGCTTTGGTTGGAAATGGAGTCTCTATGGTGACCCTTTATTATTTGAGGAGGTTTGTAGTTTTCTTTGAAAACTTATTAGAGAATTCTTCGGGTCAAGTTGAGGTCTCAGAAGAAATTTTTGAATTTTTCCAATCAATAAAAGAGAGTTTTGCCTCTTTTGAAGAGAATATTGAAGCGCGTTTTACAGATATGTCTAGAAAAGACATGATGAATGCTTTAGGGCAAGCGGGAAGTGCGTATAGAAATTCGATTTACTCGAAAGGGTTTTCTGGAAGGGTGAAATCAATATCCTTAAGTGATTTTAAAGATTTCTGTTCTAGTTTCAAAAAACATATTGAATACAGTATTGATTCGAATAAACGTGTTGATGGTCTGTATCATTCATATAATTTAGTTTCTTATACTGATAAGGAAGCTAAGATTGACTATTTGACTTCGATGCTAGAAGGTCAAGTGGCAGTTCTTACCTCTCAATATCTTAAATCTAGAGAAACAGTTTCTTTATTAGATTCTTTAAGAATGAGTGACCTATATAGAGAGGATCAGTCAAGTTATATGCTATATCCTGATCGTGAGATCATGAGTTTCGGAGCTAAGAATTTTATTTCAAAAGACTTAGTTGAAAGTTCTGTCGCACTTTCTAAATTGGTTGAGCATAATGAAACGTCGGTGATTGAATTGGATTGTAATGGTGGAGTCCACTTTAAGAGTACCTTCCAGAACGCAAATCAGTTAAAGGATGCTTTAGATTTATTAGGTTCAGATTATCAAGAGACTTTAGAGGAAGATCAAGGAGCGATATTTACTGTTTTTGAGAAGTTATTCAATCATAAAGCATTTACAGGAAGGTCAGGAACATTCTTTGGTTATGAAGGATTAGGGTCTATCTATTGGCATATGGTTTCAAAATTGGTTTTAGCAGTCGAGGAGGCAGCGCTTCTTGCTCATGATTCTCAGGTAGATATTGAGCTTCAAGAAAAGCTAAAACAACACTATTACGAAGCAAAGTTTGGTATAGGTTTAAAGAAGACGCCAGAAGTTTATGGTGCAATCCCTACAGATCCATATTCTCATACTCCGGCGCATAAAGGAGCACAACAACCTGGAATGACAGGTCAGGTTAAAGAGGATGTGATTTCTCGATTCTTGGAACTTGGGGTTCAGGTGAAGCAGGGTAAGATTTGTTTTGATTCTTTCTTATTGAATCGTGATGAATTTCTAAAAAGTAGTCAAGAGTTTTATGTAAACTCTGTTTCAGGACTATCTATGAAGTTGATTTTGAAGGAAGGTGAGCTAGGGTTTACTTATTGTCAAGTTCCTGTTATTTTCACCTTGTCTGAAGAGAAAACTATTGAGGTTGAATTTGAAGATGTATCAAGAGATACGTTGCATTTCGATGGGTTGGAGCTATCTTCTAAACTTTCAAAATCAATTTTTGATCGAAGTGGTGAAGTTAAGGTGTTAAGAATAGGATTGTAAAGAATAAATTGATCAAATGAAAAAAGGTTTATGGGTTTTGATATGTGCATTAGTTTTAATGTCTTGTCAAAATAAGAAGGATTCACTTGAGTTAGTGAATAATGTTGGAGAAATTAATCAAGTTGAGGTAGAGCGTAAAATTGACAGTATTCTAAGCTTGATGACTTTAAAGGAAAAAGCTGGTCAAATGGTTAATATAGGTTTACCTTCTATTTTAAAAGGTGCTTATTGGGATCAGCGTGATTCAGCGGTTTTTGACGACGAGAAGTTTGCCCATTTTATGGTGGATTATGGTGTTGGATCTATTCATAATACTCCAGGGTTTTTAGCGAATAATAAACAGTGGTTTGATATTGTAAAGACTATTCAAGATCGTGTGGCCTTAGAGTCTAGATTAAAAATTCCTGTCTTATATGGAATTGATAATATTCATGGAGCGAACTATGTGGCGGGATCTGTAATGACGCCACATCAAATTGGTCTGGCTGCAACGTGGAATAGAGATTTGGTTGCGGAAGCTGGAAGAGTAACTTCTTATGAGTCTCGTAGTGCTTCATTGCCATGGAATTTTAACCCGAACGCAGATATTGCAGCTGAATTATTATGGGGACGTATTGCAGAAAGTTTTGGAGAGGATTCTTATTTAGTAGGAGAATTAGCTTCAGCTTATACTAAGGGCTCACAGTTAGATAATTTACAAAGTCCATTTGCTTCTGCGGTTTGTGTAAAGCACTTCATCGGGTATGGAGCTGGGAATAATGGAAAGGATCGTGCAAATGCGATTATCCCAGAAAGATCGTTAAGGTCTTATTTTTTACCTCCATTTAAAAAAGTAATCGACCAAGGTGCTATGGGGGTGATGATAAGTTCTAACGCAGTAAATGGAGTTCCTAGTCATATGAATTCTTATTATATCAATGATATTTTGAAGGGTGAACTAGGGTTTAAAGGAGTGGTGATTTCTGATTTTTCGGATGTTGAGTTCCTGGTTGTTGCACATCATTCAGCACACGATATGAGAGAGGCAACGAAATTAGCTGTAAATGCAGGATTGGATTTACTTATGAATCCTTATGATACTAAAGTTGCTGATTATATAGTAGACTTAGTTGGAACTGGAGAAGTTTCCTTGGAGCGTGTTGAAGACGCTGTTAGGAGAAATTTAAGGTTGAAATATTATTTGAATCTATTTGAGGAGCCTTATTCTGACCCTCAAAACTATCCTGAGTTTGCTTCGCAAGAACATCAAGATGCAAATTACAAGATGGCTTCTGAGTCAATTACTTTGTTGAAAAATGAAGAGGAGGTACTTCCTCTTTCTTCTAAGAAAAAAACTCTTGTTACCGGTTATGCTTCAAATTCTTTGAACGTATTGAATGGAGCTTGGTCTAGAACATTTTTAGGACGGGATCCTCAGTACAATGATTTGACGAAAGAAACGATACTTCAGGGAGTGGAGAGACAGTCTGATTCAGATGTAATCTATGTACAAGGAACAGATTATACAGAAGAAATCAATATTGATAAGGCAGTTAGAGCTGCTCGTAAGGTTGATCAGATTGTTATTTGTGTTGGAGAAATTCCGGCTACAGAGAAACCATCGGATGTGAATGAATTGGAATTACCTCAGGCACAACAAAATTTAGTTAAGGCACTTGCAAAAACTGGTAAACCTATAGTCCTTGTTATGGTACAAGGTAGACCGAGGATTATCAAAGATATTGAACCTTTGGTCGATGGTGTTTTAATGGCTTATCTTCCAGGACAAGAAGGGGGTAAGGCGATAGCTGATATATTATATGGAGATGTAAACCCGAGTGGGAAACTTCCTTATACTTATCCTAAATACTCAGGAAATAGCCTTCCATACTATCATAAAATGACCGATATCAGAGATGTAAATTGGGGTTTTGATGGATTTTATCCTCAATATGAGTTCGGTTTTGGCTTGAGTTATACGGATTTTCGCTATTCAGAGCTTAAAATTTCTTCTGAAAAAATTAATTCTGATGAAACTTTGACAGTTTCGGTTAAAGTGACCAATTCGGGTAAAGTGAAAGGTAAAGAAACAGTGACACTTTATCTAAAAGATCTTGTCGCTACGGTTTCTCCGGATGTGAAAAAGTTGATTGATTTTAATAAAATCAGCTTAAACCCTGGAGAGAGCGAGATTGTAAGCTTTGACGTTGAACCTCAGGACTTAGCATTTGTAGGGTTAGATAATAAGTGGATTACCGAATCAGGTGCTTTTGAAATTCAAGTTGGAGGTAGTCCTACTTCCTTATTAAAAAGAGAGTTTGAATTGGTCGAATAAGACTTAATTTATTTTTTATCAGAAAATTAGGTTTTTAATGGTAGAATTAGTTTACCTTTGTGGCTTTATTATTTATTATTACTATTATGAAAAACGGAACAGTAAAGTTCTTTAATGAGTCAAAAGGATTCGGATTTATTATCGACTCAGAAACAAAAGAAGATTTTTTTGTACACATCTCTGGTGTAAACGAAGAAGTTAAAGAAGGCGACGAAGTACAATTCGAACTTCGCGAAGGTAGAAAAGGAATGAATGCAGTGAATGTATCTGTACTTTAATATTATTTATTACCTAGAATTTAAAAAGCCCGCTTCATTGAAGCGGGCTTTTTTGTTACCTTTTATTTAGGATTATCCTAAGAAAGGATATCTAAAGTCTCTTGCTGGGACAAAAGTTTCTTTCATAGTTCTGTTAGAAACCCATCTCAATAAGTTCCATACTGAACCAGCCTTGTCATTTGTTCCTGATCCTCTGGCACCACCAAATGGTTGTTGTCCAACAACAGCTCCAGTTGGTTTGTCATTGATATAGAAGTTACCAGCAGCATTTTCAAGTGCTTTTGCGGCAGTGTTAATTACATATCTATCTCCTGAAAAAATCGCTCCTGTAAGGGCGTATTCTGAAGTAGAGTCTACTGTCTTAAGAATTTCTTCCCACTTAGCATCTTCGTATACATAGATAGTGATTACAGGGCCAAATAATTCTGTACACATAGTGCTGTACTGTGGGTCTGTTGTTTTGATTACTGTAGGTTCAATAAAGTACCCTACTGATTTATCAAAGTTTCCTCCAATAACAATCTCCGCATTATCTGCTTGTTTAGCAGCATCGATATAAGAAGCAATCTTGTCAAATGATCCTTCGTGGATTACAGCATTCACAAAATTAGAAGGGTCTTCTGGAGATCCCATTTTCATATCCTTACCATCTTGAATTAACTTAGCTTCTACTGCAGGCCATAGACTTGCTGGTACGTAAGCTCTTGATGCTGCAGAACATTTCTGACCTTGGAATTCGAAAGCACCACGTGTAATCGCCGTTGCTACCTCTAATGCATTTGCACTTGAGTGTGCCCAGATAAAGTCCTTTCCTCCTGTTTCTCCAACAATTCTTGGATAGGTCTTGTACTTTTCAATATTCATCCCAATGTTCTTCCAAAGGTGTTTGAACACATTTGTAGAACCTGTGAAGTGAAGTCCTGAGAAATCGGCATGGTTTAAAACCGTGTCAGAAATCATCACTGGGTCTCCATATACGACATTAATTACCCCATCAGGAAGTCCTGCTGCTTTGAATAAATCAACGATTACCTTTGCAGAATAAACTTGGTGATCTGAAGGTTTCCATACCACTACATTCCCCATCATTACTGGTGCTGCACAAAGGTTGGCTGCGATCGAAGTAAAGTTAAAAGGAGTGATGGCATATACAAACCCTTCTAAAGGACGGTATTCCATACGGTTCCAGATTCCAGGTGCTGATTCAGGTTGGTTTGAATATACTTCAGTCATGAATTCTACGTTGAATTTGAAGAAGTCAATCATCTCACATGCCGCGTCAATTTCCGCTTGCATTACATTCTTACTCTGTGCTAACATAGTAGAAGCATTCATTGCATCTCTAAACGGTCCAGCAAGTAGTTCCGCAGCTTTTAAAAAGATAGCTGCACGGTGCTCCCATGGAGTGTCTGCCCATTGTTGCTTTGCTGCAAGAGCTGTTTCAATGGCCGCGTCTACATGTTTCTTTTCGGCTTTGTGATAGGTACCTAAAACATGTTGATGATCATGTGGAGGATGCATAGTAGCGGTATTACCCGTTCTAACTTCTTCTCCATTTATGTACATCGGGATGTCTAAAGTTTCCTTTTTCATTTCGGCATATTTTGCCAATAATTCTTCTCTTTCCGGAGTTCCAGGTGCATAGGAAGTAACCGGTTCATTTACTGCCTTAGGAACAGTGAAAAATGCATTTGCCATAAACAGATGTTTTTAACGTTATTTTTGAAGCCCAAATGTACGGAATTCTAAAAAAAATATGAGACATTCGCTTATCTTTTAAGATTTTGTTGAGATAACTATGTGTACAGTTAGTTTTTTGCCCAGTAAGGGCGCAGGTTTCGTGTTTTCATCTAATCGAGATGAGGTTAGTGCAAGAAAGACAAATCCTCCACGCTGGATTTCAGTTGGTGATGATGAAGTTTTGATGCCTGAGGATCAGTTGTCCGGTGGCTCTTGGATCGGACTTAACCACAAAAGACGCTTGTGTTGCGTATTAAATGGTGCTTATGAAAAACATCAGAGAAAGGCAGCCTATCGAAAAAGTAGAGGTCTTGTTTTGAAAGAGTTTTTGACGGCTCCTGATTTAATTCATTATAGCCATGAATATGACTTTGACGGCATTGAGTCTTTTACAATGGTTATCGTAGATCAGGATAAACTCTATGAGTTGATTTGGGATGAAACTAAACTATCATTTAACGAACTTCCATGGGAGGCTAGAGTATGGTCTTCTTCAACTTTGTATAATGCAGAGTCGAAGGGAATTAGAAAGCGCTGGTTTCTAGATCACTTAAACAATTATCCAAGTCAGAGTCGCGAAGAATTGAGTAGTACTTTTCATAGATTTCAAGATAATGATAATTTAGAGAATTCTATTTTGATGAGTCGCGATTGGATACAAACTGTTAGTATCAGTCAGATCCGAGTGTCAGATGATGAATTCCAATTTAAATATGATGATTTATTGTTAAAACGTGAATCCGCTATAATAGGAAAATGGTGAACATCACTACAAGCATCGCAAAAGAGACTAAATTAATCATAATGGTGTTTAGTATGCAGTATTTGATGAATGTTTTAAGATAGCCCTGATTGTAGAAATTCTTTAAGGCTATAAACAAATATATTCCAAAAGAGATCGGGAATAACCACCACAAATCTGCCATGCTTCCAGAGATCCAAGTTGTAATTAGAAGTATAATAGCCAGTAGCATAAAACAGGTCTGTATGTTGAAGATGAAGACCATATGTTCCATGAAATACATGTGTTTTCGGTAGTATATGATTTTGAAAAACAATGTGAATAGCGGAATTAGGATGAAAAGGGATATGGAGAGTTGAGAGATGAATTTTCCAATTAATACATCCATTTCAGAACCTATGTTTTTAATCGTAAACCTTATATCTGCAACTTTTTTAAATAGAAAGCGATTCCATGCTGTATTTTCCAAACCCAATTTGGTGAAAGCGGTATTGAAATTAGTGATTCCTAATTCTTGAATACTGTCGATCTTGAGGATTTTATCTCCAAATAAATGTTTTTTGGTAGTCTGATTAAGAGAGTCTAGGTCTTGATCGCTGGAAGATTCTGAAATAATACTGTCAAGAGCATTAATACTAAAAGCCGAGGTTTCTCCAATAATAATACCTTGTTCTTTCTGTGTTGATTTTTCTTTATTTGAAGTAAAAGCTTGGCTTGGATTAAATGTGTTATACAATCCATATAATAAGAAGAATAATACCGTAATGTTTAAATATAAACGAAAAGGATTCATATATCTGGCTTGTTTGCCATTGATATAATCCTTCGGGAATTTTCCTGGTTTACTTAGAATGACCCCAAGTGATCTCCAGAGTTTTGAGTCGTAATTAATCAGTCCTGATAGAAGTTCAGAGATGAATTCTTTAAAAGTTATTTTAGTGACTTTTGCCCTTTGTCCACATTGGGGACAAAACTTTACTGACTCCTTGAAAATGGTATGGCAATTCAAACAATAGTCCTCATGTTCAGCTTGTTCTAAGTGCTGAGTTGTTGGCTTTTGTTGATTTTTCATTAATTCAGAATACTTGTTGAGATAAGTTTGAATTGTGGAATTTTAACTCTGAATATCTCATTAAGTTCAAGATTGATTAGTGTGAAGTAACCTTCCATTGAGCCATAATCTCCTTCAATTAAGCAGAAGGATTCATAAATAAAATCCTCCCCAGGATTGATAATGGGTTTTTTCCCAATAACGCCATCACCATTGACTTGTTGATGTGGTAAGAGAGAATCAAAAATATTCCAATGTCTTTTAGTGAGTCTGACTTTGTATGGACTGGTATTTTCAATTTTGATTTCATAAGTAAACACATGGAAGTTATTCGCTTCTTCTTCCTGAATACCGAGGTATTTAGGGATGGCTGTAACCTTAATTCCGTTTGTTAATTGTGAATTCAAATTATTTGTTTTAATCAAATATAGTTAATGATTCTTAAATAGCAAATCCCTTAGTTCTTTAGATTTACGGAACTAGCTTGCCCTAAGCCTATAATTTCATAGTACCTATTTCCGAAAGGTTGATAGTAAACTAGTACTTGGTACTCGTTTTCTGTTTGGTAGAAATCACCTGAAATTTGGTGGTTTAATGCTCCTTGAACTCGATATTCATAATTGTAAAACCCTTGCTTAAATAAAATTTGAGCTTGATAAGCGTTTATTTCTTTGTTGTAGAACATTTTATTCTCATCTGTAGCATGGAAGTTATTATATGCTCCAGTGATATGGATCTCTTCGTCTTTTAATTCAGGAATGTTAAGCTGAAAATGAACTTCGGTGTAATCTGCTGAAAGTTCTGAATCTCGAGCATTATTCATTTGAACTTGGAAACCTCCATTAATATCTGGAAAATAGGTGTATACTAATTTAGAACGATCTATGTTTGGATAGAGTATGGTCTGATATAGTAAAGGTCCAAGTCTAACTTCATTGATGTTTGAGTTTGATGTTCTTAAGTACTTACTATCAAAGTTCAAATATTCATTTCCCGCAAAAAAACTTGCTTCCTTATCGTATTTATAACTCAATTCTTGTTTTTTCAAATACTGAGGCTTTAAGTTTGTTATTTTACTAGACCAGTCTCCGTTTTTCATGAGTACTACTTTTAGATCTCTTTTAGGTTCGTTAATAACGATGTTAGGATAGTATATTTGAAATTGTACCGCTTGCTTTGAGTTGATATATTGGATTTCACGAGATTTAAATACGTTGGCATTGATTACCACTTGTTCTTGATAAATGGAAATTCTTCGGCTCACGACTACTTCATCATAGTCATCAAGTATTTCAATAAGGTAGTTTCCAGTTCTGGTGATTTGGGTATTTTGATTGGGTAAGCTGAACTTGTAATGTGTGTAAAACTGTAAGGTGTTTTGAGAGTTTTCAAAATTTCTTATACGATCTCTTTGGTAACCAGAAATATACTCAGAGGGGCGCAAAAGCGAAGGACTCCAATCAAAATTCATGTGACGAATTCTGTAGTAATAATCCTTTTGATCCGCATCTAGGTCGTCAAATGATACTTCTAAAACTTCTCCCCATTTCAAGAAAGGAGTATACCGATGTGATTTACTGCTTAATTGGATGGTTTTGAGATTGTCAGAGATGTTTTGTCCCTTTAAGGGGGATATTTCAGAAATTAGAAGGGTGACAATCGCTAGGATTATTAATTTTTTCATAATATAAAGCTAGTAAAAATAGAGGAATGCACCTTGGGTGGGTGTCATATTCTTACTACATCGATTGAAGGAATGTGTTTATTTAGAACGAATATAAATAAAAATGATTTTTGGATTAATCTATGTTAATATTTATATCCATAGATTCTATTTGTTAAATTTGCGTGATTTTAGATAATTAACTTAAATTCTTTTTATGTCAAAAGACATTCGAATAAAAAAAGGCTTGAATATCAAGCTTAAAGGTAAAGCAGAGAAGACTACTTCTGCTACTCCTCATTCAGGGATTTTTGCTATAAAACCAACGGACTTCCATGGAGTAACTCCTAAGATGGCAGTTAAAGTAGGTGACCAAGTTGCTTGCGGTGATGTGGTGTTTTACTCAAAAAGTCAGGAAGAAATCAAATTTGTTTCTCCTGTAAGTGGTAAAGTAGTTGAAATTGAAAGAGGTGCTAAACGTAGAATTCTTGCTGTAAAGATTGAAGCTCAATCTGGTGAGTCTAAAGATTTTGGTAAGAAGAATCCTTCAAAAATGGACCGTGAAGCGGTGTTAAATGCATTGTTAGAAGGTGGATTGTTTCCATTGTTCAAGCAACGTCCATATGATGTGATGGCAAACCCAACAGATCAGCCAAAAGCAATTTTTATTTCAGGTTTTGATTCAACTCCTCTAGGAGTGGATTATAGCTATGTATTAGCTGGTCAAACTGAAGAGTTTCAAGTTGGACTTAATGCGCTTGCTCAATTAACTGAAGGTAAAGTACATCTTTCATTTAATAAAGAGTCGGTTTCTTTTTACGGACAGTTCAACGGAGTGGAAGCTCATCTAGTAGATGGAGCTCATCCTGCTGGTAATGTAGGAGTGCAAATTTCTCATATTTCTCCAATGAATCAAGGAGAACGCGCTTGGGTTATTAATCCTCAAGATGTAGCTGCGATCGGACACTTTTTTGCTAGTGGAACTTATCCTGCACATAAAGTTGTTGCTTTAGTAGGTTCTTCTGTAGATAAACCTCAATACTTTGATATGGTAAGAGGAGAAGGTTTAGATAGACTTTTAGAAGGTAGAACTAAATCTGGTGAACTTGATCGAGTGATTAATGGTGATGTTTTTACAGGTGATTTATCAGGAATGGAAGATTTCTTAGGAGCTTATTCTAATGAGATTACTGTTATTCCTGAAGGTAAAGCGTATAGAGCTTTCGGATGGTTACCATGGGTTCAGAACTATGTGCATTCTTCTTCAAGAACTTCTTTATCTTGGTTAAATTCTAGTAAAGAGTATGAATTAAATGCCAATATGAATGGTGAAGTTCGTGCTTTAGTAGAAACAGGAAAGATGGAAAAAGTAATGCCTATGGATATTTTCCCTATGCAATTACTTAAAGCAATCTTAGAAGGAGATATTGAAAAAATGGAAAATCTAGGGATTTATGAAGTAGCTCCTGAAGATTTTGCTCTTGTAGACTATACTAGTTCTTCAAAAATTGAAGCTCAGCAAATCGTTAGAGAAGGACTTGACTTAATGATAAAAGAGGTAGGATAATGAAATTTATTAGAAATACTTTTGATAAGTACAAACCTCTTTTTGAAAAGGGAGGGAAGTATGAAAAAATGGCTCCGGCGTTTTTTGGGTTTGATACCTTTTTATTCGTACCGGATCATACAACTAAGACTGGATCTCATATACGTGATGCGGTAGATTTAAAGCGTGTGATGTTCACCGTAGTTTTAGCGCTTATTCCAGTAACTATTTTTGGAATTTGGAATATAGGAAACCAACATTCAATTCAATTTGGTGAAGCTTTTTCTTTTGGTGAAGCATTCTGGTTTGGGTTCTTGAAATTCTTACCAATGTTATTAGTGTCTTATATCGTTGGATTAACGATTGAGTTTGCCTTTGCCATTTACAGAGGACATGAGGTGAATGAAGGATATTTAGTAACAGGTTTATTAATTCCTTTGATTATGCCAGTAGATCTTCCATTGTGGATGCTTGCTGTTTCTGTAGCTTTTGCTGTAGTGATTGGTAAGGAGGCCTTCGGAGGAACTGGAATGAATATTTTGAATCCTGCACTTGTAGCACGTGCCTTTGCATTCTTTGCTTATGCTCCTTATATGTCTGGAGATAAAGTATGGGTAGCTGGTGTAAAAGATGCTGTTGCATCTGGATCTGCTGATGGTGTATCTGGAGAAACAATTCTAGGATCTTTAGCTGCTGGTCATGATACGAGTTATTCAGTGATGGATATGGTTATGGGATATATTCCAGGATCAGTTGGAGAAACCTCATTCTTGTTAGTGATGGTTGGTGCCTTAATCCTTATCGCGACAGGAATAGGATCTTGGAGAATTATTGTTTCTACATTCTTAGGTGGAGCTCTTATGGGACTTATATTTAATGCTTTCGGAGCGAATACATTAATGTCTTTCCCTTGGTGGCAACAATTGTTAGTTGGTGGATTTGCTTTTGGAGCTGTGTTTATGGCTACAGATCCTGTATCTGCTGCTCAGACAAATAAAGGAAAGTGGATTTATGGTTTCTTAATTGGTGTTATTGCAATTTTAGTTAGAGTTTTCAACGGGGCTTACCCAGAGGGAATGATGATGGCTATCTTGCTTATGAATGTATTTGCGCCAACTATTGATCATTATGTAGTTCAAGGAAATATCAACCGTAGAAAGAAACGTTTAAAAACAGCATAAGAAATGGATAAGAATAGTAATTCATATACTTTTATGTTTGCCATTGTAATGGTTGTGATTATCGCTAGTTTACTTGCATATACTGCAACGACACTAAAACCTTTACAAGACAAGAACGTAAAAAACGAAAAAATGCAAAACATTCTTTCTTCAATTGGAGAGGATGTTGATAGAGATCAAGCAGCTGAGGTGTTTACACAATATATTAAAGAGCAAGTGGCTCTTAAATCTGATGGAACTGTAGATGCAGCAACGAGTGCTTTTGATATCAATATGAAAAATGAAATCAAGAAACCTGCGGACGAGCAAAGATATCCTTTGTATATCGCTCAGAAGGATGGTCAAACTTTTTATATCGTTCCTTTATATGGGAATGGTTTATGGGATGCCATTTGGGGTTATGTAGCACTTGAAAGTGATGAAAACACTGTTAAAGGTGCTAAGTTTGATCACAAAGGAGAAACACCTGGTTTAGGTGCTGAAATCAAAGAATCTTGGTTTGGTGCTCAATATAACGGGAAGAAAATTTTAGACGATTCCGGGAACTTCGTAGGAGTAAAAGCTGTTAAAGGTGGTGCTCCTCAAGGAGATATTCATGGAGTGGATGGTATTTCTGGAGGTACAATTACTTCTGATGCTGTAACAGATATGATTTCAGAGCGTCTCGAACATTATTTACCTTATTTTAAAAACAACTAAGATGGCAGAAGAGAGAGAAGCCCTTTTTTCGGCAAAGAATAGAGCGTTATTATCTGATCCTTTAAATGATAATAACCCGATTTCAGTACAGGTACTAGGTATCTGTTCAGCCTTAGCGATTACGGTACAATTAAAGCCAGCGGTGGTTATGTCTATCGCGGTAATGTTTGTACTTGTAGCGAGTAATGTAATTGTTTCTTTGATTAGAAATTTAATTCCTAGTCGTATTCGTATTATCGTTCAATTATTGATCGTTGCCTCTTTGGTAATTTTAGTAGACCAAGTTTTAAAAGCCTATTCTTATGATGTAAGTAAAGAGCTTTCAGTATTTGTTGGACTTATTATTACCAACTGTATTGTGATGGGACGTTTAGAAGCTTTTGCTTTAGGTAATGGACCATGGAAAGCCTTTTTAGATGGGGTTGGTAATGCAGTAGGTTATGGTGTAATTCTTATTATCGTTGCTTTTTTCCGTGAGCTTTTAGGTTCAGGTAAATTATTCGGTTTTGAAGTTTTAGGTCATAAAGCAAGAACTTTAGCGGAATCTACAGGAGTATATGCTTATGGATATGAAAACAATGGATTTATGTTGTTATCACCAATGGCTCTTATTACTGTGGGGATCATTATCTGGGTTCAACGCTCTAAGAATAGAAAGTTAATCGAGAAATAAAAACACATTTACCATGGATTATATTAACATTTTTGTAAAAAGTATCTTTATTGATAATATGGTATTTGCATATTTCTTGGGAATGTGTTCTTACCTAGCAGTATCTAAGACCGTTAAAACTGCGGTTGGATTAGGAGCTGCTGTAATTTTTGTATTGTTTGTAACAGTACCTGTAAACTATTGGTTAGATCAGTATGTCTTGAGACCTGGAGCTCTATCTTGGTTAGGAGAAGAATATGCGAGTATCGACTTGTCTTTCCTTAGTTTTATTATGTTCATCGCTGTAATTGCATCTATGGTGCAGTTGGTTGAGATGATTGTGGAGCGTTTTGCTCCAGCACTTTATGGAGCTCTTGGTATTTTCTTACCATTGATCGCCGTGAACTGTGCAATTTTAGGAGGATCTTTATTCATGCAGTTGAAAGACTTTGCAAATGTAGGTGAGGCGGCCGTTTACGGTTTAGGTTCAGGAATCGGTTGGTTCCTAGCTATTTTAGCTATTGCTGCAATTCGCGAAAAGATTGCATATTCTAATGTCCCAGCTCCATTAAAAGGTTTAGGAATTACCTTCATCATTACTGGACTTATGGCTATTGGATTTATGAGTTTCTCAGGTATTAAATTATAAACTAACTGAATAGGACAAAATGGTTGTAGTAGTAAGTATTATAGTATTCTTAATCGTAGTTCTTTTATTAGTATCTATGCTTTTAGGAGCGAAGGCTAAGCTTCTTCCTTCTGGAAAAGTAAATATTACGATTAACGGAGAAAAGACAATAGAGGTAGAGACAGGGAGTTCTTTGTTATCTACTTTAGGAAATGAAAAAATCTTTTTACCATCTGCATGTGGAGGTGGTGGAACTTGTGTTCAATGTGAATGTCATGTATATTCTGGAGGTGGTGAAGCACTTCCAACAGAAACACCTCACTTTACTCGTAAAGAGTTGGCTGAAGGTGTTCGTCTTGGATGTCAAGTGAAAGTAAAGAATGATATGGAAATTTCTATTCCAGAAGAGATCTTCGGAATCAAGAAATGGAAGGCAAAAGTTGTATCTAACTACAATGTAGCTTCATTTATTAAGGAATTCGTTGTTGAAATTCCTGAAGATATGAACTATAAGGCTGGAGGATATATTCAAATTGAAATCCCTAAGACTGAAGTTCCTTTTAGTGAAATGGACATTACCGCACACCCTCAGGATCACCCAGGTGAACCTATGAAATTTAAAGAGGAGTGGGATAAGTTTGGTTTATGGCCATTAGTTATGAAGAACCCTGAAACTGTGGAAAGAGCCTACTCTATGGCCTCTTACCCTGCAGAGGGAAGAAAAATTATGTTGAATGTACGTATTGCAACACCACCGTTTGATAGAGCTAAGGGAACTTGGGCTGATATCAACCCGGGTATTGCTTCTTCCTATATTTTCAACTGTAAACCAGGTGATGAGGTTACAATCTCAGGACCTTATGGAGAATTCTTTATCAATGAAGATTCTGATGCAGAGATGATTTATATTGGAGGTGGAGCTGGTATGGCGCCAATGCGTTCTCACTTATATCAATTATTCCATACTCTTAAAACAGGTCGTAAGGTTTCTTACTGGTACGGTGGACGTTCTAAGCGTGAATTATTCTATTTACATTACTTCGAAGAATTAGAGAAGCAATTCCCTAACTTCAAGATGTACTTAGTGCTTTCTGAACCTTTACCAGAAGATAACTGGAAAGTTAAAGAAAATATTGATGCTGATGGAGATGGATTTGTAGGATTCGTGCACCAAGCACTTATCGATAACTATTTAGGTGCTCATGAAGCTCCAGAAGATGTAGAATTCTACTTCTGTGGACCTCCAATGATGAACCAAGCAGTTGTGAAAATGTGTGACGATTTCGGTGTTCCACCAGAAAACGTTCGATTTGATGACTTCGGAGGATAGTAAATCCTTTAAAATATTGAAAAGCCGCTAATTTTTTTAGCGGCTTTTTTTATTTATTTGAGGTAGTCTGATTGCTGGCTTAAGTTGTATATTGAGTTCACAGATATTAAAATTAATTCATGGATCAAAACATTGAAATTTCTTACTATAATTCCCCAGTAGGAGAAATGATTCTCGGTACATTTATGGGTGAGGTGGTTCTTGCCGATTGGAGATATCGTGCAAGGCGAGATCAAGTGGACTACCGAATTAAAAAAGTTCTTAATTCGGATTTTTTAATTCAAGAGAACTCTTTGCATCAGGAAGTGAAATCTCAACTTGAGGCTTATTTTAGTGGTGGATTGAGGAAGTTTGATTTGCCACTAAGATTTGTAGGTACATCCTTCCAAAATGAGGTTTGGAATGAGCTCATGAAAATTCCATTTGGTGAATCAAAAACCTATTTAGAATTATCTCGACTTTTAGGAAATGAAAAGGCCATTAGAGCAGTTGCTTCTGCAAATGGAGCCAATGCAATCAGCATCATAGTGCCTTGTCATAGAGTTATAGGTTCTGATGGTAGCTTAACTGGTTATGCGGGAGGGCTCAAGGCTAAGGAGAAATTATTGAGAATCGAAGGCATTTACCCTGGAAATCAATTGGGTTTATTTGAATAATTACCGACCTTTATCCTATGAATAAAGAAGTTTTTTCAATCAAAGGAATGAGTTGTGCCGCATGCGCATCTACAGTAGAAACAACGCTTAAAAAGCTTGATGGAGTACATGATGCTCAAGTCAATTTAGCCTCTAATAGTGTGAGTATCAATTTTGATGATCAAATAAATACTCAAGTCTTTAAAAATTCATTAGATCCTGCGGGTTATGAGCTAATTTTAGAAGAGGATTTGAGCCGTTCTGAGCTTTCTTCATCAATACAGAAGGAACGATTTAACTTTTATAAAAATAAGGCAATAGGGGCTGGATTGCTTGCTCTTCCTGTTTTTGTATTCGGGATGTTTTATCCAAGTCTGATATGGGGAAGGTGGGTTTCAATGTTCTTAAGTTTTGGAATTTTAGTATTTTTTGGGGCTTCTTTTTTTATAGGTGCTTGGAAGCAGTTGAAACTTAAACGCACTAATATGGATACCCTAGTCGCCTTGAGTACCGGAATCGCCTTTTTGTTCAGTGCTTTCAATACCATTTTTCCTGAGGTTTGGACCCGAAGTGGGCTTGAAGCTCATGTGTATTATGAAGCTGTTGCCGTAGTGATATTCTTTATTTTGATAGGTAAGTTGATGGAAGAAAAGGCTAAGAGTCACACTTCTGATTCCTTACTTAAGTTGATTGGTATTCAATCAAAGACTCTTCGCGTTATTTACGGTGATCAATCGATGGAAGTGGAAACGAATTTGGTCAGTAAAGGAATGGTTTTTAGAGTTAAGCCTGGTGAGAAAATAGCCTTAGACGGAAAAGTTGTTTCTGGAGATTCCTATGTTGATGAAGCTATGTTAACGGGAGAACCTTATAAGGTCCATAAAATACAAGGAGATGAGGTTTATGCAGGGACTATTAACGATAAGGGAGTGTTGGATATAGAGGTGGTTAAGGAGTTGGGATCTACTGTGTTAGATCAAATCATTAAGCAAGTGGAAGAAGCCCAAGGTTCAAAAGCTCCTATTCAGAAATTAGCGGATCGCATTTCTTCTGTTTTCGTTCCTGTTGTAATAGGTATTGCGATACTATCTTTTAGTTTATGGCTAATTTTTGGAGGATTTAAAATGATCGATTATGCCGTTATTTCTGCGGTTACTGTATTGGTAATTTCATGTCCATGTGCTTTAGGTTTAGCAACACCAACTGCAGTTATGGTTGGGATGGGTAAAGGAGCCCAGAATGGAATTTTGGTAAAAGAAGCTGAGGTCTTGGAGAAAGCAAGGGAAGTAAATACTTTTGTTTTTGATAAAACGGGGACCTTAACTCAAGGAAGACCACAATTAACAAGTGAAGAGTTTTTTGACTTTGAAGCGGAAAGGGCCAGGTCCTTTGCTAAAAGTCTGGAAATACTTTCAGAACACCCATTGTCAGATGCTTTTAGTTCTAAATATTCAGGGTCTAAAGTACTAGCTGTTGAAAATTTTGAAGTTTTAGTAGGAAAGGGTTTACAGGGAGTTATAAATGGAGAATTGGTACAGATAGGAAGTTATAGATTAACTAAAGAGCTGGGGATTGAATTAAGTCCTGTTTTATTTAATAAGGAGGGTATTCAGAGCTATCTTATGGTCAACGGTATACTTAGAGCTCAATTCATTATTAAAGACCCCATTAGAGCGCATTCTAAGGATGTGGTGACTTCTTTGAAGAAACAAGGTAAAGAAGTTGTTTTATTTTCTGGAGATCGATTTAATGAGGTGTCGAGAGTTGCTAATGAACTAGGTTTTGATTCGTTCAAAGCCGAGATGCTTCCAGTAGATAAATTAAGAGCTTTGAGGGAATTACAATCTGAAGGTAAAGTTGTGGGTATGGTAGGTGATGGAATTAATGATGTGTCAGCTTTAGCCCAATCAGATTTATCTGTAGCAATGGGGGGTGGAACCGATATTGCAATGGATGTAGCTCAGGTAACTTTGATCGGATCGGAAATTGATAAATTACCTAAATTATTCATCCTTTCAAAAAAAGTTGTAAACGGTATAAGGCAAAATTTATTCTGGGCTTTTGTATATAATATTATTGGAATTCCTCTAGCCGCAGGATTATTATACCCTTTAAATGGGTTCTTATTGAATCCAATGATTGCTGGAGGCGCTATGGCATTAAGTTCAGTATCGGTAGTATTAAATAGTTTAAGATTAAATCGTATAAAATTAAAATAGTATGAAATTTAAAACCACAATAAATTGTCACAAGTGCGTTGCTAAGGTTCAGGATTCTTTAGATGAGCTTGTTGGAAAGGGAAATTGGAATGTGGATACCACAGATGAGGATCGAGTATTGACCATTGAAGATAGTAAGGTTCAAGCCGGACAGATACAGTTTATGTTGTTGGGTCTAGGATTTAAGGCTCAGGAATTGTAATATTTTTGTAACTTATACCTATGGAGAAACTATTGTCAAAAGATTTAAATGATTTCCAAATCAGACTGCAATATTCTGCAAAGGCCTTGAAGGTTCCATTGTGGATGGGAATAGGGTTTTGTGCATGGGGATTGTTTAGTTTCTTTAATGACGGAGGTTCTCATAGCGATATAAATGGACTTTTATCAACTCGGAATTGGCCCGTTGTTTTCGGACTGGTATACTTGGTCAATTATTGGTATATGAAGGTCTTTGGATTTATGGTAATTAGTAGGTTGTTTATAAAACGCCTTGGTTTTTTTCAAAGTAAAATTTCAATTGATCAAATTAAATCTTGTCGATTAGCGGGACGTGATTTGATTATTAAGAGTACAAAGCGAGATTTATATGTTTCTTCAAGTGTAGTGTCCAAGGAGTCTTTTGAATATCTATTAAAGTTTCTAAGGGAGCAGAATATTCCTTTTGAGTAATTGCAAAACATAAAAAAACCCGACCATTTGGTCGGGTTTAATTTTTTTTAGGCTAGACTAATTATTTAGTCTCAAGTAAGTTGTAAAACTCATCTAACTGAGGTAATAAGATGATTTTAGTTCTTCTGTTTTTAGCTCTTCCTTCTTTAGTGTCGTTATCAGCAACCGGTACATAAGAAGAACGTCCAGCAGCAGTAATACGCTCAGGAGCAACTTCGTACTTGTCAGTTAATACTCTAACTACAGCAGCAGCACGTTGAACTGATAATTCCCAGTTGTCTTTGATAGCAGCACCATCTTTAACTAGTTTGTTATCTGTGTGTCCTTCTACTAAGATTTCGAAACTAGGTTTATCGTTTACTACTGTAGCAACTTTACCTAATACGTCGATAGCTTTTGAAGAAACTGCGTAAGATCCTGAGTTGAATAATAATTTGTCAGAAATAGAAACAAATACAACACCTTTTTCTACGTTGATTTCAATGTCGTTATCGTTAATATCAGCTAAAGCTCCTTTAAGGTTTAATACTAAAGCCATGTTTAAAGAATCTTTATGCGCTAAAGCATCGTTCACGTCTGTCCAACGGTCGTTAGCTTTACCCATTTCTTCTAAGGTCTTCTGCATGTTTTGAGAAGTAAGTAAACTTAAGTCTTGAGCCTGCTTAGCAGTTCTTTCATAGTTCTCAACTTTGAATGCTAATTCGTCCTGTAAAGATGCGATCTTAAGATCTTTTTTCTCTACGTTAACTCCACATTCCTGTAAAGCAGCTTTTGTGTCAACTACTTCTTGTTGAAGTGAACTGTTTGTGTTCTCTAATTCAGTGTATTTCTTTTTAGAAACACAAGAAGTAAGAACTACTGAAGATGCTAATGCAACTACTAATAATTTTTTCATGATATAGGATTAAATAGATTTTATTTGTTACAAATTTAATAAAAAGCTTGTCAAAAAAAAATGTTGTGCCGTAGAATGACCTAATTATTAAGTTATATTTGTCGTAATTTTGTTATCTCACTGAAAATTAATGACTCAAATGAAGCGTTTAGTTGGACTTTTAACTTTTTTTTTAATTTTTTCATGTCAAAAATCTCCTGAGAAACAGGGATATATTCGCCTTTCTGGGGCGGTTTTTGGGACCACTTACCACATGAGTTATCAAGATGATTTAGAGCGTGATTTCAGTGAAGATATTGAATCCATATTTGCTGCAGAAAACCAATCTTTGTCGACGTATATACCGAGCTCAGATATTTCTAAAATCAACAATGGTGTTGAAGGGATCAAGGTGGATAGTTTATTTGTGGAGGTTTTTGAGAAGTCAAAAAGGATTTACACAGAAACTGAAGGGGTCTTTGATCCTACCATTGGAGATGTAGTAAATGCTTGGGGCTTCGGACCAGAATCTATGGAGAATCCACCGAGCAATGAGGATATTGAGAATTTGATGCAGTATGTCGGTTTTGATAAAGTTGCCTTGACTCAAGGACGAGTTCAGAAAATGTATCCACAAACTTATTTTGATTTCAATGCCATAGCTAAGGGGTATGGAGTTGACTTAGTTGGGCGTTTCCTAGAGTCTAAAGGAGTAGTGAATTATATGGTTGAAATCGGAGGTGAAATTAGAGTGAGAGGTAAGAACGCATCTGGAAATCTTTGGGGTATTGGGGTTGAAAAGCCTAATTTTGATATGACTCGAAGTCTTCAAGAGGTAATTCTGTTAGATAATCAATCTATTGCAACTTCTGGGAATTATCGAAAATTTAGAATAGACCCTAAAACCGGTGAGAAATTCGTACATACTATTAATACTAAAACTGGTTTTGCCTTGCAGACGGATTTATTGAGTGCTTCGGTGATCTCCACTTTAGATTGTGCAGATGTAGATGGCTATGCCACAGCCTTCATGGCTATGGGATATGAAAGGGCAAAAGCCTTTGCGACGAATCATCCAGAGCTATTAGTGATATTGATCTATATCGACGAAGAAGGAGATACTCAGGTGTATCAAAGTGCGGCTCTTAAAGTTAAGAAAGCGGTTTAAAAACTACCGGAATTACCTCTTCTTTTACTAGTGCATATCGCTCAAGGTCTTCCGTCTTTAAGTCTTTTTGAATTTGAACTTTTTTAACTTCAAAACCTAGCTTTTTTAGACGATCAAAATAGTCCCAACCATAAATTCTGACATGATCATACTGCCCAAAGTGTTTTTTACGTTCTTCTGGACTTGTAATGGAGGTGTCCTCGTAAGTCTTTTCTAAAGAATAATCTTGAGGGATTTGTAATATAGCATAAGCACCTGGTTTAAGAACTCTATATATTTCCTGCATAGCTTTCTTATCATCCTCAATATGTTCTAAAACATGATTGCACAACACTACATCAAAACTATTGTCTTCAAAAGGAAGGTCGCATATGTCAGCCTTTACATCTGCAAGTGGAGAGAATAAATCTGTAGTGGTATACTGAAGATTTTTTTGATTTCGAAACAGCTTGTAAAAGCATTGCTCTGGAGCCACATGTAATACTTTTAAGTTTTCTTGGGAAAAGAAGTTACTGTAGGTTTTTAAGTATAGATAAAGCAATCGGTGCCTTTCAAGGGAAAGGGTTCCTGGGGCTAATGCATTTTCTCTTATATTTTCATAACCATAGGGCAAAAACTTTCTATAGGACTTACCATCAATAGGGTCCGTGAATGTATTCCCCCTGTAATACAGGGCCAAAAAAGGTTTTGCGATATAACTCCCTTTAATTAATAAAGGCCGAGGTATGGTATTCAGTACAGTCTTAAATAAACCCATTAAAGAGGTTTTTGACGAAACTCGTCTTCTTCATTAGATTGAATCCCTAAAGCATCATAAATGTATTGGAAGGTTGATAGGAGTTCAGGTTTACCATTGACTAAGGCTACATCATGTTCAAAGTGTGCAGAAGGAAGTCCATCTTTTGTTAAAATAGTCCAACCATCTCTCAATTGATTGATCTTTTCTGTTCCCATATTAATCATAGGCTCTATGGCAACAACCATTCCTTCAACGAATTTTTTTCCGCGTCCCCTTCTTCCGTAATTAGGCATTTCAGGATCTTCATGCATTTTGCGACCAAGTCCATGACCTACTAACTCTCTTACCACTCCATATCCATGACGTTCTGCATAGGTTTGAATGGCCGATCCTACGTCTCCAATTCTATTTCCTGATCTAAACTGTTTGATTCCTACATAGAGACTCTCTTTAGTTACTTGTAATAACTTTTTAGTTGCGGCATCTACTTCTCCAACCTCAAAGGTATAGGCATGGTCTCCATAGAACCCATTTTTAAGCGCTCCGCAATCAATAGAGATAATATCACCATTTTCTAAAGGTTTAGTGCTAGGGATTCCATGTACTACTTGAGCATTAGGGCTCATACAAAGCGTGTTAGGAAAGTCATATAATCCCAAGAATCCAGGTACAGCACCATGGTCTCTAATACACTCTTCTGCTAATTTATCAAGTTCTAAAGTGCTTACTCCAGGCTTGACTTTATCAGCTAAAACACCTAGCGTTTTAGACACAATTAGCGCCGATTCACGCATTAATTCGATTTCTTCTGGGGATTTAATATGAATCATTTTTCTACAGTTTAATACAGCACAAATGTACAATAAATATGAAGAAATATTTGAAATCGAGACCAACAAAAAACGCCACCCTTTGAAGGTGGCGTTTGAAAATATTGTGAGCGCTCTTTTAGATTAAAGAGTGTCTTGTCATAGCTTCAGGTTGCTCAACTCCCATCATTTCAAGAATAGTAGGGGCTACATCACCTAATACTCCATCTTTGATTTGTTTAAGTTCTTTATCTACTAAAATCATCGGTACAGGACAAGTCGTGTGAGAAGTATGAGGAGTTCCATCAGGGTTCATCATAATTTCACAGTTACCGTGATCTGCAATTACAAGTGTTGTGTAGTCATGCTCAAGAGCAGTACCAATCACTTCTTTTACACATTGATCTACGGCTTCACAGGCTTTAATTGCTGCTTCCATCACTCCTGTATGTCCCACCATGTCTCCGTTTGCAAAGTTCAAGCAAACAAAATCTACTTCTTCTTTTTCCAATTCTGGAATCAGGGCATCTTTTAATTCAAAAGCGCTCA
The DNA here is from genome assembly GCA_049607205.1 of Flavobacteriaceae bacterium. Lineage (GTDB taxonomy): Bacteria > Bacteroidota > Bacteroidia > Flavobacteriales > Flavobacteriaceae > JBELHR01. Next base: position 21,829 of record JBMYWH010000018.1, on the reverse strand, counting down.
TTTCCGGCTTTAAATCATAAGTAGCTACCTTAGGTGAATTTCTTAGAATTCTAGATTCCCCTTCGAACGGTTCTTCTTGTCCTCCCGAGAAGAAAAATGTTACGTGAGGGTATTTTTCTGTTTCCGCAATTCTTATTTGCTTCTTATTATTTCTTGATAAGACTTCTCCAAGGGTATCCTTAATATTACTTGAATCGTATACTACATTGATGTTTTTGAATTCTTCATCGTAACAAGTCAAGGTTGTGTAGTCTAATTTAAGAGCTTTCATTCCTTCTTCCGGAAAGTCTTTTTGAGATAAAGCTTCTGTTAATTGACGTCCACGATCCGTTCTAAAGTTAAAGAATACAACAGCGTCGTCTTCTTTAATTTGAGCTTTAGGGTTTCCATTTTCATCAACCATGATGATTGGCTTGATAAATTCATCAGTTACTCCAGCGTCATAGGCCGCTTGAATACTCTCTAAGGCATTAGTTGATTTCTCACCTTCTCCTTTTACTAAAGCATTGTAAGCAAGTGCAACTCTTTCCCATCTTTTATCTCTATCCATAGCATAATAACGACCAGTCACAGTGGCTAACTCCCCAGTGTTTTCGTCCATATATTCTTCCATGCTTTGGATGAAATTCTTACCTGTTTTAGGATCTGTATCACGACCATCTGTAAAGGCGTGTAAATATACATTTTCAACTCCTTTTTCTTTAGCCGCTCTAACAATAGCTTTTAGGTGATTGATGTGAGAGTGAATTCCTCCATCAGACACTAAACCTAATAGGTGTAAGTCTTTATTGTTGTTCTTAGCGTAGTCAAAAGACTCTACTAAGGCTTTTTCATTCTTAAGTGTATCTTCTTCAATGGCATTGTTGATACGAGCAAGGTTTTGGAATACAATTCTTCCAGCTCCTAGATTCATATGTCCTACTTCTGAATTTCCCATTTGCCCATGAGGTAGTCCTACATGTTCTCCATCTGTTCTCAAACTGGCATTAGGATATGCGTCATATAAACCGTTGATAAATGGAGTGTGGGCATTGTATATAGCTGATACTTTTGGATCTTGAGTGATTCCCCAACCATCTAAGATCATTAAAATTACCTTTTTATTCATTTGTTTTTAGATTTTAAGCTATACAAATATACGAACAAATCAGGCTAATATCAGGAGCTTAGCTTCCAAATAACGAAAAGGTTATCGTTTGTAAAAATGTTTGTAACTTGGCTTAGACAACAAACAAACACATACATAATGCATTTTGAACTGAATGAAATCACTAGGAAGTTACCTAGTCATTTACATCAATTTATTGTTCCTCAACCTTATGAAGACTACTCTGAAGAAGACCAAGAAATATGGCGTTACGTCATGAGGTTGAATGTCTCTAAACTTAAGGATATGGCACATTATTCCTATCTTGAAGGTCTAAGGAATACTGGGATTGAGATTGATCGTATACCTAGAATGGAAGGGATGAATCGAATTCTAAAAAATATAGGTTGGGCAGCTGTTTCAGTTGATGGCTTTATTCCCCCTTCATCTTTTATGGAATTCCAAGCTTATAATGTTCTTGTGATCGCTTCTGATATTAGAAGACTTGGTCATATAGGTTATACTCCGGCACCCGATATAATTCATGAAGCAGCGGGGCATGCACCTATTATTGCTAATCCTGAATATGCCGAATATCTTCGAAGATTTGGAGAAATAGGAGCTAAGGCGATTGCAAGTAAATATGATCAAGAACTTTATGAAGCAATTCGTTTACTTTCTATCTTAAAAGAGGATAAGAATGCTGATCTTGAACAAGTTGCTAAGGCTGAGAAGGACTTGGCTGAATTACAAGAGTTGAATCCGGAGCCATCGGAATTAGCCCAGATTAGAAATCTACATTGGTGGACTGTTGAATACGGTCTTATCGGAACTTTAGAATGCCCTAAAATTTATGGTGCTGGATTATTGTCCTCTATAGAGGAAAGTACTTACTGTTTGTCTGATGAGGTTGATAAGATCCCTTATGGTATTGAGGCTGCAAACCAGGCATTTGACATAACTAAACCTCAACCTCAATTATTTGTAACTCCTAATTTTGCTCATTTGAGTTATGTTCTTGAGGAGTTTGCAAATACCATGGCCTTAAGGCGCGGTGGAGTAATAGCCTTAGAAAGATTGCAAGAATCCAATCAAATTGGAACTGTGGAACTTAGTACGGGGCTTCAGATATCAGGTGTTTTATTCAAGGTAATTTGTTCTGGAGAGAAACCAAGTTATATGCAATTTAGCGGTGCCACAGCACTTGCTTATCGAGATAAGGAACTTATAGGGCATGGATATGATTATCACAAAGAAGGTTTTGGATCTCCTTTAGGAAAACTCAAGGACTATAATCTTGCCATTGAAGATATGTCTCCTAAGGATTTGGAGATTTATGGGATTATGGAAGGTGAGCAGGTTGACTTGGAGTTCGAAGGAGGAGTGAGGGTTCAAGGGCGAATTATTACGGGAACTCGGAATCTTCAAGGAAAGATCATGTTGATTTCTTTTGAGCAATGTACTGTTAGTTTGGGGGATCAAATGCTGTTTCTTCCAGAGTGGGGGATTTATGATATGGCTATTGGGAAAGAGGTGATTTCTGGATTTTCAGGACCTGCAGATCCAGGAGGATTTGATTTTTCTAATCAGGTATCTAAACATAAATCGAGTAATTTAAAAAAGACAGATAGGGTCCTAGAGGATTTATTAACTAGGCTTAGGGCTCATAGAGCCAAAACCAATTCAGATAAGCTAAGTGAGCTTTTAAAGGAGGTGTTGGATTATAAAGAGAATCATTGGCTCTTGTTGCTAACGGCCATTGAGACGGCAGTTATTCAAGACATTTCTTATGAAGCATTATGGGAAAGAGTAGGTCAACTACCTGAAGAAGAACAAGAACTTGTGAAGCAGGGTATGGAATTGTTCCTGCATAAGTCTGTATCATAAGTTGCATGGAATTGAATTAAAACTCATAAATTTGCACCCGAATTTAATCAACAATAATAAAATAAATAAACATGGGATTATTTGATATGTTTTCTAGTGGGCCTTCTCAAGAGGATATTCAGGCTTATTTAGACAAAGGAGCTGTAGTAATTGACGTAAGATCTCAAGCAGAGTATGCAGGCGGTCATGTAAAAGGTTCTAAAAATATTGTTTTGGATACGATTCCAAATAATGTAGACAAAATTAAAAAGATGAACGCTCCAATAATTACGGTGTGTAGATCAGGTGCTCGAAGTGGATCTGCTCAATCGTTTCTTGCAAAGCAAGGTGTGGATGTAATCAACGGAGGACCATGGAATAATGTAGCTCCACTTGTTAAATAACAAAAATTTACAGTCAAAAAAAAAGCTCACTTTAGTGAGCTTTTTTTTTGATAATTTTTCTTTTCTCTAAAATAAACAAAAGGGTAAAAATCGATCCGAAGATGAGCCCGTTAAAGACTCCCATGGTGATTGGATCGTGATGATGCCCAGTTACTAAGAATTTGGTGTAAAAAACCAAAATTCCGATAATAACCGATCCTAAAACAATACCGAAGTCCCATTTCAGGTAATTAGCTAAACCGGCACAAGCAATACCTGTGAACACAGATGTAATAGTAAACTTTGAGGTTAAGGCTCCTATAATATCAAATTGTTCAACAAATAAAGAACTAGAAAAAACGCCTAATATTACTCCCACCAGTAAGCCAGTAATTAAATTCCTCATAATTCCTGGTTTTTCGTTCAGGTGTAAGTTAGGGATTTTTAGTCTAAGTAAAATTTAAATTTTGTTAAATGTGTGTTATATGTGTGATTTTTAACATATTAAACAAAATAGATTAAGGTTTAAAACTTTATACCTAAGCTTTGTTCTAAAGCTCTTTTTTCCTTTTCAAGTTTCTCTTTGAACTTTTGGTGCTCCATGGAGTTGGGTTGGAAAGGTCGATGTAAGAGTCCGGTTTGAACTCTTGCGATGGCTTTAAAATGGGGCTTTGCAGAATCAGAAACAAGAGCCTCTTGGAAATGGTCCCAGATATAATCAATTGCCTGCTCGCTAGGGTGAACTAAATCTTCTTTATAAAACCTATAGTCTCTAAGATCGTCGAGGAGGATTTCATAGGAGGGAAAATAATAATGAGTGCTTTGAGAGGTGATTTCATGAATAGCAGCTCTTAGGTGTGCCTTGGAGATAGAATTTTCTACAAATCCATCTTTGAGATGTCTCACAGGGCTTAAGGTAAAAATGAAAGAGACCTTATTGTTCGCTTGATTCTCAATGAGACCCATGGTCTCTCTTGAGCTTTTAACAATGCTTGGAATGTCAAGCAATACTTTTTCAAATAAGGTGTTGGGTTGTTTATGACAATTTCCGACAAAGTTTCCAGAGCTCTTTAAACGATATGCGTAAGCAGTTCCTAAACTGATAAATACGTGAGTCACGTTTTTTAAGTTCTCAGAAAAATCGGACAACGATTGGTTGATCTCGTTCTTTAGAGCTTCCTTAGAAAGTGAGTTGTTAGAGGAATGATTGGAGTAGTTGAAGAATACTCCTCGATGCTCATCAATATCCTTATCACTATAAATTTTGTTTTGTTTTAAATCTTGAAAGACTTGAGAGATGGAGAAAGGGTTGTACATAATCCCATAGGGGTTAGACAGAGTAGGGACTTTATAGAAGTCTAACTTAGAAGCGATATTTTGAGCAAAACAAGACCCGAGAAACAAACATTGACTCCTATGGTCAATCTTTGGGATCTCGGGTTTGTGATACTTTATTTCACTTCTGAATTTCATCTTTATGAAACGAAATTGATAGCTTCTTCAAGGGCTTGATCTATACCTTTAGGGTTTTTACCACCTGCTGTGGCAAAGAATTTTTGGCCCCCGCCGCCACCTTGAATTAATTTACCTAAGGTTCTTACGACATTACCCGCATCAAGTCCTTTTTCTTCTACAAGCTTTTTATCAATCAAACAAGTAAGTAGCGCTTTTCCGTTGTTTTCACTTCCGCAAATAAAGAATAAATTATCTATTTCTCCACCTAATTGAAAGGCAAGATCCTTTATGCTTGAAGGGTCTAGATTCAGTTTGCAAGCTAAGAAGTTAATCTCTCCAACCTTTTTGACTTGGCTTTTGAGCTCATCTTTTGCTCCTGCTGCTTTTTCTTTTAAAAGGGCTTCGATTTCTTTTTTGAGCTTTGCGTTTTCTCCTAGTAATTGTTCAATAGCCTTAGTAGGCTGATTGTTTTTTACCAGTGTCTTAATCGCTAATACGGTTTGATCCTGACTGTTAAAATAAGCTCGAGCTGCGTCTCCGGTAATGGCTTCAATCCTTCTAATTCCGGCAGCAACTGCTGATTCTGAACTGATTTTTAAGGCCCAGATAACTCCAGTACTAGACACGTGAGTTCCTCCACAAAGTTCTGCTGAATCTCCGAATTCGATCATTCTTACTGAATCGCCATATTTTTCACCGAATAAAGCCATAGCGCCTCTGTCTAATGCTTCTTGCATAGGAATTGAACGGTGTTCTACAAGTGGAAGATTTGCAGAAATTACTTGGTTTACTCGTGTTTCTATTTCTTCTAATTCTTCTTCTGTTACTTTAGAAAAGTGAGAGAAGTCAAATCTTAAATATTTTTCATTGACTAAAGAACCTTTTTGCTCCACATGCGTTCCTAAGACCTCTCTTAAAGCATGATGCAACAAGTGTGTTGCACTATGATTGTTTTCCGTCGCCTTTCTCTTTTGAAGATTTACTTCTGCAGCAAAAACACCTTCAGGATTTGACGGCAATACCTTAGTGAAATGCAAGATGAGGTTGTTCTCTTTCTTAGTATTTATGATTGGGGTTTTATTCCCTTGGGTATCAATTAAAATTCCACGATCACCCACCTGACCTCCTCCCTCAGGGTAGAATGGCGTTTTGTCCAATACTAATTGAAACAGTTCGCCGTCCTTTTTAGAAACGACTTTTCTGTACTGTATGATTTTTGCCTCGCTCATCGATTCATCATAACCAACAAACTCAGTTGTTTTATCTCCATCTAGAACAACCCAGTCCTCCATGTCCATTTGAGAAGCTGCTCTAGATCTAGATTTTTGTTTTTGCATTTCTACCTTGAAACCTTCTTCATCTAAATCAAGTTCCTTTTCTCTTAAAATAAGAGAAGTCAGATCTAGTGGAAAACCAAAAGTGTCGTACAATTCAAAAGCCTTTACTCCAGATATTTTCTTGTCTTGAGATTCTTCTATAATAGCGTCTAGTCTCGAAAGTCCTTGTCCGAGGGTTCTCAAAAAAGAAAGCTCTTCCTCTTGAATTACTTTTGAGATGAGGTCTTTTTGTTTTCTAAGCTCAGGGAATTGATCTCCCATTTGCCTATCTAAAGTTTCAATTAATTTATAGATAAAGGCATCTTTTTGACCTAGGAATGTAAAGCCATATCGTATAGCCCTTCTCAAGATTCTACGGATGACATATCCCGCTCCATTATTGGAAGGTAATTGACCATCGGCTATAGCAAATGCAACGGCTCTCAAGTGATCGGCGATCACTCTTATGGCCACATCAGTGTCCCAATCCTTTCCGTAAGATGCGTTTGTGATTTTTTGAATTTGATTGATTAAAGGGGTGAATACATCCGTGTCATAATTTGACTGTACTCCTTGAAGTACCATACACAAACGTTCAAAACCCATTCCAGTATCAACGTGTTTTGCAGGAAGGTTTTCTAGAGATCCATCTGCTTTACGGTTGTATTGCATGAACACTAAGTTCCAAACCTCAATTACCTCCGGATGATCCATGTTGACTAGATCTCTTCCAGGTACTTTAGCTTTTTCTTCTTCAGATCTGATATCGACGTGAATTTCAGAACATGGTCCACAAGGTCCTTGAGCTCCCATTTCCCAGAAGTTATCTTTTTTATTTCCGTAGATGATTTTATCTTCAGGAACAATAGCTTTCCATAAGTCAAGGGCTTCTTGATCTAAGGCTAAATTATCAGCATCTTTTGAGCCTTCAAAAACACTTACATATAGGCTTTCTTTATCAATTTTATAGACTTCTGTAAGAAGTTCCCAAGCCCATGAGATAGCTTCTTTTTTGAAATAATCACCGAAACTCCAGTTTCCAAGCATCTCAAACATGGTGTGGTGATAGGTATCTATACCTACCTCTTCCAAGTCATTGTGTTTCCCAGAGACACGTAAACATTTCTGAGAATCTGTAACTCTTGAGTTTTTAATTTCTTTCTGACCTAAGAAATACTCCTTAAATTGATTCATACCAGCATTGGTAAACATCAAGGTTGGATCGTTCTTGATTACAATTGGAGCAGAAGGTACAATTTCGTGTTGTTTAGAATTGAAAAAGTCTAAAAATTGCTTTCTTATTTCTTGTGATGTCATGTCTTTTTTATTCTTTTGTTAATCAGGGTATAATGTCTATGCAAGGCTTAAAAAGTTTTTATGTACTGAAATCTTTTGTACATTTGATAGACTCTATAGCTAGATGCAAAGGTCAATACCCTTGAATTCAGCTACAAAAATAGTATATTTTTAGCATTATGGCGAAAGTAAAATATTATTATAATCCGTCGACTTTATCTTATCATAAAATCAAGTTAAGTCCTAAGGCAAAATTTCAAAAATCTCTATTCTATGTGGTGGGAATATTTTTGATTGCTTTTGTTGGATTTATTGGCTTCAGTCAATTGTTAACCTCTCCAAGAGAGAAGGCTCAAGCACGTGAATTGGAAAATCTAAAATTTCATTATGAGCTTCTAGAAAAGCGAATTGATGAGGCTTCTGCTGTTCTTGAGAATATTCAAGAAAGGGACAATAATATTTACAGAGTTTTCTTTGAGGCGAACCCTATTCCGGATGAACAGCGCAAAGCAGGATTTGGTGGTGTGAATCGTTACAAGGCCTTGGATGGATTTGATAATTCTACCATGATAAAAGAGGCAACCTATAGGTCTGATATATTATCTAAACAGCTTGTGGTTCAATCGAAATCTTTAGATGAAATCGTGGAGCTTGCTAAGAATAAAGAAGATATGTTAGCCGCGATACCGGCGATACAGCCCGTTTCGAATAAGGATTTGAAACGTATGGCCTCTGGGTACGGTTATCGTATGCACCCTGTGTATAAAACTAAAAAATACCATTGGGGAATGGATTTTTCTGCTCCTAAGGGGACTCCGATCTATGCGACAGGAAATGGTCGTGTTGAAATGGCTAAGAAATCTAAGCGCGGTTATGGAAACCAGGTGAGAATCAATCACGGTTATAATTATAAAACGCTTTATGGTCATATGGATAGTTTTGTGGTTAGACGAGGACAGAAAGTGAAAAGAGGTGATTTAATTGGATATGTAGGATCTACTGGAGTGTCTACAGCGCCACATTTACATTATGAAGTGATTAAGGGTAATCGCAAGGTTAATCCAGTATATTATTATTTCAACGATTTAACTCCCGAGGAGTATGCCAGGATGTTAGACCTTTCTTCACAAGAAAACCAATCTCTAGATTAATGCATATAGATCTTCCTGAAAAGCGTTATTATAAAATTGGAGAGGTAGCTTCCGCCTTTGACGTAAACGTTTCCTTGATTCGATTCTGGGATAAGGAATTTGATAGCATCAAACCTAAGAAAAATGCTAAGGGAAATCGGATGTTTACTAAGGAGGATGTGGAACAAATTCGGTTAATCCACAACTTGGTCAAAGAGCGTGGATTTACCCTGGACGGTGCCAAAAAAAAATTAAAGAATAATCCTGTGCAGACTCAGTCTAAAGGTGAAGTTATTGCACGACTACAGGATATTAGAGCGGAACTTGTGAATTTTCGCAAAGCTTTAGATAGTTAAATGTAACATTTTGTCCTTTTTAAGGACTTATTATATAACAGTAAATTTTTAGAAAAATGAAAAAATGGATTTGGGTAATTGTCCTAGTAATTCTTGCCGTTTGGGGTGTAGGAAAGTATAATGGAATTGTATCGTCAGAGGAATCTGTGCAATCACAATGGTCAAAAGTAGAAAGTTCTTATCAAAGACGTGCGGATCTGATACCTAATTTAGTTAGTACGGTAAAAGGTTATGCGGATTTTGAAAAGTCAACTCTTGAAGCAGTTGTTAAAGCACGTGCATCTGCGACTCAAACAGTTGTAGATCCTAGTAATTTAAATGCGGCTTCTATTCAAAAGTTTCAAGCGGCTCAGGATGGTTTAAGTTCATCTCTGGGTAGATTATTAGTGACTATTGAAAAATATCCTGATTTAAAAGCAAATCAGAATTTCTTAGAACTACAAAGTCAGTTGGAAGGAACAGAAAACAGAATTAATGTGGAGCGTAACCGATTTAACGATGTAGCCAAAGGATATAATACGATGATTCGTAAATTCCCTACTAACATTATTGCATCTATGGGAGGATTTGAAAAAATGGCTTATTTCGAAGCTTCTGCAGGTTCAGAGAATGCACCAAAAGTTGAATTTTAACCGATACTGATGTCTGAAATTAAATCATTTTTAAGTGCAGAAGAGGAATCTTCTGTTGTGGATGCCATCAAGGCAGCCGAGCTTAATACCTCTGGCGAAATACGTGTTCATATAGAAGAGCATAGTGATCAAGAAGCTATGGCTAGGGCCAAAGCTATCTTTGAAGAATTACACATGCACGAAACAGAATTGCGTAATGGCGTTCTTTTTTACGTAGGTGTTGCCGATCATAGTTTTGTAATTCTTGGGGATCGTGGGATTGATGATAAGGTTTCGGATGATTTCTGGGAATCTACTAGAGATCTTGTGATTTCAGCTTTTAAGGAAGGAGCTTTTGCAAAGGGGCTCATCAACGGAATTTCAGAGGCAGGAATGCAATTGAAAAGTTATTTTCCACACCAATCTGACGATGAAAATGAATTGTCAGATGAAATTTCAAAATCATGAATAAGATCTTAAAAAAAATAAGTTTCCTGTTTCTTTTCATAGGAGCTTTTAGTCTTACGGCTCAGAATTACCCGGCTAAACCTAAGGTTCAGAAACCGGTATATGATTATGCTAAAATGCTGACATCTTCTGAAGTAAGAAGCTTGGATCAGAAATTGGTTCAGTATTCAGATACTACCTCTACTCAAGTGGTGATTGTGACCATTGAATCTTTAGAAGGTGAAAATATTAATATCTATGGTGCCGAACTTGGACAGCGATGGGGAATAGGACAGAAAGGTAAGGACAATGGTGTGCTTATTTTGGTGTCTAAAAACGATCGTAAAGTGGGTATAGTGACTGGTTATGGTGTAGAAGGAGCATTGACCGATGCGATGTCTAGACGTGTAATAGAGAACTATATTACCCCTGGTTTCAAAAGAGGTGATTTCTATGGAGGATTGGATAAAGGGACAACTGCTATTATGCAAATTCTTTCCGGAGAATTTAAAGGAAGTCCTCAAAGGAATTCTAGCGATGATGGTAAGTTTTCAGGCTTTGTAATGTTTATAATTTTTGTGATCATCATGCTCGCTATCTTTAGAAAAGGTGGTGGACGCGGTGGCCGTGGAGGTGGAAGACGTTCTGGGGCTGGTGATGTTTTGACCTGGATGCTCTTGAGCAACATGGGAAGTAATCGTTCTTCTGGTGGGTTCGGTGGCGGATCTGGGGGATTTGGCGGAGGCGGAGGCTTCGGCGGAGGTTTCGGTGGCGGAGGCTTCGGTGGAGGTGGAGCTTCTGGTTCCTGGTAAATAAGCTTATATCATATAAAAAAAGCGAGTTCAATTGAACTCGCTTTTTTAGTTTATTTAGGTCTGAAATAGATCGTAATGGGTACTCCACTAAAATCATATATTTCTCTCAACTGATTCTCTACAAATCGCTTATATGGGTCTTTTACATACTGTGGCAAGTTGGCAAAAAACGCAAACTGTGGAGTCGGCGTAGGCAATTGCATACAGTATTTAATCTTGATGTATTTTCCTTTTGTTGCTGGTGGTGGAGTCTGTTGCATCACCTCAAGCATAGCTTCGTTTAATTTAGAAGTGGCAATACGACGTTTTCTATTATTAAATACGTCTACAGCCGTTTCAATAGCTTTGATCAAACGTTGCTTAGTAATGGTAGAAGTAAAGATGATAGGAACATCAGTAAACGGAGAGATCTTCTTGCGAACTTCCTCTTCGTATTTCTTCATGGTATTCGTTTCCTTTTCAATCAAATCCCATTTGTTGACAAGAATTACAATTCCTTTACGGTTCTTTTCTGCAAGCCAAAAAATGTTTTGGTCTTGACCTTCAAAACCTCTGGTAGCATCAATAATTAATACAGCGACATCACAATGTTCAATTTGACGAACAGCACGCATCACAGAATAGAATTCAAGATCTTCGTTCACCTTAGATTTCTTTCTGATCCCAGCGGTATCCACTAGATTGAAATCGAATCCAAAACGCGTGTAATGGGTGTCAATAGAATCACGAGTGGTACCCGCGATATCAGTTACAATATTTCGATCTTCACCAATCAAGGCGTTGATAAAAGATGATTTACCTGCATTAGGACGACCTACCACTGCAAAACGTGGCAATTCATTCTCTGTTTCTTCATCCTCTTCTTCATTGTCAGGAATTTCTTTAACGATAGCATCCAATAAATCACCAGTTCCCGATCCATTGATCGAAGAAATAGTGTGATATTCCCCTAAACCTAGGTTATAGAATTCATAGGCATCAGCTTCTCGCATAGAGTTATCTACCTTATTCACCGTTAAGAAGATAGGCTTATCTACCTGTCTTAAGAGGTTAGCAACAGCTTGATCCATAGGAGTAATTCCGCTTTCCACGTCTACTACAAAGACAATAATGTCAGCTTCTTCAATGGCTAACTGTGCTTGTTTTCTGATTTCTTCTTCAAAGATGTCTTCTGATCCAATAACATAACCTCCTGTGTCAATCACAGAAAATTCTTTTCCATTCCAATCACTCTTTCCATAGTGACGGTCACGAGTTACCCCAGAAACAGAATCTACAATAGCTTCTCTTCTTTGAATTAATCGATTAAATAAAGTTGATTTTCCAACATTAGGTCTCCCTACAACAGCGATAATCGTATTCATTGTTCCTTAAATATTTTTTGCAAAGATAGTTAAACATCAGATGAAAACGCTACTCCTTGTGTGTTTAATTCAAATTTGTATATTGTCTGCCAATCAACTAAGCTACATGACTGCTAAAATCTTAAAAGAAGACTATAATAATGAGGTGTTTTTGAGACCTCGATTTTCCATTGAACTTGACGAGAGTCCGGAAGCGTTATTGGACTTATTTAAGAAGAATTTAGAGGACGGGAATTGTGAATATTGTAGTAAAATAGTTGACGGGCATATTGTAATCGATGTCCCTAAGGATGAAAATCACTATTGGTCTCCTCAGCTTCACTTAGAGGTGGATAAAACGTCAAGTCCTGAAAAAGCAAAACTCAAAGGGGTCTTCGGACCCAAAACCCAAGTCTGGACCATGTTTGTCTTTTTTCATGTGGCCCTTGGGCTTGCCTTCGGGGTATTTATGATGAGAGCTTATGTTCATTGGTCTTTAGATATGGACTATGATGGCTCTTTATTGTGGATGGGAGTAATTGCCATTGTTTGGTTGATGCTCTATGTTTTTGCCCGATTAGGGCGTAGAACAGGAAAGCCCCAAACGGAAGAGTTAAGGGCTTTTATGTTGAAAACGCTTAAGCGCGATTCTTAAAGAAATAGGTTTAAGTTAATAAATAAGTTACGTCCCGGTTCTTGTAAGTTGTTCCAACTGGAATAGCTAGAGTAGGATTTGTCCAGTATGTTCTCTATTCCAAGATTGATTTTTAGATAATTTCCTTGAAAGTCAAAATTTTTGTAACCCGAAATATCCATGAGGTAATAGGCCTCAGTAGGGGTGCCACCGTAAGTAGCTCCATGGTTTTTTTGTTCGAAATTATAACTTTGATTCAGTGAAATTCCCCAAGAATTCATTTTTAAGTTTAAATCAGATTCTAGGGTAAGCGGTGCGATCCATGGGAGGTTTTCACCTTGATTATCTCTTGCCAGGGCATAGGTTGCTTTATTGGTAATTTCAAGTCTTTTGCCAATCGGTGTTCTCAAAGAGATGTTTGCATTATAAATATTTGTGTAGTCTATGTTTTGATACACTTTGACCCCTTGAGCTCCTATGGTCATAGCCGTTAAATCGGGGGCAATTTGACCGATAATATAGTCCTCGGTATAAAAATAGCTTTGTTCAAATCTCAAAATGTTTTGGCCAATTTCCATATTGATATTATAGTTTAGGTTAAAACTATTTTCTGTGTCTAGGTTTGGATTCCCAATATAATCAAAGTTTTCGGAGCTGTTAAATAAGAAATAGCCATAGGCTTCTGAAACGTTAGGAGCCCTAGATCCACTTCCAATACTTAGTTGTTGTTCTATTTGATTTTTTTGATGATTGATTCCAAAAGAAAAGGAATATAATCCATAATTTTTTCGTCTATCAAAATTGGGATAAATTATGGCAAGACTGTTATATCCAACATCGCTTTTTATATAAGCGGACTGATAGGCGAGTCTCAAGTTTGCTTCTAATTGAGTATTGTCGTTTAGCGCGTAGGAGTCTTTTAAGTATAAGGAGCTCTGGAGGGTTCCAACATCGGGCCAGGTATACATGAACATGTCTATTTCATCGGGGTCGTTGGGAAACATGGTCATTTCTGCCAAGGCGTGATTGTAATAAGTGTTGAAACTTGTGTTTAAATTGTGCTGATCAATCAGGTAGCCCAGTTTGAAATTTGCACCATAGGTTTCAGTCCAACCTGGCATGTCCATTCTGATCGGAACATCTGGTCTTGCGCTGTCGTCCATGAGGTGGTAAACCGAGTTTGCGTAGAGTTTTACTTGAAATCTTTTTATGTTTTCTGTCCAATTTTCTTTGGTATAGGTAGTAGATCCTATGATTCCTCTAGCTAGGGCCACATCCATAGGTAGAGCTGGATAGCCTACGTCGGTAGCTCTATCATAGATAAATAAGGCCTCAATTCGCTCTCTTGGGTTGAATTTATAACCCAATGAAGTGTATAGGTTGTTTTTATGAAAACCCGAGTAAAGTATTTCTTCTTGTCCCCCTGCCTTATAGTTTTCAGAACTTTTATGGTCTATGGAAATCAAAGCGTAGAAGCGTTCTCCTTGAAATTGGGTGCTGAACCCATAATTTTGTCCATTTCCATTGCTGTCATACCCTGAAAGTAAATTGAAGTCCCATCCGCGGTCATTGAACTCTCCTTTTTTCAAAGAAAGATTCATGGAGCCACCTATGGTCGTTCCAAGTTCGGAATTATTTTGACCTGAATTAATGTCGATATGATCTAAATTCGGTAGAGAAACATAGGAGGTTACGGGGTCCATTTTATCGGTACAAGCTCCAAAGATCATCATCCCGTCTATACTTATGTTCAGGCGGTCTGAGTTCATGTTGTTTAATACTGGTTCCCATGCGTATCCACCTCTTTTTATCATGTCTACTTTTGGTAAATCTGATAAATAGGATTCTATATTACTTAAGGGTTTTTCTCTTCCCTCCTCGGTGTTCGATGCAGCAATCACTAGGACTTCTTCCAGTTTTTGCGTAGAAGTGCTATCCTTTTGAAGGCTTTGTTTTTGTATTGAGTATGCCTTAATGCTACCCAATACAAAAAACATACAGAAAAATAGTTTTTTCATAATTTAGAAACTCAAAGATAAATAGAGCTCACTTGTGATATTATTTTCTGTAACCTCGGTTCCGTATATAGCTTCCCCTTGTTCGTTTTGTAAGATGAAATTTAAGTTCCATAGTCCAGACATGGTTAAAGAAAGGTTACCTTGGTAATTTTGATCTTCTTCTTTATATATAAGAGGAGTGTTGTTCGGAGAGCTATGATTGTCCATGCTCGGCATTCTTGGATCCGACAACAAGCTAAAGTTTTCTACCACAGGAAAGCTCATCATAGTTTCCATTTTGAAGAGTCCTAGGGTTAAATTATTAATAGCAATCTCCGGTTGATTCGGGGAAATATAAGTTAGGATGTATTTTTCCTGATCTGTGGCGGTGAAAACATAAACCGTTCTTTGATCCGCATTAATGACTGTAATTTCTTGAGCTAAATTGACCTCAGGCTCTGGATTTATGTCAAGAGTCCACCCACTACCGTCTAAATTAGCCATTTGAAACACTAGAAATCCTTCATAATAACCAGGCGCATCGCTGATTGGAGTTAATTTTGATTTAGGTCCTGAATGGGTTTTAGTCATCATGTTCATAATATGAATCCATTCCGGGTTGAGATTTGAGGCATCCTTACCGTCTTTAGTAATATGTAGAATTAAGTCATTGTACCCTGTTCGAAAGTCTCCTGTTAAACTTAGGATTTCAATGAGATACTGATCAGATTCAAAGCTGTCTACTAGTTGATAATTTTCAAATTCTTTTTCGATTGGTTCCTCTGTTTCGGAGGTACAAGAGTATAAGGCCAAACTCAGAACGAGTAGGCTAAAAATGTTTTTTATAATATTCATTTTGTGCTTATTTAATGTTTATGTTGTTTGTTTTCTATGTGAACATCAATAAGCGTGGAGGAGGAGTGGGGTTTTTAGTTTCTGCATCCATCATAGTACAAGATGGTTTTTTGAAATTCATGTTTTGAGCCTTTAGGGCCAAAACACCATTATTTAAATCAAATTCATGGCTATTAGGGTAGAATTCGAGCGATTTAATTTCTAAAACTTGGAGTTGCTGTTCTTGATTTGAGGTGTTAGTTTGATTGAGTTGCTTTGTTAAATGACAGGTTCCATGGCAATCAATTTGTTTTTCTCTTTGCTCACATAGAGTTTTTTCGATTAAAGCCTGATCAATTTTAAAATTTACTAAAATAAGGGCATTATTCATTGGTTGAAAGCTGATCGCGATCAACCAAACAAGAATGAATGTGTTTTTTAAAAATTGATTCAAGTTTTAGCCTCTAGAATGAGGCGCCAAATTTAAGTCAAAGATAATTATGAAAATGTGATTTATGTTACTTACAAGTCTTTATAACCAAATCTTTTTAATTGTCGATCATTAGAGCGCCAGTTTTTGTTCACTTTTACATATAAATCCAAGAAAACTTTCTTTTGGAAAAATGCTTCTAGATCTTTTCTGGCTTCGACTCCCACTCTTTTCAAGGCTGATCCTTTATGACCAATTATAATTCCTTTTTGAGTTTCTCGCTCAACCATGATCAGGGCACGAATCTTAATCAATTCATCATCTTCTTTAAAGGACTCTGTTTCTACTTCGATAGCATAAGGAATCTCCTTTTTATAGTGCATTAGAATTTTTTCTCGAATCGCCTCGTTTACAAAAAATCGTTCCGGTTTATCGGTAAGTTGATCCTTAGGGTAATATGGTGGTGATGGAGGTAGTTTCTCTACTATGGCGTCAAAAATGTTTTGAACATTGAAGCTTTCTAATGCTGATATAGGATAAACCTCTGCATTAGGGACTTTCTCTTGCCAGAATTCCATTTTTTCCACCACTTCATCTTGGGTGAATTTATCGACTTTATTTAAAAGTAATAAAACAGGAATCTTCGCATGAATTATTTTATTGAAAAAGGCTTCATCTTTAAGTTCTTTTTCTCCCATTTCCACCATGTAAATTAATACATCAGCGTCTTGCACTGCAGCTTTTACAAAGTCCATCATGGAAGCTTGAAGTTCATAGGCTGGTTTAATGATCCCAGGAGTGTCTGAAAATATGATCTGATAGTCATCACTATTGACGATTCCTAATATACGGTGTCTTGTAGTTTGAGCTTTTGAAGTAATGATTGACAATCGCTCTCCTACAAGGGCATTCATCAGGGTTGATTTCCCAACATTTGGGTTACCTATAATATTTACAAAACCAGCTTTATGCATTTTTCTATTCATTTGAGACTGCAAATTTAGTCTATTTTTTTTGATTAATTGATTTATGTGTCTTTTTTACATTTTGTATACCTCTGTGAATCAGTCTTTTTTAAATTATTTTAAAATAATTCTCATAAAAGTTTGTTTTTAACTTGAAATTAGACGTATATTTGCACCCACAATAGCGCGGGATAGAGCAGTAGGTAGCTCGTCGGGCTCATAACCCGAAGGTCACTGGTTCGAGTCCAGTTCCCGCTACTAAGCAAGCCTCTTGAGAAATCAAGAGGCTTTTTTTATGCCTATATTTTGATGCTAAGCAAAGGTTAAATTGAATAAACCCGTTTGAAAATTCCTTAAATTTGAGTATCTTTTAAGAAATAAAAGTTAAGTATTATGAGGTATAAAATTTTAAGTGTGATTTTAGTAGCATTCTTGTTTTCGTTAAATGTAAATGCTCAAGAAACGGCTACAATTACTAAGACTAGTGAAGTTACATTACAACTTCCGGAGAGTTATTCTAAAACTTTAGGTCTTTTTATTTTTCCTGAAGAAAACCAATCAAAAGACGTACAAGCTGAAGATGAAAAGAAATGCTATATCTGGGCATATGAACAAACTGGATTTGATCCATTGAACCCAACAAAAGTAGTTGCTAAGCAAGTTGATTCAGGTCCATCTGGGGCTGCTGTTGCAGGGGCTGCAAAAGGAGCTGCTGCGGGAGCTGCAATCGGAGCAGTGACTGGAGATGCTGGTGATGGTGCTGCCATTGGAGCAATTGCAGGAACTTTAAGAGGACGACGTGCAGCAAAGTCAGCAAAACATCAACAGCAACAAGCTAATAATGCTGAGGCTGCCAAGCAACAAGAGGCCTTAATGGGGAACTTTAAAAAAGCCTTTTCTTCTTGTATAGAGGCAAAGAAATATACCGTGAATTAGTTTTCACATTCAATTTAGATGGAAGAAAAAAAACTTATTTCAAAGAAAAAACCAATTTACCCGGTTAGCAAATTGTTGAAATCCTACTTAAGGAAGCACGGTCGTTTAATTAATATTCCCACATCCTATGAAGATCTTTTGAGATTTGAGGGAGGGATTGATATCTTAGATGAAGAGGATAAAGACACTTTATGGCTTAGAGTGTATTATACAGAGTATGATCGTCAAGAGATTGATTTTTCTTTGAAGCAGCTTTATTCCATCATGCATTATGACGGGACGGATTCTATTTTACCATATATCAATATCGATAGTATTGACTTTTGTACTTTTGGGAACACCAAGCCTTTCCGCGTTAAGGTTAGAAATATTCTTAACGACAATTATGTGTACATGTACGTTAAAAAGGCTGATTCTTCTAGGATTTATGGACTTGAAATTGAACATATGCTATCTCCGAATTCTGTCAATTTTGTAGTTTATGAAAATACATTAATTGAAGAACATATTTCTGGAATACCTGGAGATAAGTTTATTGAGAAGAATTTAGAATCTTTAAGTCGACAAGAAAAAAGAGCGCTTGCTAAAGCTTTTGTTAAGTTTAATGAGAGCTGTTTTATTCGTCTTCTAGCGGATATGAGGTCTTATAATTATGTGGTTGTTTTGACTCATGATTTTGATCGTAATCAGTATAAGATCAGGGCTATTGATTTTGATCAGCAATCTTACGAGGGTAATCCTAAGGTTTATAAGCCACAGTTTTTGAAAGAAAATTATAAGTTGGTAAGAATGATTGAAGAGGTCCTCGAGGTAAAGTCCGTCGAACAATACATTAAAGAGGAGCGAAGTGTCTTGGCAAAGAGAGCGTGGAATAATAGAATGAGAGTAAATGAGCTCTTAGACTGTATGAAATTAGACCGTATTTCAACACCAGAAAAGATTGATGAATTAAGAACTGGACTTTTTGATTTTACAGGTGATGTTAACTTTAAGAAATCTAAAAACATGGGAGAACTCTTAGATAGCGCTCTTGATTTTATACTTAGAAATTATAAAAATGAAAACCCGTTTATTCATTAGAACTCTTTAAAAAAGTTCATTGTTTTTTGGTTGAAAATACTAGGCTGTTCAACATTCACAACATGTCCACAGTTTGGAATAATAAGAAGTTCCGCACTGTTGTGATTTTCAACAATGTTTTTAATAGAAGGAAGAAACAAATGATCTTCTTCTCCCATTAAATATAAAGTCGGAATATTTATGTCTTTAGTTCTAAATAAATTTAAAAGAGGTTTTAATTCTGCGGTCATCTTAAACCATTTAATGAACTCTTTCTGATATAATTTTTTTGCTTCCGTAATGAATAAGAGTCTGGAATTTTTGTGATTTTTTTTAGGCATAATCACAAAAGCAAATAGTTTATACAACAACATATAAGGTATAACAGATTTAAAAATCACCCCAGCTTTCATCAAAAAACGTGATTTGAAATTTAATTTCATAACTGCTCCAGCGAGAACCATACTTTTAACACGCTCTGGATGTTTCTCTGCTAAATTTCGAATTAATATAGTTCCTAAGGAAATTCCAACAAAATGGGACCTTTGGATTTTTAAATAATCTATAACTTCAAGGATGTCTCTCGTTACGAGATCAAAGGAATACTTTAGATTAAAACTTAATTTACTTTTACCATGCCCTCTTAGGTCAAGAACTAACACGTTGAAGTCTTTTTTAAAACTCCTAAGTTGTTTGAACCAAATTGTAGAACTTCCCCCCGCACCGTGAATTAGGGTTACCCATTCGGAGCTAAGTTCATTCGTGTATGTAGTATAATTAAGCATTATGCCTGATTTTATATGGGTTCCAAATGTAGTGATTTTAAGTCAAATCAGTTTTGTTTTGATTTAGCGAAGTCGAATCGAAGTGCAAATTCATGAGACCCTCTATTTGTTGCATTTACATCAGTTGTTTCCTGATCGTAACTATAGCCTATATATATACTTTTAGTAGCCTGAATTCCCGCCATTATTCCCATGGCATTTGAGGTTCTGTACATCAGTCCTAATTTAAAATTGTTGTAGATATCTCCTGTTAGCCAAAAATCTGTTGTTGTGGGTCTATCTTGAATTTGTCTTACCAATATACTGGGGGTCATGCTAAGGTAATCGGCTAATTTAAAATCATATGCAAGATTATAATATAAATGCATTTCTTCTTGAATGCTTGCATCTTGGCCTGTTCCACTATAGTCGTGTTTAATAAAGTAGGGTATACTAAATCCAAATGTCAATCCTTTTCTTTGATACCATAGCCCGGCGCCAATGTTGAAGTATGTTTGGTTTGTGTCATCTCCATAAAGAACAGGGTCATTTTGATATTGGTTTATGTCAAACAAATCTAAGTTC
This sequence comes from Flavobacteriaceae bacterium, assembly GCA_049607205.1. GTDB lineage: Bacteria > Bacteroidota > Bacteroidia > Flavobacteriales > Flavobacteriaceae > JBELHR01. The sequence continues at coordinate 1,520 of JBMYWH010000018.1, read as the reverse complement.
CAAAATTCTACAGTACCCTTGAGACCTATGGCTAGAAAGTCATGTTCCGATAATTTTAGTCTGTAGGATATATTGGCGTTCACAGTAAGATCGTTTACCGGGCCTATTTGCTCTTGTATAAAACTGATTCCGTAGCCTAATTTCTGCTCTTGATTAGAACTTTCAAAATTTAAAAATGTTTGTGATGGGGCACCTTCTAAGCCCATCCATTGTTCTCTATGGTTAAGATTGATGGTACTTGAATTTCTTTCTCCAGTGGCAGCTGGATTATAGATTGCGGGAATCAAGTTGTATTGGGTGAACTGAAATTCATGCTGGCCTAAGGAGTTGAATATAACGCCTATAAATAATAGAATTGTGAGTTTTATTCTCATAAGATTAACGTTTTAAATAGAGATACCCCTTTTTGATTATTGACTTGTTATTGTCTTTGTAGATTAGTGAGTAATAATAAACTCCAATAGGTAGTGTTTGTCCATTACTTTGGTTTAACCCTTTGAAGAATTTATTATCTGTTCCATAATTCTTTGTTTCAAATACAATGTTTCCTTGTCTATCAAAAATCACTAATTTATTATCAGGAATTTTTTCAATATTTCTTATTGTCATAACATCGTGAACACCATCACCATTAGGACTCACTATATTATAAACTTCAATATCTTCAAGATTTCCGTTTGTATTGTTTGCTTCAAGAAAATCAGGTATTCCATTGTTATTTGTGTCCCTTGCATCAACAGGGTCACCGTCTTTGTTAGGATCTGGATTCTCATCTTTGGTCGGTACTAGATCACCATCATCGTCATTGTCTAGATAATTCGGAATTTCGTTTGAATCTGTGTCTAGGTATATTTCAAACGTATTAAGAATTCCATCTTGATCACAATCTAAACCTCCCCAAGAGATAATGTTTTCCATGATTGTCTGACTGTCTATTTCTAGTGAACAAGAATCTGTAGGATCGGTTCCGTCCTTAATTTCATCTCCATCGCTAACACCGTCCTTATCCGTATCAGGATCATTTGGATCGGTTCCAGATTCTGAACCATCTAATATTCCATCATCATCTGTATCTGGGTTTAATGGATCTGTACCGTCTACAAGTTCTTGCCCATCTTGAGATCCATCTTCATCAGTATCAGGGTTTAATGGGTCGGTGTTTATCATGATTTCTTGTCCGTCCTCTACTAGATCATCATCAGTATCTTTATCTAAAGGGTTGGTTTTTAATTGTAGTTCTTCCCCATCCTCAAGAGCATCATCATCGGTATCTCTATCAAAAGGATCGGTTCCAATACTTCTTTCAAAACCATCTAACAAGCCGTCTCCATCGGAGTCTCCTTCTAAAGGATCCGTACCATTGTCTACCTCATCCCCATCACTTTCTCCATCACCATCTGTATCCGGATTGAGAGGGTCGGTTCCATAAGTTTGTTCTTCTGAATCACTTAAGCCATCTCCATCCGAATCTGAATTTAATGGATCGGTTCCGTTGCTAGTTTCTTCAGTGTCAGAAATAC
>JBMYWH010000017.1:0-48165 GCA_049607205.1 Flavobacteriaceae bacterium | reverse complement strand
CCCAGGACCCTCTCCTTAAAAGGGAGATGCTCTACCAACTGAGCTACCCGGTCATGCTTAACATATCTCGTTTTGCGGGTGCAAAGATACGAGGTTTTTAATATAAAACAAGAGTTTTTTTTATTTTGTTTCGTTTAAATATGCTTCTCTAACTTTTTTAAATAATTCCGAACTGTAGACGAAGTCAACAACGGCTTCATTATCAGTCCTGAATATATCATTTGAACTTCCTTCCCATGCTTTTTTCCCTTCTTTAAGAAAAATAATTTTTTCTCCAATTTCCATCACAGAATTCATATCATGAGTATTTATGACCGTTGTAATATTGAATTCCTTGGTAATTTCCTGAATCAAATTATCAATCAATATAGCCGTGGTTGGGTCCAGACCGGAATTAGGTTCATCGCAAAACAAATATTTAGGATTCATAACAATGGCTCTGGCAATAGCAACACGCTTCTGCATTCCTCCTGATAGTTCCGATGGATATTTTTCATGAGCTTGTTCTAGATTAACACGATCCAACACAAAATCAACTTGCTTTTTCATTTCTTTCTTAGTCTGATCCGAGAACATTTTCAACGGAAACATGACATTTTCTTCAACAGTCATAGAATCAAATAAAGCCGATCCTTGAAAGACCATACCAATATCCTTTCTCAAATCCCTTCTTTCTTTAATCGACATATTGGCCGTGGAAATATTATCGTATAATATTTCACCAGAATCCGGACTAAACAGTCCTAATAAACTTTTCAAAAACACGGTTTTCCCCGCTCCACTTTGTCCAATAATCAAAGAAGTTTTTCCCTTTTCAAAAGATGCAGAAATCCCTTTCAAAACCTCTTGCCCATCGAAGGCCTTAGTAATATTTTTTACAACTATCATTATCCTAAAAGTGCTTGAGTTAAAAAGAAATTCAATACAATAATACTGACCATAGTCCACACTACAGCTTTAGTACTGGCTCTACCTACTTCTAAGGCTCCACCTTTTACATAATAACCGTGATAGGCAGGAATGGTTGCAATACAAAAAGCAAATACCAAGGTTTTAATCATGGCATAACGCAATAAATAAGGGTTAAAACTAAGCTGCACTCCTTCTATAAATTGTGCCCCTGTAAATAAACCTGTAACCTGTCCTCCATAGAAGCCACCAAGAATTCCAAAAAACATAGAAATCAGGATCAAAAACGGATAGAAAAATAGTACGGCTACAATTTTAGGTAAGACTAAATAGCTCAAGGAATTCACACCCATAATCTCTAAGGCGTCAATCTGCTCGGTTACTCTCATCGTTCCTATACTAGAAGTTATAAAAGATCCTACTTTACCTGCTAAGATAACAGAAATAAAGGTCGGTGAAAACTCTAAAATCACACTTCGTTTGGTCGCAAATCCTATCAGGGACTTAGGAATAAAAGGACTATCTACATTCATTCCTGTTTGAATCGCCACTACTCCACCAATGAAAAATGAAATAAAAACAACGATCCCTAAGGATTTCAATCCCAAGTCATCCACTTCTCTCAATACATTCTCTCTAAAAATCCTCCAACGTTCAGGACGAGAAAATACTTGTTTCAGCATGAGAAAGTACTTTCCTATATGTTCAATATTATTCATAGTTGTAAAAATATTAAAATTTCACAAGCTCTTCATGTTTTTCGTACATTTACTTCCTAATAAAAACAATAGAATGAAAAAACACATAACAGCATTGTTAGCCTTGGTTGCTTGCTGGTCCTCCCCTGCTCAATCCGTAATTAAACACAATCCTCAACCTAAATTAGTTGTTTCTGTCGTCGTAGACCAGATGCGATATGACTACCTACTTAGGTTTGAAAAACATTATGGAAAAGACGGTTTCAAAAAATTAATCAAAGACGGATTTAACGTTGAAAATGCTCATTACAACTATGTTCCAACCTATACTGCTGTCGGACATACCTCAATCTTCACAGGTACCACACCTTCAGAGCATGGAATTGTAGGTAATAACTGGTATGATCGCTTTGAAAAAAAATACATTTATTGTGTAGACGACAATGCCTATACAACTGTTGGAGCAGCCAATGGAGGTGCCAAGTCGCCTAAACGCTTACTATCAACAACTTTTTCTGATCAACTTCAATTTACTCAAAAATTCCATGGAAAAGTGATTGGATTGGCCATAAAAGACCGTTCTGCAATTTTACCTACGGGACATACCGCAAACGGAGCCTATTGGTTTGAAGGAAATGATGAAGGAAAATTCATTAGCTCAACATTCTACATGGAAGAACTTCCGCAATGGGTAAAGAATTTCAACAATTCGGGTAAGGCAGATTATTATATGAACCAGCCTTGGACCACCCTGTTGCCAATCGAGCAATACACCGAATCTATTGAAGACAACAATCCTTACGAAGGCGTGTTCACAGGTATGGATACACCAACCTTCCCATATAATCTTAAAGAACTTGCAGCTCAGAACAATAATTATAACATGATCAAAGAGACTGCTTGGGGAAATTCAATTACTACAGATTTCGCTATTGCTGCCTTAAAGGGCGAAAACCTAGGTCAAAGTGATTTTACTGACTTCCTAAGTATCAGCTATTCCTCTACCGACTATGTGGGACATAAATTCGGGGTAGATTCAAAAGAAATCCAAGACTCCTATGTAAGATTAGACAGAGATATCGCGAGATTATTAAAAGCCTTAGACAAACAAGTTGGAAAAGGTAATTATACTTTATTTCTAACAGCGGATCACGCAGCAGTTCCTGTACCTTCTTACTTAAAGGACAATAAAGCTCCAGGTGGATATCTTGCTCCTTCATCAGAAATGATCTCATATATAGATAACTTAACCCAAGAGAAATATGGGATAACTGGACTGGTAGAACATAAATCTAACAATCAGATTTTCTTAAACAGAACTTTATTGAAATCAAATAATCTAGAGCTAAATCAAGTTTCTGAATATCTTGCTCAAGAGCTGATTAATTTTAAAGACGTGTACAAAGTCGTTTCCGCACACACCTTGCAACGTACGAATTTTGACTACGGAATCATGAACATGGTTCAGAAGGGATATAATCAAAAAATTTCTGGGGATGTTATTTATGTCACTAAACCAGCACATATTGCCTATTCTCATACAGGATCTACTCATGGAAGTGGATTCAATTATGACACCCATGTACCCGTTATTTTTTACGGAGCTGGTATACAGAAAGGGAGTACTAAAAAATATCATAGCATCACGGATATAGCTCCTACAATTTCAAACTTTTTAGGACTATCGCTACCCACTGCTAATACTGGTATGATCATTGAAGAAGCACTTAAATAAGCATTTATTCAAAACGTGAAAAAGCCGAATCAATTGAATTGATTCGGCTTTTTTTATAACTAATTGAATTGCTAATTACAATTCCATATTTACATCCCAAGCTTCTAGATAATCTGCTACAGCTTTTACAAACAGTCCACCTAACATTCCATCAACCACACGGTGGTCATAAGAATGAGATAAGAACATTTTTTGTCTGATTCCTATGAAATCTCCCTCAGGCGTTTCGATCACTGCAGGAACCTTTCGTATCGCTCCTAAAGCTAAAATTCCAACCTCAGGCTGATTGATAATAGGTGTACCCATTACCGAACCAAAAGACCCTACATTCGTAACTGTATAAGTCCCTCCTTTAATATCATCCGGTTTCAAGGCATTGTTTCGAGCTCTATTTGCTAAATCATTTACCGCCTTAGCCATACCTACAAGATTCAACTGATCCGCATTCTTAATCACAGGAACTATTAAATTTCCACTTGGAAGGGCTGTCGCCATCCCAATATTAATGTCTTTCTTCTTAATGATACGATCACCATCTACTGAAATATTAATCATAGGGAAATCTCTGATTGCCTTAGCTACCGCTTGCATAAAGATTGGGGTAAAAGTAATTTTCTGACCTTCTTTTTTCAAAAAGGCATCCTTTACTTTAGTTCTCCATTTCACAATATTAGTCACATCTACCTCAATAAACGACTGTACATGAGCCGAAGTTTGAAGTGAATTGACCATATATCCTGAAATTAGTTTTCTCATGCGATCCATCTCAATGATTTCATCACCTCCGTTAACCGAAACTGGAACTGCAGCTGGTTTAGGGATAGAAGCCGCAACAGGAGTTTCTACCTTAACTTCAGGAACCACCTTAGTCTTTCCTTGCTTTTTATCTGCAACATAATCTAAGATATCCTTCTTGGTGATACGACCATCTTTACCACTTCCTTGTAAAGCTTCCAATTCAGCCTCGCTTACACCTTCTTCTTTTGCTATATTTCTAACTAGTGGTGATAGGAATTTTCCACTCGCCGTTGATTTACTCAATTCGGCAATTTCTGTAGTGATTTGCTCAACAACTTCAGCGACCTCCTCAGATGGCGCTTCCTCAATCTCTACAATTAACTTTTCTTCCACTGTCGTGTCGGCATCCGTTTCAATAATAGCTATAGTATCTCCAACTGCTACAACAGCGTCCACATCAAACAAGATTTCTTTCAAAACACCACTGACTTCTGCCGGAACTTCAGAATCTACCTTATCTGTTGCAATTTCAACAATTGCTTCATCTTGATCGATTGTGTCTCCAACATTTTTAAGCCATGAGGTTATTGTTGCTTCAGCAACACTTTCACCCATTTTTGGAAGTTTTAATTCAAATTTTGCCATAGTATATTTTTAGTTGAGTTGCGAAATTAATAAAAAAAATAACAAATCCTTAAATAGTCATCGAAAACAACCTTGTTTCGGGCCTGTTTTTTATTAATCTTAAATCAAAAGCCATACAGATATTTCTCACAAACATTCTTCCGGCTTCGTTTACTTTTATATAATGATCTCCGATTTCGAGCAAATGGTCTTGTTCCATTTCTTTAAGTCGTCCTAATACATCATTCATTTCATCCAATTGCATCTCTTCTGATTCCCAAGAAGTATACAATTGACACATCAAATTTAAGATATGTTTGCGAACTATTAAATCTTTTTTTGTCAACAAATGTCCTCTGAACAGAGGAAATTCGCCTTTATTCACCTTATTTTCATAGTCTTCCACCTTCTTTTCATTCTGTGCAAAACTATACCAAGAGTCCGCAATTGAGGAGGCTCCAAGACCTATCATCAACTTTGTTTTCCCTGCAGAATAACCCATAAAATTTCGGTGAAGATTACCATTTTTCAAGGCTTTAGAAAGAGAATCGGATGGAAGTGCAAAATGATCCATACCTATTTCTTCATAACCCGCCTCAAAGAATAACTGCTTCCCGAGTTCATATAAATGTCTCTTTTCGGCATCCTGAGGTAAATCATTCTCATCGAAACCTCTTTGACCAACTCCCTTAATCCACGGCACATGAGCATAGGAATAATAAGCAATACGATCCGGTTTCAAGGCTACCGTCTTCTTAATGGTCTCTCTAATGCTTTCCTCTGTTTGAAAAGGAAGGCCAAAAATCAAATCGTGAGATATAGACTTATATCCAATTTCCTTAGACTGCTGATGTACTTTTTGAACCTGCTCAAAACTTTGAATTCTATGAATCGCTTTTTGGACCACGGGGTCGTAATCTTGGATTCCAAAACTGTTGCGATCAAAACCTAAATCAAATAGGGTCTGAAGCTGTTCATAAGAAGTTGCATTGGGATGCCCTTCGAAACTAAACTCAGTTTGTTCAAATCGATCTGCATGCTCAAACAAGCCATCAATCAGACGTTTTAAATTTGCTGCTGAGAAAAAAGTTGGAGTTCCACCTCCCAGATGAATCTCTCTAATTCTAGCGCGTTTCCCGAAGAGATCTACATAGAGCTTCCACTCCTTGAGCACTGCTTCTATATAAGGGTTCTCTACCTCATGCCTCTTGGTAATTCTCTTGTGACAAGCACAGAAAGTACACAAACTCTCACAAAACGGCAGATGTATATATATACTAATTCCCTCCTGATCATTTGACTCTAAAAAGGACCTTTTTACCGTAGTTTTCCAATCCTCAAGATCGATTCCTCCCTGATCCCAGAAGGGAACTGTAGGATAAGAAGTATATCTAGGTCCTGGAATATTGTATTTTTGGATTAATTCTGAATTCATACCCACTGTTTCGGCTCTTGTAGCACTTCTATTAGACGAGCTTCTTCAGACCCCTTCTCAGGATGATAATCATATCTCCACTGTACTTTAGGAGGCAAACTCATCAGAATACTCTCAATTCTACCATTTGTCTTAAGTCCAAAAATAGTTCCTCTATCATGAACCAAATTAAATTCCACATAACGACCTCTTCGAATTTCTTGCCAATCTTTCTGAGCAAGAGTATAAGGTGCATGCTTTCGTTTCTCTACTATAGGAATATAACTTTCCAAAAAGGAATTCCCCACTTCGACCACAAAGTTAAAGTGATCTTCCATAGATTTAGAGGCTGACTTTTTTAAATAGTCAAAAAACAAACCTCCAACTCCACGAGCTTCTCCTCTATGACTATTCCAGAAGTAGTCATCACATTGTTTTTTATAGGTCTCATAATAACTCATATCATGAGCATCACAAGCCGCTTTACAAACCTGGTGAAAATGCTGAGCATCAGAATCCTTCAAATAATAAGGAGTTAAGTCCTGACCTCCACCAAACCAAGAATCCACAATATTACCATCGGAGTCATACATCTCAAAATAACGCCAATTGGCATGAACTGTAGGAACCATAGGATTTTCCGGGTGCAACACTAAAGAAAGTCCACAAGCAAAAAAATCTGCTTGCTCCACTCCAAATTTTTTCCGCATCATTTCGGGCAATTCACCATGAACGGCAGAAATATTCACCCCTCCTTTTTCAAAGACTTTTCCATTGCTGATTACACGAGTTCTTCCACCACCACCTTCTGGACGATCCCATAGATCTTCTTCAAACTTGGCTTTTCCATCAGCGGCTTCAATTGAGGAACAAATCTCATCTTGAAGCTTGTGTATATAGGCTAAAAATTGTTCTTTCATCTTATAAAAAAATAACCCCGCTAAAATACAGTGCGGGGTTTAAATTATCTTGTTGGGTATTCTTTTACCGCTTCTATAAATGCTCCTGCATTTTCCAAAGGAATATTCGGAAGTATTCCATGACCTAGGTTGACTATGTATTTGTCCTTACCAAATCCATCGATCATGTCCCAGACCATTTTCTTAATTTCTTTTGGAGGTGAGAACAATCGCGTCGGATCAAAATTCCCTTGAAGGGTAATATTCCCTCCGGTAAATTTACGAGCCATCTCAGGCGAAATTGTCCAGTCTACTCCAAGGGCAGAAGCACCAGATTTAGACATTTCTTCTAAAGCAAACCAACATCCTTTCCCGAAGGCAATCACTGGTGCATCTTCCTTAAGAGCATCGATTATCTGTTGGATATACTTCCATGAAAATTCTTGATAATCCACAGGAGACAACATACCTCCCCATGAATCAAAGATCTGTACGGCATCTACTCCAGCTTTCACCTTTTCTTTCAAATAAGCGATAGTGGTATCCGTAATTTTCTGCAATAAAGCATGAGCTACTACAGGTTGTGTGAAACACAATTCTTTAGCAATATCAAAATTCTTTGACCCCTGACCTTGCACACAATAGCACAAAATCGTCCAAGGTGAACCTGCAAAACCGATTAGGGGAACCTCATCATTAAGCATCTCTTTAGTCAATTTGATTGCATCAAAAACATAGCCTAAAGTTTCATTAACATCTGGGACAATTACTTTATCCAAATCTGCTTGAGAACGAATTGGGTTCGGTAACCATGGTCCTACTCCTGCCTTCATCTCAACATGAATATTCATGGCTTGAGGAATCACTAAGATATCAGAGAATAAGATTGCCGCATCCATTCCATATCTGCGAATTGGTTGAACAGTAATCTCTGCTGCTAATTCAGGAGTCTGGCAACGTGTAAAGAAATCATATTTATTTTTGAGCTCCATAAACTCTGGCAAATACCTTCCAGCTTGACGCATCATCCATACCGGTGGTCTATCTACTACTTCTCCTTTAAGAGCTCTTAAATATAAATCGTTTTTAATCATATTATTTCATTTCTGATACCGCTTTCATCGCCGCATCAATCGCATTAGTAGTTTTTTCTAAATCTTTTTTATCCAAGGTTGTTGATAAGAACCATGCCTCAAATTGAGAAGGTGGAATAAATAAGCCATGTTCAATCAAGCTCCAGAAAAATTTAGCAAATTTCCCTGTATCAGAGCTCTGAGCATCTTCAAAGTTATGTACTTCTTTATCCGTAAAAAATGGGTTGATCATAGACCCGAAACGATTCACTTGAATAGCTACTTCGTATTTCTTAGCAGATTCTTTAATAATCGTCTCTAATAAATCCGCAACAGCTTCAAACTTCTGATATGGATTTTCCTTCTTCAAAGTCTTCAATGTAGCATAACCTGCCGCCATTGCAATAGGATTACCAGAAAGCGTCCCTGCTTGATACATACCTCCAAGTGGTGCAACATTTTCCATAATTTCATTACGAGCTCCATATGCCCCTACTGGAAAACCTCCTCCAATCACCTTTCCTAAACAAGTAATATCTGGCTCTAAACCTAAAAGTTCAGAAGCCCCACCAAATTTAGAACGGAAACCTGTCATTACCTCATCAGCAATAATCAAACTATTGTGCTTCTTTGCTAATTCTTGTATCCCTTCAATGAATTCACCATTTGGAATTACCACTCCCATATTACCCGCAATAGGTTCAAGAATAATACCTGCTATATCGTCATACTTCTCAAAGTGTTTTGCTACACTTTCTAAGTCGTTATAAGAGGCTATCAAAGTGTTTTTTACCGCTTCTTCAGGAACTCCCTTAGAACCCGGCATACTCAAAGTAGCTAATCCAGAACCCGCTGCTACTAACAAGGCATCAGAGTGCCCGTGATAACATCCAGAAAATTTAATAATCTTAGATTTCCCTGTATGTGCTCTAGCAAGTCTAATCGCAGAAAGAACTGCTTCCGTTCCAGAACTTACAAACCTCACCTTATCCATATGAGGGAAAGCATCACAAACAAGCCCTGCTAATTTGATTTCTCCCTTAGTTGAAGCTCCAAAAGTATAACCCTTTTTAAGCGCTTTATGAACCGCTTTTGCCACTTTTCTATTATCATGTCCTAAGATCATAGGCCCATAAGAAAGTACATAATCTATGTACTTATTCCCATCAACATCTACAATATGACTTTTTTTAGCATGATCAATAAACAATGGATTACCTCCAACCGAGGCAAAAGCTCGCACTGGAGAGTTTACTGAACCAACTAAATGTTCTAAACCTTTTTGATATAGTTTTTCGGATTTTTTAAATTCCATACTTTATTTTTTTAATAATCTTGCCGCTTCCTTGGCAAAGTAAGTAATAATAATATCTGCTCCAGCTCGTTTCATACTCAACAAAGACTCCATCATTACTCGGTCTCCATCAATCCAACCTTTCTCTGCAGCAGCTTTGACCATAGCGTATTCACCACTCACATTATAACAAGCAATTGGTTTGTCAAAATTTTGCTTTAAATCACTAATAATGTCTAAATAAGACAGTGCTGGTTTAACCATCAAAATATCTGCACCTTCCGCATCATCAATCTGAGCTTCAATAAGCCCTTCTCTGCGATTAGCAGGGTCCATTTGATACGTTCTTCTATCCCCGAAAGCTGGAGTCGAATCTGCAGCATCTCTAAAAGGACCGTAAAAGGCAGAAGCATACTTTACTGAATACCCCATTACTGGAAGTGTTTCAAAGCCATTGCTATCAAGTACTTCTCTCAAAGCCGCAATGGTACCGTCCATCATACCAGAAGGGGCAACCATATCAACTCCTGCCTGGGCATGAGATAATACTTGTTTTTGAAGATTTTTTAAGGTAGGGTCGTTGAGTACATCTCCTTCATGAATCACTCCACAATGTCCGTGTGATGTATATTCACAGAAACACACATCAGTAATTACATAAAGCGAAGGATAATTCGTCTTAATAAATCGAATGGCTTGTTGCATGATTCCTTGATCATTCCACGTTTCAGTTCCGATCTCATCTTTATGACTGGGAATCCCGAATAAAAGTACCGATTTGATATCCAGAGATACAACTTCGTCTAACTCTTTCGAGAGTCGGTCTAAGGAAAATCTTTTAATCCCAGGCATGGAAACAATTTCTTGTTCAATCCCAGTACCTTCCTCTATAAAAAGAGGGTATATAAAGTCGTCTACACTCAGATGATTCTCTCTTACTAAAGATCGAATTCCTTCTGATTTTCTCAATCTTCTTGTTCTAAGCATGTTTATCAATTATTGAAAACGTTCTACTAAAACAGTGTTAGCAAGTTCAATCATGCTCGGCACATTTGGAACCTTACTAACCAATACTTCTTTAAAGTTCTTTCTAGCCTCTTCTGCCGTAGTTTCTCCAATACAAACAGCAATAATATCACCATCATTCTCTTGGACGAAACTTTGAACACCAGATGGACTGTAAAATAAAACCATTTTATGAGCCTGATCCATCTTCTTAGGACTTAGAAGTGTCTTGTACATCTCTAATTCGTGTACTGTATTGTGGGCCGATAAAGCATTTGGAAGAGTATCCAATCTCTTATCACCACATAAATACCAAATATCTTCCCCTTTGATATCCTTCATTTTTTCCGCAAGTGCAGAAGCTGAAGGAGCTACCATATTAACAGGTCCAATTTTTTGTTCAATTAATTTCTTTGTTCTTCTACCTACACAGTAAATTTGGCCGATTTCTAGTTCACTTAAATCTAAACTAGTCAACAAGCTTTCTACAGCATTTTTCGAACTAAATACTAAATTATCTATTTTTGCAGGCAGTTGTTTTTTACCAATTCTATTGAATCGTATTTTGATAAAATCACTATCCTCCACTCCATAGCCCTTAGCGACCATTTCTTTTTGGCTTTCAGAAAGCTTCTTGGTAGAATATAATTTAGTCGTAGCTACTTTTAAAGTATCTGCAAGCATGATTCGCTTAGCGCCACGCTCTATCATTTGATCTGCACATTTCAATCCGAAATCTTCCGCATAAAATTGCTTCACACTCTTAGCTATTTCTAACTTGCGTTGTCCATCTTTAGAAAATAAGACTCCTTCAAAATGAACTTGCTCCTCTTCAATTTTTGCATGAGCACCAATTGGAGAAGTACAACCTCCTTCTAATCTATTTAAAAAGTCACGCTCAATTTTAGTACAAAGTGCTGTTTCTTCATCATTCAATTCCTTTACGGCTTCAACAACCTCTGTATTAGATTCCATTACCGTAATCAAAATAGCCCCTTGTCCTGGCGCTGGAATCATCCAATCTAAATTGATTTGACGCGCTGCTTTAAGACCTATTCTCTTAAGTCCTGCTGCCGCAAAAATTGCTCCATTCCAATCAGAATCCTCTAACTTTTGCATTCTTGTATTGATATTACCTCTCAAATCCACAACTTCATGGCTAGGGTAACGATTCAGCCAAGCGGCTTTTCTTCTCAAACTTCCCGTAGCAATGACAGCTTCTTTCTCAGCAAAGAAATCTTCAGTTCCTTCAAAAACAAGTACGTCATGAACCAAACCTCTTTTCATTACAGCCCCCTGAATCATCCCATGGGGAAGTACCGTTGGAACATCTTTCATAGAGTGCACAGCAATGTCAATTTTTCCTTTGATCATAGCAACATCAAGTTCTCGGGTAAAAACACCCGTAACCCCAAGTTCATATATAGGTTTATCTAATTCTAAATCACCAATAGATTTAACTGGAACTAGCTCGGTTTTAAAACCTAAAAATTCTAATTGATTTTGAACTGTAGTAGCTTGCCACATAGCAAGCTCACTATCTCTAGTTCCTATTCTAATTGTCTTCATCATTTACAGAGATAGATGTATTAAACACCCTAGAAATTACATCAATACTTTGATTAACAGAAGTATCTTCATCCTTAAGATGTTTTACAAATTGAGTTGTTATTTTCTGAATTAGCCTAGAAGTGATTTGCTCGGCATGTTCCTCATTAAAGCCTTCGATTTTTTTCTTGTGAAAATTAATCTCGTCTTTTTGTATATTCATTAATGAGTTTTTCAAGGCATTCACTGCTGGAGTGAATTTCCTGTGATTTACCCATTCATTAAATTCTTCAGTATGTTCGTTAATAATCTCATGCGCCTTAGGAACCTCAGCTTTTCTACGCTCTAAAGTTCTATCCGTTATTTTAGACAATTCATCTAGATTAACCAGAGATACTCCCTGAATTTCCTTCACATCTTGCGCAACATTTTCAGGCATTGAGAGGTCAAGAATCAACAAGTTTTGATCAGCAGAGATATCCTCCTTAGTAACCGTAGGCATATCAGATCCTGTAGAAACAATAAGTATATCAGTTTGAGCGATTTCCTTTCTAAGATCATCAAATTTAGCCACGTCAATCCCATCGTTCTCTTCAGCAAAAATAGCTGCCTTATCAAAAGTTCGATTAATTAATCTTGTAGATCTATTATCGGTATATTCTAGAACATTCTTACAAGCATTCTTACCTATTTCTCCCAAACCAAAAACAAGAATATTCTTACTTTTAAGGTCTTGTATATTATCCAATAAATACTGTACTGCTGCATAGGACACAGAAGTTGTTCCAGAAGAAAGTTCAGTAGTATTCTTAACTTTTTTAGAAGCTTGAAGAACAGAATTATACAAACGTTCCAAATAGGCGTTTGTTGTCCCTAGATCTTTAGACATCTTAAAACTATGTTTCAATTGTCCAACTATTTCGTAATCTCCAAGAATCTGACTATCTAAACCTGTTCCAATATGAAAAAGGTGCTCTATCGCTTCCTTACCAGCGAAAACATTAGATACATCAGCAAATTCTTCAACGCTACCTCCTGAGTACTTACACAACAAACCAATTAACTCATAGGGATGTTGAGCAAAACCTGTTAATTCAGTTCTATTACAAGTAGATATAACAGATACCCCATTGATTCCCATCTCCTTAGCTTCTTTCAAAAGAGCTTCTTGATTGGGTTTTGAGATACTAAAAAGGCCTCGAGTTTGTACATCGGCCTTCTTATAACTAAGACCTACATTATATAACTTAGTAGCTATGTTTTTCATGCTAAAATTTCACGTGTATATCGTTAGCAAAAATAAGAAGAGTTTATCGTGAAAAGTATCGATAAAAGTACTTTTTGGCTTCCAAGAAGAATTCTCCGCTTATTTAGAACGATTAAAAACAGTTGAATTCCTGAAAACTCAATAAATACAAGGCATTAATACAAATGCAAACACACTACACTTCAATAAAAAATAACTATTTTTGTAAAGTAGTTCCGCTAAAACAAAAAGATGAATCCCAACAATAATCTAAGTACTTATAAAAACATCGATAAAAGTTCAAATGTTATTTTGAATGAAATTCAAGAGTTTTCCCTAATCTCTTTAGACAATCCTTACAACCAAACTCGCAAATTTGTTTATGATTTAGATTCGGGCTATGTTCAAATATTTTTTGCTTTAAACAATAAATGCACGGTAGCCTTTAATCACGAACACTGCGCTATTGAATTAGATGCCAATCAAAGTGCCTTAGTTTATATACCTAGTCCAGAACTCAAAACCCTTTGTAAATTGAGTAATCAGTCTCATCTATACTCTTTAGTGGTTCCAATCAATCACTTCCATAAGCTCTTAACGGACAACATCAGTATTCCTATGAAATTTGATTTCTCCATTACTAATCAGAGCATTATTGAAACTCAAGACATTAGCCCTTCGGTTAAAGTTGTTTTGCATCAATTTAAGGGTAAAAAAATGGAAGAACATCTCAAGCCTCTATTTATTAAAGGTAAAGTTTATGAGCTTTTGAGTTATTACTTCAATAATGAAGACCATATCGACATCGAAAAATGTCCTTTTATGGCCAATAGTGATACGGTTTCAAAGATTAAACAAGCTAAAGATTTAGTTGTTGAACATATGGCATCCCCTCCTAGCCTGGAGGAGCTAGCCAAAGCAGTAGGGCTCAATATCAAAAAACTAAAAATAGGATTCAAAGAAATGTACGGAATGCCCGTTTTTACCTTTTTATTGAATTACAAATTAGATTATGCCAAGAATCTTTTGGTTGAGCAAGGACTCAGTGTTAGTGAGGTAGCAAACCTCGTAGGCTATAGTAACTCCAGTCATTTCATCGCTGCCTTTAAAAAGAAATTCAACACTACCCCTAAGAAATACATTAGTCAATTATAATATGGCAAAGCAACACGATCATTATACACATCAAATCAAGAAACAAAACTTCCCTATCACGGTAGTTCTTGGAGCGCTAAGAACTCCTCAAAACATCGGAATGTGCTTAAGAGTATGTGAGGCCTTCGGTGTTAGTAAAGTTTACTATGATGAAAATGGACCTGATCTCAATAACAGACTTCTAAAAAGAACGGCAAGAGAAGCTGAAAAAAAACTTAGTGTAATTTCATATAATGATGTAATTTCGCTTTTAGAAAATCACGAACAAAATGATTTCAAAATCTTGGCCTTAGAACTTACTGACAAGAGTGTGAATATCAGAAGTTATGCTTTTAATCCTCAAGAAAAAATTTGCTTAATTGTTGGTTCAGAGCGCTACGGTATCCCTCAAGATGTTTTAAACAAATGCCAAGATTATATAGCAATAGATATGTATGGAGAAAACTCCTCCATTAACGTAGCGACAAGTTTGAGTATTGCTTTATATGAAATCACAAATCAAATTAGAACACAAAACTCATGAAAGGAATTTTAATAGTTAACCTTGGATCACCTGACAGTCCGGAGCCTAAAGATGTAAGAACTTATTTAGATGAATTTCTTATGGACGAGCGCGTTATTGATATGGCTTACTGGAAACGATTTCTGTTAGTAAAAGGAATTATCTTAAATACGCGTCCTAAAAAATCTGCAGCGGCCTACCAGAAAATATGGTGGGATGAAGGCTCTCCTCTTGTAGTCATCTCAGAACGCTTCAAAGATAAAGTAGACCTGAAGATTGATGCACCTGTTGCACTAGCCATGAGATATGGATCCATGAGTATAGAAAAGGGATTAAAGGAACTTGCCGACAAAGGAGCAACAGATATATTTGTGATGCCTATGTACCCACATTACGCTATGTCTTCTTATGAAACAGTAGAAGTCAAAGTAAAAGAAGTTGCAGCAAAACAGCACCCAGAGATGCATTTAGACTTCCTTCCTCCTTTTTATGATAATCCTGATTATATCGATGTACTAGCGGAAAGTATTTCAGAGATCTATAATAATAAAGATTTTGACCACTTATTATTCTCATATCACGGAATCCCAGAGCGTCATATTTTAAAATCTGATCCAACAAAGAGTCATTGTAAACTTGATGGACAATGTTGTCAAACTGCGAACAAACAAGCTCATGCTAAATGCTACAGACACCAATGCTACACCACAACTAGGTTGGTTGCAGAGAAACTGGGCTTAAAACCAGAGGAACATTCCGTTTCATTTCAATCTAGACTTTTAAAAGACCCATGGCTTAAACCTTATACAGACTTTGAGTTGGAAGATTTTGCAAAGAAAGAAGACAAGAAAAGGATGTCAGTAGTGACACCTGCTTTTGTAGCAGATTGTCTGGAGACTTTAGAAGAAATTGCAATGGAAGGGAAAGAAGACTTCCTTGAAGCTGGAGGTACTGCTTATGAACACATTCCTTGTTTAAATGATAAAGATCGTTGGGTTGATATTTCTGTCAAATGGATCAATGATTGGATGAATTCTAAAAATTAAGCTTATGGAAAGCTATTTATACCTCAAGTCCTTACACATCATATTCGTAGTCACCTGGTTTGCGGGGCTATTTTATATCGTTAGACTATTTATATATTATAAAGAAGCTGAGGATAAACAAGAGCCGGCTCAATCCATCTTAAAGGACCAATACCTCTTAATGAGTAAACGCCTTTGGTATATGATTACTTGGCCCTCAGCGGTTTTGGCCTCCATATTTGGATTCTGGCTTATTTATTTAAATCCTGCTTGGCTGGACATGTCATGGATGCTTATAAAACTTGCATTTGTAGCCTTATTGTTCGCATATCACGGCTCATGCCAATACTATATTAATAAAATGGTGCGCGGTGAGAACTTACCTAGTTCCAACTTTTTGAGGCTATGGAATGAAGTGGCTACCTTAGTTCTATTTGCTGTAGTATTTTTAGTGGTACTCAAAAGCAGCTTTAATTGGATTTATGGCGTTTTAGGAATTATTGCACTCGGAGTCATTCTTATGGTGCTTATCAAAGCCTACAAAAGGTTAAGAGCAAAAAAGAGTTGGGATTCTGGGGAAAACCAATAATTAAGACATAGAATTTTCAAAAGGCACTCGGTTGACTATAGATCGTCCGAGTGTCAATTCATCGGCAAATTCCAATTCGTCACCAACCGCGATTCCTCTAGCAATAGCCGAAATCTCAATCTCTTTATCTTCAATTTGCTTATAGATATAAAAGTTAGTGGTATCTCCTTCCATAGTCGAACTCAAGGCAAAAATAACCTCCTTAACTTGACCTTCAGCAATCTTTTTAAGTAAAGAGTCTATAAATAAATCATGAGGCCCTATACCTTCTAAAGGAGATATTTTACCACCTAAAACGTGATACACTCCCTTAAACTGTCCTGTATTTTCGATAGCCATTACGTCGCGAACATCTTCCACCACACAAATAACTTCTTTATTTCTAAAGACAGAGTTACAGATATCACAGATTTCGGTATCTGAAATATTGTGGCAAGATTTACATAAATTAATATCCTCTACCAAACTCACTAAAGACTCAGACAAACTAAGAGCTTGTTCCTTGTCTTCTCTTAGTAAGTGCAAGGCCAATCGAAGCGCTGTTCTCTTTCCGATTCCCGGTAGCCCCGAAATTTCATTCACAGCTTGTTCTAATATTTTAGAAGAATAATTCATAAGGCAAAAATACACATTGTCCATTAAGATTTTATAAAAAAATCTCTTTACTTTGTTCAAAAGCAATTTTATGAAACCTGTATATATTCTCCTCCTTATAAGCCTTTATTTTTTGTTCCTCATTGCCATTTCTTACCTGACCGGTAAAAGTGATAGTAATGAAGCTTTTTTTAAGGCCAATAAAAAATCTCCATGGTATGTGGTAGCATTTGGAATGATTGGGGCCTCGCTCTCTGGAGTAACCTTTATTTCCGTTCCTGGATGGGTTGGAAGCAGTCAGTTTAGTTATATGCAGATCGTGATTGGTTATTTTTTAGGATATATCGCAATCGCCTATATTCTATTGCCTATTTACTACAGGATGAACCTCACCTCTATTTATGAATATTTGCAAGAACGCTTTGGGACTTATAGTCATAAAACAGGAGCAACCTTCTTTATGATCTCGAGAATACTGGGAGCTTCTTTTCGCTTATTTTTAGTCGCTAGTGTGCTCCAATACTTTGTTTTTGACGCCTGGAATGTCCCCTTTGAACTTACCGTTTGCTTATCCATTGCACTGATCTGGGTTTACACACATAAAGGAGGAATCAAAACTATTGTTTGGACCGATACCTTACAGACCCTATTTATGTTAAGTGCAGTGGTTATTGCTGTTTGGAGTATCACAGATCAAATGGGACTCAGCATGGGAGAAATCATCTCCAGCCCTGACTTCAAATCATACAGTCAAATCATATTCACTGATAGCTTCACAGATAAGAACTATCTCTTTAAGGGTATACTTGGAGGAATGTTCATCACTATTGCCATGACTGGACTCGATCAGGACATGATGCAGAAAAACCTTACGTGTAAAAATGAAAAAGAAGCACGTTGGAACATGCTTTCCTTAGGAGGTACTCTAATTGTAGTTAATTTAGTTTTTCTATTTCTAGGAGCTCTTTTATTTATGTATGCCTCCCAGCAACAAATCAATATTCCTGTAGTGGACGGAAGCCCTAAAACGGACCTTCTTTTCCCTGAAATAGCGCTCAACGGAAATTTAGGTATGGTCACAGCAATGTTCTTTATTTTAGGTTTAATTGCAGCTGCTTATTCAAGCGCAGATTCAGCCTTAACCTCTATGACCACCTCTTTTTGTTTTGACTTTCTCGACATTGAAAAACATACAGAAAAGAGACAAAAACAACTTAGAAAAAGAACACATATTGGAATTTCTATAGTTCTAGCCCTGGTAATCATTTCCTTTAAATACCTACTTCAAGACAATGTAATTTCTTCTTTACTTCAAGTCGCCTCGTACACCTACGGGCCTCTTTTAGGCTTATATGCCTTCGGGATCTTTACTAAGTTTCAAATCAAAGACCAATATGTTTGGATCGTTTCCCTTATTTCAGTGGGACTAACCTATGTATTAAATTCAAACTCTGCCAACTGGCTTGGAGGCTATGTCTTCGGGTATGAATTACTCCTTGTCAACGGGATGATTACCTTCCTAGGTTTGTATAGTATTAGACTTAAATTGAAACAATAATTTCGTATTTTTGAGTTATGGAAAAAGATTTAAGCAACTATCGCAAATCTTATGAAAAAGGAGATTTGATAGAAACTGAAGTTTCGGGAGACGCTATGGAATTATTTCAAAGGTGGTTTCATGAAATTGAGGAATTCTCCCCTGAGGTAGAAAATAATGCCATGACCGTTTCAAGTATTGGTTTAGATGGATTCCCTAAGAACAGAGTAGTCCTTTTGAAAAAATTCACTTGGGAAGGTTTTATCTTTTATTCCAATTATGAAAGTGAAAAAGGAAAGGCCATGGAGGTTAATAACCATGTATGTGCCTCTTTCTTCTGGCCAAGTCTCGAGAGACAAGTCATCATAAAAGGTAGGGTTGAAAAAATCCCAGAGAATCTATCAGACGGATATTTTGAATCTCGTCCCGATGGGTCTAAACTTGGAGCATGGGCCTCGGATCAAAGTAAAGTGGTTCCCTCAAGGGCCTATTTAGATCAGAGACTTAAGTCCTTTGAAGAAAAATATAAAAACATAGAAATTCCTAGACCTGAGCACTGGGGAGGGTATCTCATCCGACCAGAAAGCATAGAATTCTGGCAAGGACGTCCGAATCGAATGCACGACAGATTGCGCTACAGCTTGGATCAAGAATACAACTGGAATATAGAACGACTAGCACCTTAATTTATGAAAACAATTTATATTGTAAGACATGCCAAGTCTTCTTGGAAATATGACTCTATTGAGGATCAAGACCGACCTTTAAAAGAACGAGGAATTCAGGATGCTCATTTGGTATCAAAATACTTAAGTGTGCAATTGGACCGTCCAGATGCCTTTATCAGTTCTCATGCCAACAGAGCTTTGAGTACAGCGGTGATTTTCTGTCAAAACATGAAATTTCCGCTAGCGAATTTGCAATTGAATAAATCACTTTATAGCTTCTCAGATAAGTATTTAGTCAAAACCATTAAGGCCCTCGATCCAGATTTTGATTCAGCCATGATTTTTTCCCATGATCACGGAATCAATGATTTTGTCAATAAATATGGGAATATAGATATTGAACATATTTCCACCTGTGGAGTGATCGGGATCCGATTTGACTGTAAGCACTGGAAGGATATAAAAAAAGGAGAAACTGTACTATTTACTAGTCCTAAAGAAATAAAAAAGACCTATGTTGAAGATTAAAAAACTTGGAGCCATTGATATAGGATCCAACGCCATACGCCTATTAATTTCTAATGTCATTGTCAAAAAAAACAAGGACGAACCACAATTTAAAAAAGCAGATATCATTCGTGTACCTATCCGCTTAGGAGCAGATGTATTCGTAGATGGAAAGATATCTGAGGACAATATTGAAAGAATGGGCGAAGCCATGAAAGCCTTTAAACTTTTAATGGGAGTTCACGGCGTGGAGCGCTATAAAGCCATGGCGACTTCTGCCATGAGAGAAGCTAGCAACGGTACGGAAGTACGGGACTTAGTAGCAGAAGCTTCAGGAGTTGAAATAGACATCATTGATGGAAAAAAAGAAGCTGAAATTATTTCTTTTACCGACCTCAACGAGAGCATAGATCCGGAAAAGGCCTATTTATTTGTAGATGTAGGGGGAGGTAGTACAGAACTTACCGTGATTAATAAAGGCGAAGTAGTCGCTTCTAAATCCTTTAAAATAGGTACCGTCCGTTTAGTTAACAAGACCGTAGACAAACAAATTCTCTGGCCTCAAATAGAACTTTGGATCAAAGAACACACCGCTGATCTCAAAAAGATTTTTGTTATCGGTTCGGGAGGGAACATCAATAAGATTTTCAAAATGTCCGGAAAACCCATGGGAACTTCACTGACCTATGCTTATTTAAAGGCACATTATAGATTCCTCAAGAACATGTCATACGAGGACAGAATCTTAGTACTTGGTTTGAATACAGACCGTGCAGATGTAATCGTGCCAGCTACTAAAATTTATCTCAACGCAATGAAATGGAGTGGCGCTAAGAAAATTTTTGTCCCTAAAATCGGGCTCTCCGACGGGATTATCAAAAGCATGTATTTTGGCAAATTATAAGATTCTTTATTTTCTAGCATTTTCTCTAATTTTTTTCAGTTGTGAAACCAAGCCTTCTGCGAAGGCCAAAACCTCAACAACACAGAAAAAACCAATTGTAAAGAAAGCAAAAGTCAAAAAGAAGCAGGATCTAACTGTTTATCCAGACACTAGGACTGCTGTCGAGTTTTTCACCGAGTACGGTAAGAAAAATCCAGAGACTCATGCGACCATTCAAACCAGTTTTGGCAACATAGAGCTTGAGCTTTTTAAAGACACTCCTCTTCACAGAGCGAGTTTCGTCTATTTGGTCAAAGAAGGCTACTTTGACCTAACCTCCTTCCATAGAGTGGTTCCTGATTTCATCATTCAAGGAGGAAATGGAGATACGGAAGCTGTGGCTAACTTCAAGAACAAGAGAAAAAACTACAAGATCCCACCTGAATTCCGTACTAATCATCCCCATAAAAGAGGTGCTCTAGCAGCTGCAAGGGAATGGGAATACAACCCTGAAAAACTCACTACTCCATTTGAATTTTATATCATACTTGGAGTCGATGATTATCGACATTTAAACGGAGAGCACACGGTATTCGGTCAAGTTTTAAGTGGTATGTCTGTAGTCGATGCCATTTCAAAGGTGGAAACCAGTAAAGACGAATGGCCTATAGATAATGTGAATATGAAAATTACAGTTCGATGAAAGTACTTATAGATCCCAAAGCGTTTTTTGAGCTTTCAAAAAAGTCTAATGCAATAGTTTTAGACGCCAGTCGTCCTAAACCAGGTCAGAAAGATTTTGAGCGCAAAGAGTTCATTGCAAATTCTCTCATTTTCAATTATGCCGCTGAATTTGCAAGGGAAGGCGCTGTTTTACCCAATACACTCCCAAGCTCCGAGCAATTTGAAAGAGAAGCCCAGAAATTAGGGATTAACAAGGACTCCATCCTACTTATTTATGACGCTCATGGAATTTTCTCAGCCCCTAGAGCCTGGTTTATGTTCTACCTTATGGGAGCACGAGATATTCATGTTTTAAATGGAGGCTTGCCCGCATGGGAAGCACAAGGATACCCTCTAGTATCCGAGCCAATAAGGGCTAAACACAAAGGAAATTTCAAAGCAAATTTAAACACAGATAAACTCATAGAAATTCAAGACATTTACGCGGAAAGTAAATCAGGAAAAAGTAGAACTCTAGACGCCAGAGGAGCTGGAAGATTTAGTGGTAAAAACCCAGAACCACGTACTGGAATTCGCTCAGGACATATTCCTAAGTCAATAAATCTGCCCTATACTAATCTACTGGAGAACAACCAATACAAAGCTCTCGAGAATCTCAAGTCCTACTTTAAAGACATTGAACAAGACAAAACTATAAATTTCACCTGTGGTTCAGGAGTAACAGCCTGTATTCTTGCACTAGCCTATTATGAATTAGGTCATGAAAACTTCAAGTTATACGATGGCTCTTGGACGGAATACGGTCAGTCTACTTTTGAAGTTGAGACAGAATAAGAGAATCGAAATCCTTTTTCATAGACCCAAAATCCGTTTCAATAGGCAGATAAAAAATTCGATGCAAAGACTCCGTAGACCACTTGTGCTGTATTAATCGCACATAGTCTTTTTCTGTAGTTAAAAGGATTGCATTAGGGTATTGGTTTAAATAGTTTTCAAACTGTTCAAAATCACTTGTTTTAAAATTATAGTGATCTGCAAATTTAAAATGCTTGTGATCCTTTAGAAAGGGCTTCAAGAAAGAATAAAAATATTCTGGCTTAGCGATCCCTGTAATCAGGGCTACCTTTTTTGAAGATAAGTTTTCAAAGTCTAAATACATCTCCTGATTTTGAATCTTAGTGGCATATTTGATCGATGAGAAGAAAACCGGTGCATCCGAGTATTTTTCGATCGCCCCACGAATTAACTTCTTATCCACTCCTATTTCCGGACATTTAGTGACCACCACTACATCCGCCCTTGAGATTCCCGAAGGAAATTCTCTCAAACGTCCTGCAGGAAGGACTAAATCATTATAAAACAGATTATCAAAGGAAGTCAAAACAATATTCAAATCTCTTTGAACATAACGATGTTGAAAAGCGTCATCTAAGAGGACTACAGAATCCGGAGACTCTTGTTCTAAGTATTCAATTGCCGTTTTGCGCTTTTCACTCACACAAACCTTCAGTGTAGGGAACTTACTATAAACCTGAAAGGGCTCATCCCCAATTTGTGAGGGTGATGCATCTTTACCCGCTACTAAAAACCCCTTAGTCTTACGACCATAACCCCGAGAGATTAAGGCTAGAGCGTGTTCTGCTGGACCCAAGAGACGAATTAAATATTCAATCATTGGAGTTTTACCAGTACCTCCAAGGGACAAATTACCTACAGAGATTACCTTTAATTGCGACTTGTACTGCTCCTTGATTCCAAAATCAAAAAGAAGGTTGCGAACACCGGTAATACTTCCATATAAAAGACTTGCGGGAAAAAGTAATATTTTGCTTAAATTCATCAAAGCGAAAATAAACATATTAATTAACTTTGCTGATATGACAGTAACTCAAATTACACAAAGTATAGAGCAAATCGCTCCACTTACTTATGCCGAAGGCTTTGACAATGTAGGACTCTTGGTTGGTAACTATGAACAAGAAGTCTCTAAAGTTTTAGTCAGCTTAGATTGTTTAGAATCTGTAGTTGATGAGGCTATAGCTATAGGTGCGGAATTGATAGTGTGCTTCCACCCTATCGTTTTCAAAGGACTTAAGAAATTCAACGGTTCTAATTATGTAGAACGCGTGGTAATCAAAGCCATTCAAAACAATATAGCAATCTATGCCATGCATACTGCCTTGGACAATTCCAAGGTAGGTGTAAACAAAAGGATTTGTGATCAACTTGGACTGAACAATACGGAAATACTCATTCCTAAAAGTGATATCCTCTATCAATTGAGTTTCAGAGTTCCACTAGTAAATTCTAAAGAAGTTTTGGAGGCTTTATTTCAAGCCGGTGCCGGGAGCATCGATCCCTATAGCGAGTGCGCTTTTGAGACCGAAGGTCAAGGAAGTTTCAAAGCCCTAGAAGGAGCTGATCCACATATAGGTTCGATAGGAAGCAGAACCCTAGTTACCGAACGTCAAATACAGGTATCGGTAGAGGCACATGTCAAATCAAAAGTTCTTAAAGCTTTGCATCGTGCACACCCTTATGAAAAAGTTGCCTATGAATTGCTTGCCCTTGAGAATTCACATCCAGAGGTTGGAATGGGAATGATAGGAGAATTAGACCAAGAACAGGGTGAAAACACCTTCTTAAAAGGCCTCAAAACAAAGATGAATACAGCCATGGTTAGACATTCAAACCTATTGAATCGTCCCATTAAAAAAGTTGCCGTCCTTGGGGGCTCTGGGGTTTTTGCCCTGAAGGCTGCTATAGCCAGAGGAGCTGATGCCTTTGTAAGTGCTGATTTTAAGTATCATGACTTTTTTCTCGCAGAAAATCGTATCTTAATTTGCGATATAGGACACTACGAAAGTGAACAATTCACAAAAGAGCTTTTAGTTGAGCATCTTAAGAAAAATTTTCCTAATTTTGCAGTCGTTTTATCGAGTAAAAATACAAATCCAATTCATTATATTTAGATATGGCAAAAAAAGAACTTAGTATAGAAGAAAAATTAAGATCCTTATACGACCTGCAATTAATCGATTCAAGAATCGACGAAATCAGAAACGTAAGAGGTGAGCTTCCATTAGAAGTTGAAGATTTAGAAGACGATATTGAGGGGCTTAACACTAGATTAAGTAAAATTGAAAGTGAAGTTGCTGAATTGGAAGGAGAGATTAGCAATAAGAAACAAGCAATCAAAGAGTCTGGAGACCTTAAGAAAAAATACGAAGAGCAACAAAAGAACGTTCGTAACAATCGTGAGTTTGATTCTTTAGCAAAAGAGATCGAATATCAAGATTTAGAAGTTCAATTGGCTGAAAAACGTATTAAGGAATACAAAGCAAAGATCGAGCACAAAAAAGAGTCTATCGCAAAGACAGATGAAAAGAAAGCTGGATTAATGACTCACCTTGATCATAAAAAAGCTGAATTAAACGATATTCTTAAAGAAACCGAAGAAGAAGAAAACTTGTTGATTGCAAAATCAGAAGAGTTCGGAAAAGCTTTAGAAGGTCACTTACTAGGAGCTTACAAAAGAATTCGTGCTAATGTTAAAAATGGTTTAGCTGTTGTTGCTATCGAAAGAGGAGCTTCAGGAGGATCATTCTTTACAATTCCGCCTCAACGTCAATTAGAAATTGCTTCAAGAAAGAAAATCATCATTGATGAGCATTCTGGAAGAATCTTGGTTGATGCTGCCTTAGCAGAGGAAGAAAAACTAAAAATGGAAAAAATGTTCTCTTAAGAAGGGACAATTTTACATAAAACAAAAAACCTAGCTTAATCGGCTAGGTTTTTTTTTAGGGTGTACATTAATAGCGCTCCAAGCACACTGATGACAAAAAGAAAGATCCAATTCGATGTATATCCATAGCGGTTGATGATTTCCAAGCCGAGTTTTGGGCTCAATACATGAGCCACAGAAAAAGTCATACTATAGACTCCCATATAGGCTCCCATCCTAGCTTTAGGCGCGAGGTTCATCGCTAAGGAATTCGAAAAAGGAAAACCCAACATCTCCCCGAAGGACATCAAAACAACGCTTATGATCAATACCCCTATTCCGAATCCAACTATATATACACCATAGGAAAACGCAATCATGAGGATCGCTAGAGCAATTAATTTAGCCTTAGACCTACCAACTGTATCCAGTTTATGAATTAAAGGCATTTCAAAAAGCACAATCAGCAGACCATTCAAAGTCATTAACAAGCCTATTTGAAATTCATTGAGCTCATAGATTTCTTTGAAATACAAGGGTACAGTTGAAAAGAACTGCAGAAAGACAAAGGCCATAATAAAAACACCTAGCATAAGCAGAATGAAGTTTCTGTTCTCGAAAGGCTTGGGTCCTTTAGGGATTAGTTTTTCTTGTTCCGAAACTTTTGCTCTTCTTCTGTAAGGAATGGTCTTGTATAGAAACAAGCCCGCGAGAACGCAGGTAATCGCATCGATATAAAACAGACCAGTATAACTCACTCCTGTAATAATCAAACCTCCTATGAAAGGTCCAAGAGAAAAGCCGAAATTAATAGCCAATCGAATCAAGCTCAAGGAACGAGTCCTATTCTCAGGCTTGGCATAGACCTCTAAAGAGGTAAATAAAGCGGGGCGAAAAGTATCCGCAACCACCATACAGATAAATACTCCTATAGAAAAGGAGATGAAATCCGTACAATATTGAAGCACAAAGAAACAGATCCCAGTAGCGATAAGACTCCAGAGCATCACCGGATAAAAGCCAAACCAATCCGAGAGTTTTCCTCCTAAGAAAGAACCTAGCATAGACCCCAGTCCAAAACTCATAAGTACCCAACCCGTCTGGGAATAATCAAATTCAAGATCTACAATCATATAGACCGATAAAAACGGAATCACCATAGTCCCCGCTCTGTTGATCAAAGTCACTAGAGAAAGCAACCAGACCTCCCTGGAAAGTCCAGAAAAACTATCTTTATACAATTGAAATATTGCCCCCATTTTAATTCTTATATTTAACTTTTTAAAATTCAACATTTGACATGAGAAAGACAAGTCTAATTCCCATTATATTTCTGCTATTAACTGCTTGTAAATCTGAAGAAAAACTCAGCTATGAGCAAAAGATCAAGAAGCATCAATATGAAATGAATTTAGAGTTCAATGACCCCAAGAAAAGTCCCTTGAAAAAGGAAGACCTTCAAAATTTCTCTCATTTAGACTTTTTTAAAATTGACCCAAACTATAAAGTAGAAGCTCGTATT
Organism: Flavobacteriaceae bacterium; assembly: GCA_049607205.1. Lineage (GTDB taxonomy): Bacteria > Bacteroidota > Bacteroidia > Flavobacteriales > Flavobacteriaceae > JBELHR01. The sequence continues at coordinate 21,592 of JBMYWH010000017.1, read as the reverse complement.
GAACGCATCGATAACGGTCGCATATTCACTATGCCTACCACAACAGACCGCTTACCCTTATATCAGGAATATGCCTATTTACATTTTCAGCTGCAAGGAGTCCCTTGTAAACTGACTTTATACAAGCCACAAGACAATACATTAAAGGAATATATTTTTCTCCCATTCACAGATGCTAGTAATGGACTTACAACCTATGATGGAGGAAGGTATATAGATTTAGAGGTCTTTACCGAAGATCAAAAAACCCTAGAAGTAGACTTCAACCTTGCCTATAACCCTTACTGTGCATATAATCCGGACTATTCTTGCCCAATCCCTCCTTTAGAAAATAACCTTGAAGTCTCGGTAAACGCTGGTGTAAAGAAATATCATTAAAGTTCAATCTCCTGATAGTCTCTCCAAGCTTTTTTCTGACTAACAGTTCCTCGGTTCAAAATCACAATACCAGGATTGGATCTCACTATAGTTTTCAAGGTTGTGGCATCACAAAACAAGAAATCATAAGGCAGATTGAATCGTTCTTTGATTTTTGCTAAAGCAGCATCTGAATCAGCAGAAACACCGTAAACTCTATAGCCTTTTTCAAGGGCCTCATCAGCCAAAACCTTAGAAGCCACAAATCCATTTTCGTCAGAAATACTCAAGTCATAACTGATAAATAGCACCACCTTATCAGCACTTAATAATTCCTCTGTTAAATCTTCATTAGGAGACTCTAAAGAAAAATCATGTACTAAAGGCACTCCGTCTTCATCATAAGTTTCCATTCCTTGAGCAATATTTTTCCCAATAGCATAAGGTCTGAAATCGATAATTGGCAAATGCAATAAAACATGATAAGTAATCAATAGACAAAACACCAAGCCACTAAAAGGAATCCATCCCATCCATGACTCACGTTTGAGAATTGGTAAAATATATTCATGCTTCCAAACAAGAATCAGAACCATTATTACTAAGACCACGTTTTTATAAAAAGTTCCCCAAGTGGATAGTTTCACAGCATCTCCGAAACAACCACAATCAGTAACCTTATCATAGTATGCCGAATACCAAGTCAGAAACAAAAACACCAACATGATTCCAAGAAGACTCCATGTGGTAAACTTAGATTTCCATCCTGCTAATAAATTAATCCCCAACAAAAACTCTACGGTAATTAGGACTATCGAAAACGGCAAGGCATAAGGAATCAAAAACTCCATATTCAGAACCCCTTCAGAAAAATACTCTTCAAATTTATAGGCAGATCCCAAGGGATCAATCAACTTAACAAAACCTGAAAAAACAAAAGTAACACCTACAAATACACGTAATAATTGAACTAAAATCTTCATCTATTCTTCCATTAATATTAATGCAAATACCGCATAATTCAACATGTCTTGATAATTCGCATCAATTCCCTCTGAAACTAGCGTTTTCCCTTTATTATCTTCTATTTGTTTGACTCTCAATAATTTCTGAAGAATCAAATCGGTCAAAGAACTCACTCTCATCTCCCTCCAAGCTTCTCCGTAATCATGATTTTTCTTTTCCATCAAAGCTTTGGTTTCTGCAGCGTGCTTATCATACAACACTAAGGCCTCATCAACCGATAAATCTGGAGTTTCTACCACTCCAAGTTCGATTTGTACCAGAGCCATGATTGAATAATTAATAATCCCTATGAATTCCGACTTCTCCCCTTCATCCACCTTGCGAACCTCTGATTCTTGAAGTTGTCTAATTCGCTGAGCCTTAATGAAAATCTGATCAGTCAAAGATGGCAATCTCAAAATCCTCCAAGCACTTGAATAATCTTTCATTTTCTTTTCAAACAAACCTCTACATAGGTTTATAACTTGATCGTATTGTTTTGAAGTATCTTGCATCTAGGTCTAATTATTTCCGTAAATTTCGAATAAATTTTAAGAACAAAAAAATCTTTTTCATGAAACGACTTGCGGTTTTTTGTGGAGCGAGTAAAGGACACTCCAAGGTCTATACTGAAGAGGCCCAGAAACTTGGTAAAATCATGGCTCAAAATGAGATAGAACTCATCTATGGAGGTGGGAAAATTGGAATTATGGGCGTGATTGCTGACGAAATTCTAGCCCATCAGGGTCGGGTGATTGGAGTGATCCCACACTTACTGAAACACGAAGAGGTAGAACATCCTGGGATTAGTGAGATGATTTATACCGAGACCATGAGCGAGCGCAAAGTGATCATGAGTCAGAAATGCGATGGCTACATAGCTTTAGCTGGAGGTTTCGGAACCTTAGATGAGATATTTGAAGCCTTGACCATGGGACAGCTTGGCATAGAGCAAAAGCCTGTTGGCTTCCTGAACACTAGAGGCTTTTATGATGGATTAATGAGTCAATTGGATCACATGGTTCACGAAGGATTCTTAAAGCCCATTAATAGAGACATGATTATCCTTGAAGAGGATTTAGATGTGCTTATGGAGAAAATGAACTCCTATAAGGCCCCTAAAGTGACTAAAGTTATCAATACAACGGTACGAGATGGAAAGCATTAATTGTAGAGGAACATTGCTGGAATTAAATCGTCCTAAGATCATGGGGATTCTCAACTTGACCCCAGACTCCTTTTTTGATGGAGGCCGCTACGAGAATCAACAAGAGGTTTTGAGTCGTGCAGATTTACTTATTTCACAAGGTGCTGATATTTTAGATTTAGGAGCCTACTCTTCTAGGCCTGGAGCCAAGCATGTATCAGAAGAAGAAGAATTAAAAAGACTAGTACCTGCCTTAGAACTCATTCATAGTAAATATCCTAAGGCAATTATTTCAGTAGACACCTTCCGTTCAAAAGTAGCCGAGAAAGCCGTGGAGAAAGGAGCTTCTATAATTAATGATATTTCGGCTGGGAGCTTAGACCCTTTGATGTTTGATACCGTTGCTGAAATGCAGGTTCCTTATATCGCCATGCACATGCAAGGAAGACCAGAGAATATGCAAGATAATCCTGAGTATAAGAATATCACTGAAGAACTTTTATATTACTTCTCAGAAATCAGAAACCAACTCTTTCAATTGGGGTTAAATGATTTAATTATTGATCCAGGTTTTGGGTTCGGGAAGACCTTAGAACACAATTATCAAATTCTCGCAGAACTCGATGTCTTTCAACATTTAGACCTCCCTATGCTCATAGGACTATCTAGGAAATCGATGTTGTATAAACCTCTTAATATCCCACCACAAGAAGCCTTAAACGCAACTACAGCGGCACATATGATGGCCTTGAATAAAGGTGCTCAAATTTTAAGAGTACACGATGTTAAAGAGGCAAAACAAGCTATAACTATATTTGAATTAACTCATGAACAAGCATAATTTCATAGTATCCCTCACCCTAATTTTAGGAGTCTTAAGCTCATGCTCTAACAAGCAAGTTCAACTTCCCCTAAGTAATTTTGTCGGTGTACAAGACACCTTATACGACAATTCCCAGATTTGGATCTTCAATCAGGATGCTCAGGCTGTGATGAATCAAAAAAATAGAATTTCAACTACGGATTGGGTCCTAAATATAGATAAACACTTAACAATGGAACAGGTTTATCCCCTATTGGTTGAAGTCTATCAAAAAAGACATAAGAAGAGTATGCACAGCAATGCTGATGCAATTAACTTTCTTTCTTATATGAACCCGGAGTATCAAGCAGTTCAGACCCTTCCTATTTCTCATATTAATTATGAGAATACAGAAAAAGATCTCCCTGAATTTAAAATACCTTCGGATTCTCTACCCAATTTTCAAGAAGATTGGAAGCTTTTAATTTCCAAGGACATGACCTATGACGGCTATGTCAAATTCAAATCAAAATTAATTGATCAGTCTGCCCAAACCTATTATTTACAAAGCTCAGAAGAGCTTGTTAAAAATTAGTATATTTACTTAAAACACTAAGATTGGATTTTCTAAACTTCTCCTTTATTGACTTTATTGATATACTTCTAGTAGCCATCTTGCTCTATTATGTATACAAACTTTTAAAAGGTACTGTAGCTATAAATATCTTTATTGGGATCACCATCCTTCTGCTGATTTGGCAAGTTACTAAAGCTTTAAAAATGGAACTTCTATCCAATATTTTGGGAGGTTTTATGGGAGTGGGATCTATAGCTTTAATTGTAGTATTTCAGCCAGAGATGCGAAAATTTCTCTTGATGCTTGGTTCTACCAAATTTTCCAGCAGAAATGGTTTCTTTTCTCAGTTGAAGTTTTTGCGCACGGAAATTAGTGCTCAGGATGACATTGAAGGTCTTATTGAAGCTGTTGTCACCTTGTCCAAATCAAAAACTGGTGCTTTAATTGCCATAGAACGAAACAATAAACTAGACTTCGTCAAAGAAAGTGGAGACCTTATGAATCTTGAGATTAATCCACCTATTATTGAAAGTATCTTTTTCAAGAACAGTCCATTGCATGATGGAGCCATTATCATTCAAGAAAATCATATTACAGCGGCACGTTGTGTATTCCCCTTATCGAATAAGCAATTACCAGCTCGATTTGGCTTAAGACATCGTGCAGCCATAGGAATCACCGAAAGAACAGATTGCATCTGTCTAACGGTTTCTGAAGAAACTGGTGAAATTTCTTATATTAAGGATGGAGAATTTATGCTTTATAAATCTCCTTCTGATCTTTTAGAAAAGATAAAAACGGAATTAGTCTAAGAGGCCTGCTCCATGGCAAACTGTTGATCGTAAAGATTTCTATAAAATCCTTTCTCAATCTTCAATAAGTCAGAATGATTCCCTTGTTCTACGATCTCTCCTTTATCCAGTACAATAATACGGTCTGCCTTTTTCACAGTGGCAAGACGGTGGGCAATCACAATTGAAGTTCTATCCTGTGTTAGAGTATCTGTTGCCAATTGAATTAAATGCTCAGAGTAGGCATCTACAGAGGAGGTGGCCTCATCTAAAATCAAGACTCCCGGATTACTTACATAAACTCTTAAAAATGCAATAAGCTGTCTCTGACCAGCGGAAAGCATAGCTCCCCTCTCTTTAACATTATAATCGTAATTGTCCGGTAAACTCATAATAAAGTCATGGATACCAATTTTCTTGGCGGCGTCAATTACCTCTTCTCTTGAAACATCCCCTTTACCTAAGGTGATATTGTTTAAAATTGTATCCGAAAACAAAAAGACATCTTGAAGGACAACCCCAACTTGATCTCTTAAACTTCTCAAGCTATAGTCTTTGACATTTCTACCATCCATCATGATATCTCCAGAGTCAATTTCATAGAAACGGTTGATTAGATTGATAATGGTAGATTTACCAGCACCCGTGGCACCAACTATGGCTACAGTTTCACCTGGTTTAAGCTTAAAGGAAATCCCTCTAAGCACCAACTCATCTGGAATATATGAGAATTTGACATCTTTGAATTCTATTTCACCATGTGCCTCGGTTAATACCTCAGTACCACGATCTGAAATTGAGCTATCCGTATCGATGATCTTGAAAACACGATCACCTGCAACCATTCCCATTTGAAGGGAATTAAATTTATCCGCTATCTGACGCAATGGACGGTAGAGCATCTGAGCCATCATGATGAACCCCATAATTTCCCCAATCTGAACTGAACCATCTTGAGCCGCATTTAAACCTCCATACCACACTAAAAGTCCTATGGCTAAAGCCGAAAGAATCTCAGCTACAGGAAAGAAGATTGAATTATAAAGGACGGTCTTAATATGCGCATTTTTGTGCTTTTCGTTGATCTCTATGAAGTTTTTATATTCCTGCTGCTCACGACTGAAAAGTTGAACAATCTTCATACCCGTTACGCGCTCCTGCACAAAAGAATTTAAATTCGCAACCTGTACACGTACCTCTTGAAAGGCCTTTTTCATATACCTCTGAAAGATTTGAGTCGCATATAACATCACCGGCATTACTGCAAATGCGATAAGAGAGAGCTGCCAGTTCTTATAAATCATAAGTCCTGAGATCACGATCATCTTTAGTAAATCACTAATGATCATAAAAAGACCTTGGGAGAAAAAACTTGCTATGGTTTCTGTGTCTGATACAATTCGTGTAACGAGTTTCCCCACGCTTGAATTGTTTAAATAGGCCATTTTGAAACGTACAACATGAGCAAAAACCTTAGTACGCAAATCCTTAATAATCTGCTGTCCTAACCAGTTTGCCTCATAAATAAATACAAATTGAAGTAGCACTTCAAAAAGTAATAGACCTAACATTAAAAGAACATAATACAATAGACCTTCTGCATCCTTAAGCTGAATATTATCGTCTACCGTCTTAATAAACAAAAAGGGTCTAAGAGCACCAGCTACTGACAGTAATAAGGCGGCAATTGCTGCATTTACAAAACGTAACCTATAGTTTTGAGCAAAACCCATTAACCTTAAAAATACTCCTTTATCAAATGATTTACGTCCTTGTTTAGACTCCATATATAATTTCTTTTGGATAGTTAATTCTACTCAAGTATAAGCCCTTTGCAGGCGCCGATTTACCAGCATTAGTGCGGTCTCGACTCTCTATAACTTGAATGAATTCATTTAAACTCAATGTTCCTTGTCCAACTTCTAACAAAGTTCCAACAATAGCTCTCACCATATTTCTTAGAAAACGATTAGCGCGTATATCAAAGTGTAGTTCTTCGCCTCTTTTGGTCCACAATGCCTCAAAAATCTCACAGTCATAAGTATGAACGTCAGTTTTTGATCTCGAGAAACATTTAAAATCAGTGTAAGTTAACATAATTTGAGCAGCTGCATTCATTTTATCTAAATCAAATCTTTTAGTATGAATCTGCCAGGTTGTATCCAACTCAAAAGGATTACGCCCTAGAATAATTCGGTAGCGATAGGATCTGTCTAAAGCATCAAACCGAGCATGAGCATCGTCTTTTACCCTATAAATTGAATAGACCACCACATCATCAGCCATTAATGAATTCAAACGCCCTTTCAAATTTTCATCAAGACTCACTTCAGTATCAAAATGTGCTACCATATGAGAAGCATGTACACCGGCATCAGTACGTCCAGCACCTACCACGGCAATTTCCTCTCTCAATATAGTAGACAAGGCCTTAGATAAAACCTCTTGCACACTAATGGCATCAGGTTGCACCTGCCAACCAAAATAATTACTTCCTTTAAAAGCTAATTCAATAAAATATCTCAAAGATGTTTACTTTTGTTGGACAAAGATAAAGCCTTTCACAGAATGAAAAAAATATTACTCCTATCAGACACCCACAGTTTATTAGATAATTTCATTTTAAAACACACTGGGGATGTGGACGAAATCTGGCATGCTGGTGATCTTGGTGATATCTCCATATACGATGAGCTCAAAAATATTACAAAGGTCCGCATGGTCTATGGAAATATAGATAACAAAACAATAAGAGCGCAAATCCCTCTAATACAAAATTTTGACATCGACGGCTTTAAGGTTATCATGACCCATATTGGAGGCTATCCAGGACATTATCAAAGCGGAATGAAGGAATATTTAGTCCAAGAAAAACCCAATCTTTTCATCAGCGGTCACTCCCATATTCTAAAGGTTATCTATGATAAGAAATTACAGCTATTACATATGAATCCCGGTGCCGCGGGGGCACATGGATTTCATCAAAAAAGAACCATGCTGAAATTCAGCATAGAAAACGGTGAAATAAAAGATTTGGTCTTGATTGAAAAAAACAAATAGACTCTCTCTAATTCAACGAGGCCTTAACTTTCTTTTTTCGTTTAACGATAGGTACATACATAGAAATAGTAGTTCCCTCACCAATAGTAGATTCAATATTAAATTTACCTTCCATCATAAGAACTCTTGCTCGAATTTGATTAAGTCCCAATCCGTCACTTTTTGTAGACTGACTCATTAAAAATCCATCTCCATTATCCATAATCTCTACAAACATTTCTCCCTTACCATCATCCTCTATGGTGATAATCGCCTCTGAGGCATTAGAATGTTTTAAAATATTATTGACAAGTTCTTCGATGATATTATTGATCTTAATTTCAAAGGACTGTTCATAGCGTCCTACATTATTAATATCACTAACAATTTCTATTTGTGAATTAGAATACTTCTCACATAAATCAAAAATGGAATAACTCAAACCAAATTTCAATAAAACCGAAGAAATCAATTGATGTGATAGATTTCTAATCTTTTCAGAAGCTTCTTCAATGATACGTTGAGATTTCTCTATTTCCTCAGGAACATCAGAGTATACTTGACGACTCGCCTGTAAGTGAAGATTGGCCGAAGAAAGTAGTGAACTCACAGAATCATGCAAAATCTCCGCAATCAGTTTACGTTCTTCTTCACGACCATCAATTGCAGCGTTAAGTACCCTGTTCTGAGACTGTAGCTGCAAACGCTCTAATTCAGATTCTTGCTGCAAGGCTTCTTTTTCTAATTGAAGTTCCAAGTTTCTTTGTTTCAATTGAGTACCTCTATACAAGGTCAAGAGTATTCCTACTAAGAAAAGTAAAAATATCAAACCTATAAAGGCAAAGGTTCTAAACTTATTCTGCTCTGCCTCTTGGGCTTTAATGGCCGCTTCTTGCTCTCGTTTTAACTGAACTACATCATACTTTTTATTAACCTCGGCAAGTTCCTTAAAATTACTCTCACTCTTAAGTTCATCTCGGATTTCATAGGCTTCTTCTAAGAGCTCATAAGATTCGATTTTACCTTGTTCAAAAAGTGAATTAGACAAATTTGTCAGTACATCGGCACGATTAGCACGATTCGCCATCCCAATATTACCTTTTAAAGAATCATATATGGCTAAAGTTTTTCTATAGGACGCTTCAGCCTTAGCATAATCCTTTTTATCTAAATTTATATTACCTATAGAATTATAAGCAGCTGCCGTTAACATGGAGTTTTCGATCCCTTCAAAATATTCTAAGGATTTATAGACATATTTTTCAGCCAAATCATATTCTTCCTTAGAGTTATAAATCGGAGATAGATTGGTATAAGTGTCATAAAGAAGTACATCTAAACGTCCAATCTTCTCTATATCACTAGACTCAGACTCAAGTCTACTTATAAAATCTTCAGCTTTATGCATTACATTTTCAAAACTCACTTGGGCGCTGTCCAGATACTTAGTTCCTTGAAGGGAATCTACAGTCATTTTATAACCCAGCAAATAGGAAACTCCTAATTTCGATTCACGTTTCAATAAATTTTCCAAATCATAGGACTTCTCTGCAAAAACCATAGATAGCTTTGCATATTCTATAGACCGACGAAAATTTTCATTTTTCTTATAAACCGCAGAAATATTGTTAGCAGCTTTAGAAGCAACTACAAAGTTAGAGTCAATTTCAGCAAGGCGCATTAATTCAAGGAATGCTTCAATTGACTGCTCAAATTCATCATTATTATAAAATTCAGAAGCAATTTCCGAAACAGAATCCAACCTAGACTTATGAGATTGTTTTTCAATGTTTTGACCTACACTGTTTAGAGTAAATAGTGTAAATAATAAAACTCCTAAGTATTTACACTTAGGAGCATTCATTAAGATTTTATTTAGCAATACCAATATCAAAATCGATACTATTCTTCTATACCTCCACCATCAGATTCAGCAATAATGATTCTAGGTTTACGAATCAATTCAGCAGCTAAACTTAAAGAAGACTTAGATTGCTTATCACCCATTGAACTTACGAAAGTAATGATTAATGAACCATCATCTGCTCGGTCAAAGGTTTTATAATGTATGTTTTTGAAGATTCTTCTTGAATCAGCATCTTCTTTTAAACGGATTTCGTTTTCTCCCAATTCTTCGTTATATCCATAAGAAACATCTACTCCATTTTTAACTTTAAAGAATACGATTACTTTTCCAGAGATAGTTCTGTGTACGTAATACTTTACTAATAATGGGTTGCGATCTTTTAATTCTAAAGACTGTAAATCATCATCTTCAACAGTAATGAACTCACTTGTTAATCCTTCTAATTCAATAAAACCAACTTTTACCGCATTATTAGAAATTTTTAAAGCATTTTCATATTTCGTTGAATTTACAGAAGATTCGTCAAAATAGAATTTCTCCATATTTGAACCGAAATCAGAAACTTGTTCTGTAGTAAATCCATCTATAGTCGTATGTTCTAGAGTAAATAGACCATTCTCATCTCTTGCGATTTTGTATGAATCCAATTTATTCACTGAATTAATTGGCTCCTCTTGTGTCTCACAAGAAACCAGTGCTGCTGCACTAAATAAGGTTAAGATTCCAAAAAATAAATTTTTCATGATAATAGGGCTTGGTTATTAATTCGTTTAAGAAACCATGTTGTTCTTTACTGCGTACATCGCAAGTCCAACAACATTTTTCACTTTTAATTTTTTCATTAAGCTTTTTCGGTATGTCAATATCGTATGCTTACTAACACACAATTTATCCGCAATTTCTACTGAACTCATCTCCTGAGAAATAAGTTGTAATACTTCCTTTTCTCTTTCTGTCAAAGAAGAAACATGAACTCCATCTAAATACTGTTGTTCACTAGTTGATGGATTTCCTTTAATAGATGCTACAAGCTGATCTTGAACTGACTGTCCCAGATACTGTTCACCTGAATCCACCGCTTTAATGGCTTGAACAATATGTTCTCCAGCACATTTTTTCGCTAAAAACCCATTGGCTCCCATCTTCAAAACTTCTTTTACAAGTTTCATATCATCATAACTCGATAGAACTATGGTGTTGTGTTCGATGTTTTTGGCCGCCAAGGCTCTCAAAACTTCTATCCCATCCATCTTAGGCATATTAATGTCTAAAACTAAGACGTCACATGTATTACCCTCTTCAAACCAAGTAATAACATCTTCTCCATTCAATGACTGTCCGACAACTTGCATTGCAGGTTCAGTCTTCAATACTGCTTTGATACCATCAATCAGTATTTTATGATCATCCGCTATATGTACTTTTATTTTTTCCATCATCTTAGTTCAAAGATATATCGGAATTTGCATAAAACCAATAACTTAAAGCTATATTTTATAAATATCCCTACTTATAGGTAAGGCCTTTCTACTAAACACTTTAACGAAAAAATCCAGAGCTCAAGAACTCTGGATTTATTCGCACTAATAATACTAAGATATAAGGTCTATCGAATACGATCTACAGATTTTACAAGATTATCATCCTTTTTAATCCATTTGTTCGATATGGCAAGCAAACAAAGGTTAAGCAGAAGGATGAACATCCAAATACCTTTCTCAGGAGTATAAACTCCTCCAGATACACTTAGAGACCAATAAGCAACAAGACCAACTAAATATAGGTTGATCAACATATTTACTTTTCCTAGGAGGATTTGTAAGCTTCTGTTCTTAAATAAAAACAATTCCATAAAAGCAATTACAGCTACGATCCAAACTAGTATTGGAAAAGTACTCAATAATAAAGATTTTTCTGAAAAAAACGACATCATTTTCTCTTTATTTGAAAAAATTGATTCTACGGGCAATACAATATTCATAATGATGGAAGCTAGTCCCACAATTAAGATTAGCACACTCTGTTTTCTTTGCAGCATCTCTTTTGTTTATTGAGCAAATGTACATTTTCTTTTTTTATTTGAAAACTTTGACTCTAAAAATTATTTAGTATATTTGTTACAATTAAACTACTCGTTGGCTCAATTCAAGAGCATAACAACTTAACCTTATCTTATAAAAAATTAGCTATCAACAAGATAGCCTTCAATAATTTAACACCTTTTTCATCATGTATGAAATTTCCCAACTAAAGGCAAAAACTCTAGTCGAATTACAAGAGATTGCTAAAAGTTTACAAATCAAAAAACTTAGTCAATTCAAGAAGCAAGATTTAATTTATGAAATCATTGATACTCAAGCCTTGAATCCCTTAAAGACTCAAAAGCCTCAAAAGGCACAGAATCCACCTAAAGCAAGTTCAGACGAAGCTGCTGTACAAAACGATTCAGCTGATAAGCCTAAACGCAAAAGAGTGCGCAAGCCTAAAGCAGAGGTAAATGCTCCGACTGAAGCTAAGACGGAGACTCCTAAAACAAGTCTTGATCAAGAAGTAAAAGATGTACCTGTTGAAAAGCCTGCTGCTAATACAGAGGTAAAAAACGAAGCTCCTGTTCAAAAACAAAAGAACAAGCCTCAACATCAAAACAAGCAAAAGAAAGACGACAAGCAGTCAGAGCATAAATCTGACAAAAGACCTAGTCAAGACAACGCTCAAAAGAATGATAATTCTCAAAAGAACGAGCAAGAAAACAAAGGTCGTCAAGAGCATAAGAACCAGCATCAAAAATCTGATAAGCAGAACCCTAACAATCAACAGAGAAAAGAACGTCAGGGACAAGGTCAAGATCGTCATAATCAAAACAAAAATCGAAACAAACATAAGAGCGGAAATAAATACCGCGATCCAGATTTTGAATTTGACGGAATTATCGAAAGTGAAGGTGTTTTAGAAATGATGTCTGATGGATATGGATTCCTTAGATCTTCAGATTATAACTATCTTTCATCTCCGGATGATATCTATGTATCCCCTTCTCAAATAAAGTTATTTGGACTTAAAACAGGAGATACCGTAAAAGGAAACGTTAGACCTCCTAAAGAAGGTGAAAAGTACTTCCCTCTAATTAGAGTGTCAAAAATCAACGGACTAGATCCTAAGATCGTTAGAGACCGTGTTTCTTTTGAACACTTGAAACCTGTTTTCCCAGATGAAAAATTCAATTTAGCGGGTAAAGGTGCAAGTTTATCAACGCGAATCATGGACCTGTTCTCTCCCATTGGAAAAGGACAGCGTGGAATGATCGTTGCACAACCTAAAACGGGTAAGACCATGCTCTTAAAAGAGATTGCAAATGCTATTTCTTCAAATCACCCTGAGGTATATCAATTGGTACTTCTAATTGATGAGAGACCTGAAGAGGTTACAGACATGCAGAGATCAGTAAAAGGAGAAGTAGTAGCTTCTACTTTTGATGAACCTGCAGAAAAACATGTAAGAGTCGCAAACATCGTTCTTGAAAAAGCTAAAAGATTAGTGGAATGTGGGCACGATGTTGTAATTCTATTAGATTCTATCACACGTTTAGCTAGAGCTTATAATACAGAAGCACCTGCTTCTGGTAAAATACTTACCGGAGGTATTGATGCTAATGCCTTACACAAGCCTAAAAGATTTTTTGGAGCTGCTCGTAACATCGAAGGTGGTGGGTCTCTTAGTATTATAGCTACTGCTCTTACTGAAACTGGATCTAAAATGGATGAAGTAATCTTTGAAGAATTCAAAGGTACTGGAAACATGGAACTTCAATTAGAAAGAAATATTGCCAACCGTCGTATTTACCCGGCTATAGACTTAATTAAATCAAGTACGCGTAGAGACGACCTATTATTAGATGCTAAAACAGTACAACGAATGTGGGTATTGCGTAAATACTTAGCAGACATGAATCCAATTGAAGCAATGGAATTCATTAAGGAAAGAATCAAATTCTCTGCCAATAATGAAGAATTCTTGATCTCAATGAACGGCTAAACCGCTTCAAGTTTAATATATTTAAAAGCATCCTGTATTATACGGGATGCTTTTTTTATGTCCTTATTACAGGTACAGGGTTTCAAACGCTAACAAACTGCAACAAAAAAAAGGCAAACCCTAGAGGTTTGCCTTTTTAAATATAATGTATTGTACTGTTTAGTAATAAGCAGCACGATTATCAGTAATCTCAGCCGCAGCTTCTAATGCTTGATATACTTGAGAGAATCTATTCTCATTTCTAGAAATGATCTGATTTCTAAAGGTATCATAGTTTGGTAAAGCATCTGGAACCTTTCTAGCAGTAACTTGAATTACAAAAACTCCATTATTTCCATCAATACCTTTAACCACCTCATTCAAAGGAGCACCAGCCATTGCACCAACAACTGCAGGCTCTCTACCAACTCCTGTTAGCGTAGGACCAGCCATAGTCAATGTAGAAACCGTTCTAACAGGTTGGTTTGCATTTTTAGCAATTTCCTCTAAAGTAGCACCTTTAATTTGCTCTTGCAACATTGCTGCTTTCTTCTCTTTCTCTATAATTGGTCTTACAGAATTAACCGCTTTTTGCACTGGCATTAATCCTTTAGCTGTTTTAGAAACTAAACGAACCACAACATAAGAACCATTGTCTAAATCAAATCTTTTGAAATCATCAACATCAGTTTCCTCATTGAATGCCCATCTTACGATAGATCTATTAGGACCTAGCGCTGGAATATTCTCAGAAAGCTCAGATAAGTTGTTAGCAGGAAGAACTGAATAGTTATTTTCTTTAGCTAATTCCTCAAAGTTTCCTTTTTCAGACAATTCAAAAGCGAAGCTCTCTGCTTGTTCGAATAAAGCGTTCTCAGTAGCTTCAGAAGCAGAAATCTTTCTAGAAATAGAAGCCACTTTAACAGCAGTTTGAATATTCTTTCTTCCCGTTACCTTGATAACGTGGTAACCGAACATAGTCTCAACTACACCTACAGTACCTGTTTTATTATCAAAACAGAAATCTCTGAATTCAGGAACCATTCTGTTATAACTAAACCAATCTAAATCACCACCCTTATCAGCATTGCTAACATCAGAAGAGAATTCTTCAGCTAAAGATGCAAATCTGCTTGGAGATCTTTTTACCTCAGCAGCAATACGATCTGCTTCAGCTTTAGCGTCTTCCTTAGTTAAAGAAGCGTTTTGGCTTCTTGAACCAATAAATGGAATTAAGATATGAGAAGCACGAGCTGAATCAGGCATTTGAACCTTAGCTACAAGCTTAGATAATTTATAGTATCCATTTTCTTTATAAGGACCAACTACATCCCCAACTTTAGCAGCAAAAACTTCATCAGAAGCAGCTATTGGAAAGGTGTTTTTAAAATAGAATTTATCATCTACTGGTAAATCAGAACCATTTTCCTCGATGAACTCTTGAACATTCTCAGTATTTTTAAATCCTTTGATCTGTTCAGTTTGTTTCGTAGTGGTGTTGTATTCTTCTTTATCGTCAACTAAAGCAGCTAACTCATCAGCTAACTCCTGCTCATCCTCTTGAGTTGCAGTCAAATTAAATTTAACATACTCAATATCTCTTGAAGCATCAACTTGGAATAAAGAAGCATGATCGTCAACATAAGCTGCAATCTCTCCCTTAGTCACCTTAACATCATTCACGTCAATTGAAGCATATGGTAAATACACATATTTAGCATCAATCTGTGTGTTTTGATCCATATAACGTTGCTCACCCTCTTTTAAAGATGCACCAACTCCCTGGTTTAACATGAAAGCATAAACAGTTTGCTCTAAATTCGTACGAACATTCGTTTCAGTCATCAACCAGTTTCTCCAAGCATTAACCGCTTGTGGATCTCCAGCTTCAGCATCTTGCTTGATACCTGCTAAATAAGATTTAAGTTTATTTTCGTCAAAGAAACCTATTTCATTTTGGAAACTTGGATTCTGTTGGATTTGTGGAATTTGCACAATTGCATCCCATACATCCTTCTCTCCAATTACAATTCCGGCCTCTTCTAATTGCTCAGCATAAAGACGTTGGCTTAACATAGAATTCCATACAGCGTTTACAGAAGCTAAACTTCCTGAACGACCTCCTGAATTACTTTTATAAGCTTCAACTTGGGCAGCAAATTGCTCTCTAGATATAGTTTCGCCATTGACTTCTCCTACGGCATTAATTTTACTTGAATTAAAAAAGTCCATAATATCCTGTGGACTTGCTACAAATGCAAATAGAGCCATACCAATGATTACAATAAGCAACCAAGAACGCTCTCTAATTTTCGATAATATCGCCATTCTTCTATCTGTTAAATATAAATTTAGGGGCGAAGATACATTTTGTAATTAAAAAAAGAAAGGGTTTTAGACTTTTATTAAGTCTGAAAAAAAAGCCTACTAAAGCTCCGAATTCAGATGCTTTACTCTGACCTGGTCAATTCGAGAAGAGGATACTTTTAATATGGTAAATTCTAAATTTTCAAAGGTAAAAACCTCCTCTTTTTCAGGTATATACTCCAATTTTTCAATTATAAACCCTCCTAAGGTTTCATAGCCTTCATCCTTAGGAATGTCCAACTGATATTGCTCATTGAGGTAGTCGATCTCATGACGTGCAGAAAAAATATAATCATTCTTTTCTACTTCCGTCTCTATCAAATCAACCTTGTCATGCTCATCTTCAATTTCGCCAAAAATCTCCTCAACTATATCCTCAACTGTAATTATTCCAGAAGTCCCTCCATATTCGTCCAGAACGACAGCCATGGATTTGCGCTTTTTTATCAAAGTATTCAAAACATCCACAATCAACATAGATTCAGGAACAAGCTCAACAGGCAGTAGCATGGATTTAATAGAATTGGGCTTTTTAAATAATTCAAAAGCCGGAACATAGCCTACAATATCATCCAAGGTTCCTTTGTAAACAATAATTTTAGAAAGACCCGTTTCCACAAATAAATCTCTGATATGATCAACTTTCTCATGCATTTCAACCGCGCAGATCTCAGTTCTAGGAATCATGATTTCACGGGCCTTAACATCGTGAAATTCCAGGGCATTTTGAAAAATTTGGATTTCAGAATCCATTTCATCATCCTCAGTTGAAGTCTCTAATTGTTGACTAATATAATTCCCGAGTTCAGCTTTAGAAAATTCAGTTTGAGCATCATCACTCCTTGTATTAAAGAAAACTTTGAGTAAGAAATCCGAAAACCCAGAAATCAGCGTACTGATCCAATAGAAAATCACATAAAAAACATAAGCTGGAACGGAAAAGATCCTCAATACCTCATTGGCATAGATTTGAAAAATCGCCTTGGGAAGAAACTCAGCAGTAATCAGAATAATTATCGTAGAAATTAAGGTTTGAATGAGCAGTAAAGTAAATTCATTCAATCCGCTTCCTGAGAATAGTCCCATGATTAATTCCCCCATATAATAGGAGTATATAACCAATGCTATATTGTTTCCAACAAGCATGGTGGTAATAAACCTGGAAGAATTTTTAGTCAATCGACTCAAAATAGTTGCAAAAACACCACTGCGTTTTTTTTCTAACTCAATATGAAGTTTATTACTCGATACAAAAGCAATTTCCATGCCTGAAAAAAATGCCGAGCACAGTATAGAAATAAAAATCACAAAAAGTTCTTGAGCCATAATATGAAGTCAACCTATCGGGTACGACCATTAAATTTACGCTTAAAAATAAACATTCCCAAACCCATCACCGCCATAAAGGCTAAGACTAGTCCAGTTTGTAAATCACGAGGCTCACTCGTAAGTACTTTATAAGACTCTATCGCAAAGAAAATAGCAATTGCTAAATAGGCCCACTCAAAAAATTTCTGAAGATATTTCATCTTTATTCACTTAATAGACCATTCCCATAAATACGTCTCATGATATATTTACTTAGATCTTGTTTTGATTCAAAACCCTTCCCGTAGATAACTTTATCTCCTTCGGTCAAGGTAAATTCACGTTCTGTAAAAAAATAATTGGAACTATCATCCCAATACAACTCCTCTGTTTGCAATTCACTCCCATCGTGATAATTTACAACCACAACGTTACCTGTTACTTTTGATAAAGAGCTCTGATCATAAGTAATGGCATAATCTCCTTGAATCAATATGGAATCACGGCCCTTGTTCTTAAAACTTATAATCTCAATTCCCTTAGGGAACTCCGTATATGGGTTTAACTTGCGATTAGAGAAGTCTAAGAGTAGCGGAGCTCTCATTTTTGAACTAATTCTTCCAGAATCTTTATAAACGTGATATACATTCTCTGAAAATCCAATAGGTAAGTTCTTATCTGCAAAGAAATCCTTCACCTCTTGAGAGGAATTAGTACAAGAAAAAAACATTGTTAGCACTAATGCGCTAACAATGTTAAAAAAATATTTTTTATATGTTATTGTTCGAATCACTATGGTACAATTACCGTTTCGTTAATCCAACATCTTACCGTATAAGAAGTACCTGCTTCAACTCCCTCTTGGAAAACTAATTTCTTATCAGGAATATTTTGAGAATAACTCTTAACATATTTCTTCGCTGTTGACGATATTGCCGGATCTAAACGTTGTGCTTTTAAAGCATAGTTCAAGGCAGCAACATAAGTCATACGCTTCTCAAATTCATTAGTACCACACTGGTTAGCAGAACGAGCATATAAATCTGCAATCAATAAATACGCTTGACCGTATCCAGGACGCAATTTAATCGCTTGTAATGCAGCACGACGTGCAGCAACCTTATCAGTACTACGAGAAAGATTAGCAACTTTATATAAATAACCAGCCTTCTTGTAATTATCCGTTTCTTGAGCAATAGCCTGTTGGAAATATTCCTTTGCTTTAGCTTTATTTCCTTGTTTCAACAACACAGAAGCATAGAATACTGAAGCTTCAGGAGAAGGATCTACAACTTGATAAGCATCTACTAACTGTACGTAAATAGGAGCATCAGTACAATCCTTATTATACATACGAGAAACCGCACGTTTTAACCATTTCCCATTAGACTTGTTAGCTTCTAAATTTTTAGAATAAAGAGCAATTAAATTATCACAAGAAGCAATTTCTGTAAGCTTTCTATCCAATCCTGGTTGGATTTGACCTAAAGCTTTCAGGTTTGTTTCATAGGCTTTCTTATACTTAACCTCTTTAGCTGTAAGCTCAGTACCCGCATCTAATTTCTCATTATAACCATTCAATTTATTTGAATAGTTCTCAATTTTTTTATTCACTCCATCAGTTACATCATCATAAGTATCAAAAATGTACTGAACGTTAGTGTCTTTATTTCTAGCAACTACACCATCAAAATACTTATAGATTGCCTTAATTCCCATCTTAGAAGGATCTGCTTTAAAGGCCTTTTCATACAATTGAAATACCTCCTCTTCACTTACTCCTCTTTTCTCCATTGCAACGGCATAAGAAGAATAAACTTTACCTTGATCCTTAGGGTAATATTCTAAACGTTGCTCATATACTCGTTTCAACACGTCTAAAGCAGCAGCCTTATCAGCCTCTGCAGCATTGTCGTAGTTCCACTCCGCAATCTTCTCTCCAACCTTATAAATGTTTACCGATAAGGATGGACAATTATCCATACACCACATCCAGTTTTCATAAGCTCTTTCGTAGTTCTTTGCTTTCGCATCACCTCTAAACAAGTTATACTTTATATTACAATCATCTTGAGCTTGAGCATTAAACACTCCTGCAAAAACGAAGATTACAAAGGCTAAAATTGTTAGTCTTTTCATTTTCTTTACTTTTTATTATTTAATTATACTGTCTCTTTATAAACCATTTATCCAACAAGGCTACACTCATTCGGATATTTAAGTAGTTTTCTTTAAGTAAATCGCTATTCGTATTACCTCTCCTTCCGAAATCTACACCAATATTAAGTTTTGACCCAGGATTCCTTAATGGTAAACCAACTCCAAAAGCCATGCCAAAATCTTGAACTTCAGATAAAGTACCGTTAGCATCTCCATCAATTAGAAGCCCTGTTTGCTCGTATTTGAAACCAATTCTATAGGTTGCACGGGCCCAGTAGCTAGAAATTGAATTATATTTAGGAATGAAATACCCACCTAAACTATATTTATTGTAATTTTCATAATTAAACTTTTCACCATTTTGAAAAGCCTCTCCTGATTGAATTGGAGCTCCTTTAAAATTATAATCTCCCTCAACATACCAGTGATTACGTTTTCCATAACCAAGACCTAAGGCCGTTGAAATAGGATATTCAATATTTCCATTTACACTCGTTGGAGTATCATCTCCTTTTGGCAAATCTTCACTTTGATTAAGATTTACAGGATAAAAGTATTGGTCTCCATAAAATCTTGCATCAGCAGCTAAACTAACCTGAGCACCAAATGAAAGATAATGTTTTTCAAAATCCGCTTGATAAAGCATTCCAAGTTTCCCTCTCAAACCATATACATTGGATTCAGTATAAAACTTAGTTGCATATTGTACATCCCTTCTTTGATTAAGAATGCTGTGTTCAATATTCCCAAAAACGTATTCTATCTCTGCCCCTAAAGAAAAGCCTTTAAATAATTCATATCCCGTTCCCCAAAAAACACGGTTAGTAGCACCCGAACCACGGTATAAATCCGATTCAATAGGCACACCTTCTGCATCCTCTTCAAAACTAACAAGAGAATATCCTACATTTGATGCTGGCATCAAACCTAGAACCATTCCTCCTCGTCTTCCCAAAGGAACTGAAAAGTTCAAGTAGCTCACTGAAGTAACACTCCCGCTCGCTTTTTCCCCATTTTGATCCAAGTAATAATTTTTTGAAGCTGCTCCAACAGAGAACCCTGTTAAACTCATATAAGAATAAGTCGCAGGATTTGACAACCCTACATGTGTACCATCGCTATAAGCAACACCAATTCCCCCCATCTGTATCTCTTCCACTGACTTGCTTTGAGCAACCTCACCCAAACCAATGAAGGAATATGGGGAAACCGTTCCATTTTGCGCTGATGCATTTAAGGCTATTAATAAGCCAAAAACTAACATGCTTAGGTATCTCATTCTTTATAAAGTATTATTAGTCATTATCGACTCCAAGCCTTCTAAAATTAGGTTTGGAATCGCAAATATGCTATTTTTTAATTGACTTGCCAAATGAAAAGTGTCCCCTCCTGTTAAAAGAACAATTAAATTAGGATATTCTAATTTATATTGAGAAATCATTGCATCAATCTCAAAAATCAAGCCAAATTCTGCACCAATCTGCATACATTCTTTTGTCGTACTACCAATATATTTTTGAGGCATTTCTGATTCGAGCATAGGTAGCTTAGCCGTAAACTCATTCATAGCTTTATACCGCATCATTAAACCAGGGCTAATCGCTCCTCCGAGATATTCCCCATTCCGTTTGACAAAGTCGTAAGTCACACAAGTACCCGCATCAATGACTAAAACATCTTGATTCTCATACATTTTAACCGCGGCTGAAACTAAAGCATAACGATCCAAACCTAGCGTATCTGGACTGGCATAAGAATTTTTAAAAGGCATTTTCATTTCCCTTGTCAGGGGCACAAAACCGAATTCTGAAACTAAGAAATTCGACAATTTCTCATCGCGATCCCCTACACTAGAAAACAGACGACCTTGAAATTCTTCACGATTCATTTTTTTTTCAATTTCTCCTCTTAACTCATCATAAGCACAAGTAAAAGTCTCAACTATTTTAGAATCCTCAAAAACAGCTACTTTCACTCTAGTATTCCCAATATCTATAATTAAATCTTTCATAGTCGCGCTTAAAAAAGTCAAATATAACCAACATATTTAAAAAAAATGTTTGGTAGATAGAATAAATTGGTTGTATATTTGCCACCGCAAACAAGGAGGTACCTTAGCTCAGTTGGTAGAGCAACGGACTGAAAATCCGTGTGTCCCTGG
>JBMYWH010000016.1:0-48228 GCA_049607205.1 Flavobacteriaceae bacterium | reverse complement strand
AAAAATTGAATCAATTGATTAAAACAAATTATCAATTTTATTTCCAACCTCCGTTAGAAACGTCTTCATCTGGAACACCAACAGTTGCAAGTACCGATCCTGTAATCGAAAAATGCACCAACGTTCCATGTTGTAACTAGTTTTCTTTTCTCATTTCAAAACCAAAAAACTGTTAAATTAATTTTAACAGAGCAATTTATATTAGTAAAAATAATATCATATAAAAGCCTATCTTTGACCCATGGAAGAAGGCAAACAGCAAACAAAAGTATTTGGAATTAGAGCGATTATTGAAGCTATTAATTCTGGGGTTAGTGTAGATAAAATTTTCTTACAAAAGGGAGTCAAAGGACCTCTTATGCAGGAGTTGAATACCTTAATTAAGGAAAAGAACATTAGTACAAGCCAAGTTCCAATTGAAAAATTGGATCGTTTGAGTAAACATATGAACCATCAAGGGGCAGTTGCTCAAATTGCCGCAGTAGACTTTCATGACTTAGATGCTATCTTAAACGAAGAAGGAAAATCAAATCGTTTGTTCTTGTTATTAGACGGAATTTCTGATGTTAGAAATTTTGGTGCCATTATAAGAACAGCAGAATGTACCGGTGTTGATGCCATCGTGATTGCTAAAGCGGGATCAGCTCCCTTAAACGCCGAAACCATCAAAACCTCAGCAGGAGCTGCCTTTAAAATTCCAATCTGTAAAGTAGATCATATTAAGGATGCAGTATTCATGATGCAAGCCTCGGAAGTACAATTAGTGGCTGCTACTGAAAAAACGGATCAACTTATCTACGATGTTGATTTCAACGGAGATACAGGTATCATAATGGGCTCTGAACATAAGGGGATTAATCCATCGATCTTAAAAATAGTGGATCAGAGAGCTAAGCTACCGATGAAAGGAGAAATCTCTTCTCTAAATGTCTCGGTCGCTTGTGGTGCTTTCCTCTATGAGGCTCTCAGGCAAAGACTCTCTTAGGTTTCCATACTCATCAAAAAATTCGTCAAACTCCGTTTTTTTGAAAATGTGTTTTGGGCTTTTAGGGCCCTTTTGACGCCATAGAATCGCGAGAGCGAATCCCACTAGTAAACCAGAAGAATGCCCCTCCCAAGAGATATCAGCTTCTATGGGAAACACATACCATATCATACCTCCATACAAAAAACAAAGCGCTAGAGATAGCGCTGTCAAACGAATGTTTTTTCGAATAAGTCCGCTTAGGAAAAGAAAACCAAATAAAAAATAGACTACCCCACTCGCTCCTATATGATGACTAGGACGTCCTATTAGCCAAGTTCCTATACCCGAAAGAACCCATCCCAAAATAAAAATTCTCAAACCTTCTTCTTGAAAAAAGTATAATAAGGACATGCTTAAAATCACAAAGGGGATCGAATTATTAAATAAGTGTTTTGCTGACCCATGTATAAAAGGACCTGTAATAACTCCAATAAGACCATCCAAGCGACGAGGATAGACCCCTAAACCATTGAAATTCCAGCCCATTTTCCATTCCATCATATATACGATCCACATAAGCGCAAGGAACACTATAGGTAGCAGTATAACAAAAGGTTGGACTTTGAAATAGCTCTCTGAGGAATTTGTGAATTTAGAATTCATTTGCATAGCACATTTAGACCCGAATAATTTAGTAATTTTACCTCAAGAATCAGGAAGATGAGTAAAGAAATAAATATACCCTTAGCAGAACGCCTAAGACCTAAGAAACTCGAGGATTATATCGCCCAAGAACATTTAGTCGGCCCTAAGGGTAGATTGACCACTCATATTAAGAAGGGAATTATCCCTTCTCTTATCTTATGGGGACCTCCTGGAATTGGTAAAACGACCCTAGCAGAAATTATAGCAAAGGAATCAGGTAGGCCTTTTTATACCTTGAGTGCTATTAATTCAGGGGTAAAAGACGTTCGAGAGGTTATTCAAAAAGCAAAAGATTCTGGAGGGCTCTTCACTGCAAAAAACCCCTTACTCTTCATTGATGAGATCCATAGATTTAGTAAATCACAACAAGACAGTCTTCTTGGAGCGGTCGAAAAAGGATGGGTAACACTTATCGGTGCCACTACAGAAAATCCAAGTTTTGAGGTAATCCCTGCCCTACTATCAAGGTGCCAAGTCTATGTTTTAAAGCCTTTTTCTAAGGATTCTCTAATTGATTTAATAAAACGCGCATTAAAGGAAGACCAGGCCATTATAGATCAAAACGTAAGTATCAAGGAATATGAAGCCTTATTACATCTCAGTGGTGGAGATGCCAGAAAGCTTTTGAATATTTTTGAACTGGTCGTCATGAGTGAAGATGCGCCAGTAGAGATCACTAACGATATGGTATATGAAAAGATTCAAAAAAATGCCGTGCGCTATGATAAAACGGGAGACCAGCACTATGACATTATTTCAGCACTTATTAAATCCATTAGAGGATCTGACCCCAATGCAGCAGTCTATTACCTGGCGAGAATGCTTGCCGGAGGTGAGGATCCTAAATTTATTGCTCGAAGGTTAATTATCTCAGCCACGGAAGACATAGGGAATGCAAATCCAAACGCCTTAATGCTTGCTAATAACACCTTTCAAAGTGTCGCAACCATAGGGATGCCAGAAGCTCGATTAGTCCTAAGTCAATGCGTAATCTATCTGGCCTGTAGTGCAAAATCAAATGCCAGCTATGCTGCGATTAATCAAGCCCTAGAATTTGTAAATCAAACAGGAGATTTGAGCATTCCATTACACCTGAGAAATGCTCCTACAAAATTGATGAAGGAATTAGACTATGGCGCAGAATATAAGTATGCACACAGTTATGAAAACAACTTCGTCGTCCAGGAATTTCTACCTGAACAAATCAGCGGCACCATCTTCTATCAGCCTGGGAATAATGCCAGAGAAGGACAGTTCCGTAAAAATCTAGAACAAATGTGGAAGACTAAGTATAAGTATTAAGATCTTATAAATTCTAAGCTACCAAAACTGGAATCTAAAAGAACTTTGTTTCCTTGAACTTTTAAAGCTCTAGTAGTAGATTCACCCTCCCATGTTAACCAATAAGTATTGGGATCAGAACTACTGCGCAATTCTCCTTTTTTCTCTCCATTATTAAGTTCTACACTCCAAATCAAATCTGAATCCGTTTTAGAGATCTTGAGCTCTAAGGATTCTCGGAAATAACTCCCCTCAATACCCTGCTTAGTCATAAGGACCTCCTCCACAGGTTCTACTGCCGTTATTGGGGCTTCTTCTTTCACTATGATTCCTTCAACATAACTATAAGGAAGCGCGGACACAGAGACCATCGCTTTTCTCATAACATCCAAGTATCCCTTCTTATAATCCTTAATCTTTGATTTAACTTCTTCCCCTTTAAAAACAGTGTCATTTCTACAATCAATAAGATCATACCTCATTTTAAAAGTAAACATATTGGAAAGATCAACGACCTCAACTTTTAGGCCTAAACAAGGATTATCAAACAGCTCTTCAGGAATCCTATCCGAATCATAAATCACCACGAAACCCTTTTTCTCAAATTGAAATTTCAACATATCGTTGATCTGATATGAATTTTCTTCCTTTTGAAATACATATTGCTTCTTAATCAAGGCGTATTTATACGGACTTAAATCAGGCTGCGAAGTCTCTTGACCACGCAATGAAAGTCCAAATCCAACTATTAAAACGAGTATAAATAGATTTTTCATAATATATTTTTTAATTCTTCTAAATGGTGAATCTCCTTATAGTTCCCCTTATTAATTTGTGAATCAAAGTTGCAAAACACCACTTGCATCCCCATAGATAAGGCTCCTTGAATATCCGCCTCTTGATTATCTCCTATCATTATACTCTGATCTGCATGAGCATCCGCCTTTTCAAGGGCAAACTTAAATATTTTAGGATTAGGCTTCTTTACCCCAACTGCTTCTGAGGTGATAAATTCGGTAAAGAAATGATCAATCCCTGAGCTTACACATTTTTTCCATTGTACTTCCTCAAAACCATTGGTTATCATATGCAATGCATAGTCCTTAGACTTCAAGTACTCCAAAACTTGAATCGCTCCTGGAAAAAGTTTATTATACTTAGGGAGGGTTGTTATATAGTCTTCTGCTAAGACATCAATTAAAGCATCTGAAGTTTCGTAGTTTAAAGCATCAAAAGTATCCTTAAGCCTTCCATAACGCAAATCCTCTTTAGAGACCCTATCTTCTCGATAACGCTTCCAATATTCATTATTGATTGGAGTATAGGCCTTCATAAATAAATCAAAATCCACCGCTACTTGATGGGTGGCAAAGATATCTTTAAAACTATCGTTTGAATTTGATTCAAAATCCCATAAGGTATGATCTAAATCAAAAAACACATGTTTAATTTCCTTCATAGCCTGCAATATAAAAAAATCACTAACGATGCGACTCAATATATTTTAATAATTCTTCATAGATTCTTTTCCAAGATTGATTTCCGGAAGAATAACTCAAAGTATCACTGTGAAAGACTAAAGGAAAAAAACCATCATACTTCTTAACTAAGTTGAAGAGCTCTACAATCCTTTCAAACGCAAGAGAAGGAGAAACCCTTCTTCTTAAAAAGTAACGATCATTAAAATAATAGGGCTTTAATTTAAGCGGTGTCTGAATTTCAAAATCTAAATTATAAAAATAGAACGGTGTACAGGTGCTTGCTCTGAAGCCAATTGCATCTTCATAACCCATAGAATAATCTCTTGTGATCTGAGCATCAACTAAATCCTCATAGACCTCAGGTAATTTAAGCCTTGTATAGTATTGCTTAGATTTGTTAATAGGCCAATGGGTGACCTCTTGGAGGTTTTTTTTCTGCTTGATTAACTTCACCTGATCCTCCATGGTATAATAAGAGGCTAGCAAGCCCAAGCCAGAAAAATCAGAATTAGATTTAATCAATTCTTGATAGGTCTGCTTGGTAAAGGAGATATTCTTATCAAAAGAAGAATAATCCTCAATTAAATAAAAAAAGGTGGTCTTCATTTTAAATCGCCTTTGAAAAGCTATAAAAACGTCAAAAGTATCAAATGGGTCTCTTTTGACATAAGTCAAGACCAAGATCCTTCTCCACAAATCTCTTAACTTGAAGCTAAACAAATCTGTCAAAAAACCTCCTACGGTTCTGACTCCTCCTTTTTTTAAATATTTAAAAGTTTTATCTACTTCTACGATAGATTCACTACTAAATCTTCCTTGGGGAAAGTTATATTCTGGAAAATACTCCTTGAGCTTCTCTTTGAATTTTGCCACCCAAATATCCACCACAGGCTCGTTTAAAAAACCGTTGGCAAAAGCTAAACTTTCTTTATAAGGATAGCGATCATGACTGTCGCGTCTCTGAGGTAAATATTCTTCATATCTGGTAAGCAAATAGAAACTTGCTGCAAAAATATCATAAGGTATTTCAGATCTTTTTCCCGTAGGAAAAAAACAAACTACCTCATCCCAATCTGAGAGCCTCACATCAATATCATTAATACCTTGCTCGAACAATAAGTCATGAGATCGAACAAAAAACTCAGTAGATAATGGTGTTTTAGAATAGTTAATTTTGGGTCCATTGTGAGCAATAAATTCTTCAATAGTAGAGGTTAATTCCATCTCGACATTCAACATCCTGTTAAACAAATGTTTAAATATGTATTTTAACCTTGGTGTAATTTTAGAAGTATAGACTACAATCATATCAACTTATCAAGCCATTATCGGCAAAACTAAAATAGTCTTTTTCTGTGATAATAAGATGATCTAAAACTTGTAAATCTAAAGTTATGGCCCCTTTGATCAATTTCTGAGTCAAAGTCTTATCTGCATGACTAGGCTTCAAACTCCCTGAAGGATGATTATGACATACAATGATAGAGGTCGCATGGTTCACAATGGCATATTTAAGTAAAATTCTAATATCCACTAAGGTTCCGGTAAGACCACCTTTGGAAAGGCATTTCCTTTCAATAACTCTATTTGCATTATTGAGATACAAGACCCAGAACTCCTCGTGAACTAGTGCTCCGAGATCCTGATGCATATATTCAAATACATCCCGAGATCCCATTACTTTTTCATAGCGCTTCACAGGGGTTCGAGTCAGTCTTTTCCCCAATTCAAAACATGCGATTAAACTACTTGCCTTAGCGCTTCCTAGACCAGGAACATTCATCAGTTGGACTGTCGATAAATCCGAAACTTTCTTGAGATCTAAGTCAAAATCTTCCAACAAACCTTGCGCGACTACTAAAGCAGAGCTCTTTAGTGTACCTGTTCGCAAAATCAAGGCGATCAGCTCGGCGTTTGATAATTGAGTCGCCCCTATATTTAACAGGCGTTCCCTTGGTCTATCTGTAATTTGGTTTTCTAATTTCATTCCCTTTATTGCATATTTTTTTATACTAAATAAGTATGATATATTTGTAAAAAGAATCTCAATGAAAATCATTATTGCTGGTGCTGGAGATGTAGGTTTTCACCTTGCTAAATTATTATCTTTTCAATCGCAAGATATTTACATTATCGACCAAGACGCTGAGCGTCTTGAATACATCAATGCTCACCTAGATGTCATCACTAAAGCAGGAGATGCAACTTCTATTGAATTACTCAAAGAAGTAGAGATTGCAAAGGCAGATATGCTTCTTGCCGTAACGGAATCTCAGAACACCAATTTAACGATCTCTGCGGTGGCAAAAAAATTAGGTGTACAGAAAACGATCGCCAGAATAAGTAATACTGAATACCTTAAAACTAAGGAAATTGATTTTACTGAACTGGGTGTTGACTTTATGATTTCACCTGAACTCTTAGCCTCCCAAGAGATTCTTTCTTTAATTAAGAACTCTGCTTTTAATGATACTATTGCCTTTGAAAATGGAACTTTGAATGTTTTAGGATGTACATTACATACGCATTCACCATTAGTAGGGCTTACCGTTGAGCAGGCTAAAAAGAAATATAGCAATATAGATTTCATCATTATGGCAGTCAAACGCGAAGATGAAATTACTACGATAATTCCTCGTGGAGATACTGTTTTTGAAGCCCATGACCAAGTCTATTTCTGTGCTCCACGCAATTCAATTTACGCTCTAGAAGGACTTATTGGAAGAAGTCAAATTGGAATCAAAGATATTATGATTCTTGGAGGAAGTCGCATCGGACAGAAGGCTGCAACAGCACTTTGTCAGGAAAATAGAAATGTAAAATTAATTGAATCTAACCGGGATAAAGCATTTAATCTGGCTGAGAATCTTTGTGAAGCCTTGGTAATACATGGAGATGGTCGTAATGTTGACCTGTTAAATGAAGAGGATTTAGCAACTATGGATGCCTTCGTAGCGGTTACAGGTGATTCTGAAACGAATATTATGTCTTGCTTGGTGGCAAAAACCAAGGGAGTCAAGAAAACCATCGCCTTAGTTGAAAACATGGATTATATCGACATTTCCCAAACCATTGGAATCGATACCTTAATCAATAAAAAGCTACTGGCAGCAAGTGCCATATTTAAACACATAAGAAAGGGAAAGGTTTTGGCCCTTGCCAACCTTCACAATATAGAAGCGGAAGTATTAGAGTTTTACGTTGGCGAGAACTCTCCTGTGACTAAACATCAAATCAAGGACTTGAAATTGACAAGTAAAGCCATATTCGGAGGAGTGATTCGCGATGGTGTTGCTTTGATGACCTATGGAACATTTTTGATCGAACCTGGAGATAAAGTGGTCATGTTCTGTTTACCTGAAGCAATATCCGAGGTTGAAAAACTCTTTAATTAATGAAATCAAGATTTAATACGCGTTTAATTACAAGTTTTCTAGGACTGAGCTCCGTGCTCAATGGAGTATTCATGCTATTAGCAGTTCCAATTAGCTTGTATTTTAATGAAAAAAGCGCATTGGGGATTAGTCTTGCGGGGTTGATCACTTTAGTTCTTGGTTTCTCTATGTGGTTTTTCAATAGAAAAGCTCCTAAAACACTTCAAGCAAGAGATGGATATTTAATTGTTACCTTAGGGTGGTTGATGTTGACTTTTACAGGAACACTCCCCTACTTGCTCACAGGAAGTATTCCTAATTTTACAAACGCTATTTTTGAATCTATCTCTGGATACTCTACCACAGGAGCTTCGATCTTAAATGATATTGAATCCATGCCTAAAGGGATTCTCTTCTGGAGAAGTGCCACCCATTGGATTGGCGGGATGGGAATTATTGTACTTACTGTTGCCATACTCCCCTTACTAGGAATTGGAGGGATGCAATTGTTCATGGCAGAATCACCAGGCCCCTCAGCGGATAAACTTCACCCTAGAATTACAGAAACTGCAAAACGTCTATGGCTGATCTATTTCAGTTTAACCTTGACTGAATTCCTCCTATTAAAGGTCGCAGGAATGTCTTGGTTTGATGCCATCAATCACGCTATGGCTACCATGAGTACAGGAGGGTTTTCTACTAAAAACTCGTCTCTGGCCTATTGGAATGACATGCCTATGATTCAATATATTGTTTCCATTTTTATGTTTATTGCAGGAATGAACTTCGTACTTACTTACTTTGGATTTAAGGGCAACTTCAAAAAAATATATGGAAACGAAGAGTTCAGATGGTATGCTCGAATTGTAATCGTATTTACCCTAATCCTTACCGTTTGTATTGTCTTTTTCCAAGACCCAAACCTAGAATCAAGCATTCATCACCCGAAGATTTGGGGTGAAATAGAAAGCGGATTTAGACATGGGCTCTTCCAAGTACTTACGGTCATGACCACTACAGGTTTCGTGACGGCTGATTTCACCATGTGGAATTCCATAGCACTTGCCCTTATATTTACACTCTTCTTTGTAGGAGGATCTGCAGGTTCTACCAGTGGAGGAGTCAAGGTAGTGCGTCAGGTAATCATGATTAAACACAGTTTACTGGAGCTCAAAAAACAACTTCATCCCAACGCAATTATACCAGTACGTTATAATGGTAAAGGAGTTCAACCCAATATTGTATACAATATCTTAAGTTTCTTTGTTCTATACATATTGATCTTATTGATAAGCATATTTATTTTTACTCTATTGGGCTTAGACTTCTATTCTTCCTTAGGTGCCACTATTTCCTCATTAGGAAATGTCGGTCCAGGAATAGGAACTGTTAGTCCTGTAGACAACTTTGCTCATCTAAGTAGTGCTGCAAAATGGTTTTCGGCATTTTTAATGCTCATTGGTCGTCTTGAACTGTTTACAGTACTTATTTTACTTACCCCCTACTTTTGGAGAAAAAACTAGGAATTCTTATCTTTACATAGCCTCCCTGATTCATTAAATTTTTATATTATGACTATAAAACAAAATGCTTATCAATTCCTGTTTATTGCTGTTTTCATGCTTATGGGAATTTCACAACTACAGGCTCAGGAAGTACTTATTGAAGAAGAAATTGAAATTGAAGAGGAAGAAGAGGAGGTTAAACATTTCAGAATCGGACTGGTTCTCGCTCACACCTATATCCCTAAAGGTACCTCTGAAGGCACACAAGTTACTTCTATTCCAGCCTATGGATTAGATTTAGAGTATTGGATCAATGAAAAATGGGGACTCGGATTCCATAATGAAGTAGAGCTTGAAATGTATGAAGTGGAAACCGGCGAGATGAGTTTTATAGATAGGGAATATCCCTTGGTGGTTACCTTAGACGCCCTGTATAAGCCTTACAAGGAATTAATCTTTGTGGTAGGTTACGGAGTTGAATTTGAGAAATCTGAAAATTTAAACCTTATTAGATTTGGAGCAGAGTATGAGTTTAACCTTGGCGATCATTGGGACATGTCACCCAATTTCACTTATGACTATCGATTTAACAACTACGGAACCTATGCTATAGGAATTGGAATTGGAAAAAAGTTCTAAACCTTAGGGTGAAATATATAAAACTAAAGGCCTTGATTTAAATCAAGGCCTTTAGTTCTTTTAGGTCTAAACCTCCATAATTTCCACTACTCATCATCAGTAGTGTTGTTTGTTCTAAGCTCTGCTCCCACAGTGCTTTTTTAAAGGCCGTAGCATCTATGAAAATTTGCAAATCTTCTCTTCCAAAAGCCTCTTTAATTTGCTCTGGTAAGATTGCCGGCATCTTTTTAATCTCTAAAGCCTTAGGGTCATAAAATACCATGGCTCGATCTGCCGCATTCAAAGCATCTTTATACTCTTTTAGAAAAACGGGGTTCAAACTACTATAAGTATGTAGTTCCAGACAAGCTAAAAGATTTTTATTCGGATATTGTTCCTTTACTGCATTAGTGGTGGCAGCCACTTTAGATGGTGAATGTGCAAAGTCTTTGAAGATCAGGGTACTCTGTGTTTCAAACAATTTTTCCAATCGTTTAGAAGCTCCTTTAAAACTAGAAATAGCTTCAAAAAAGTCATCTTCTCCTACACCCATATGATAGCATATTTCCTGAGCACCTGCCATATTCTGCATATTATGTGCTCCGAAGATCTCTAAAGGAATTTCTCCTTCGTTGGTATCTATATAAACCTCTTCATTGGAAACTTCATAATCCGGAGTTTTATATGGGTATTTCTTCACTATTGCGGAAGAGCTTTCCACCAACTCTTTTAAAATTGGGTCTTCTTCATTATAAACGAGAATTCCTCCATCTGTAATAGATTCAATAAAAAGTTTGAACTGTTCTACATAATTTTCAAAAGTCGGAAAAACATTAATATGGTCCCAAGCGATTCCTGTTAGTAAAGCTATATTTGGTCTATACAAATGAAACTTAGGTCTCAAATCTAAGGCCGAAGAAAGATATTCATCTCCTTCAAGTACCATAAATTCATTCTGATCAGTTAGTTTCACCATAGTATCGAAACCTTCCAATTGAGCTCCTACCATATAATCCACATCCATATCCCAATAATTGAGCACGTGCAAGATCATCGAAGTAATGGTTGTTTTACCATGTGAACCACCGATAACCACACGTGTTTTAGTCTGTGCTTGATTGTATAAAAACTCCGGATAAGAGAAAATCTCTAGACCTAATTCTTGTGCTTTTAAAAGCTCAGGATTGTCTGCCTTAGCGTGCATCCCTAAAATTACGGCCTCTATATCCTCTGTAATTCTACTCGCATCCCAACCTAATGATTCAGGTAATAAACCCACGGCTTCTAGGCGGGATTTAGAAGGTTCAAAAATAGCATCATCGCTCCCCGTCACACGATCCCCTTTAAAATGTAGGGCCAAGGCCAAATTATGCATGGCACTTCCTCCTATAGCTATAAAATGTACTCTCATATTATCTCAAAATTTTGTTCGGAAATTGAACGATAGATTCATCTCCACTTTTATTTACGGCTGACACACCAAAAAGATAATTATCGATTACAAATCCCTTCAAGGTATGTTCTGTTTCCGACACAAAAATACGATGCTCCCATTTAGAAACATCTGTTTCTCTCCAATAAATATAATATCCGATCGTTTGAGGATCTTCTGATGCAGACCAACGTAAAAAAGTATCAGCTTGTACAGCTCCTCCTATACCAACTTCAGCCGGTGTATTAGGTGCCCATGCCAACCGCGCTAAACTCATCAAATTCACCTGAGTCATCTTTTTTAGATAGGGAATATTCACTCCTTCTAGGACATCTCCATAAGCAATTCCATTCTCAGTTCGTATATCTTGGTGTTGTCTGTTATAATTCTCGTGAGCTTCCATGATACGCACTCCTGCAAAACCTAAATCATTAAAAGGCCTATGGTGACCTCCTCTCCCGAAGCGATCTAGCCTGTAAATAAGTTTTGGCCTTAGTTCGGGTGCGTATTGATCCGTAGTTTCATAGACATAACGAGCAAGTTGTCTTGACGGCCCATCATTCTCTCCTCCATAAAATCGTCGCAAACGAACTTGTCTAGGACTATCGGTTACAGAAGTTGGTTCAGAAAATATTCTAAACTCACGATTGTCGATCACTCCATCAACTCCCTCAATATTACCAATCATATCATTATTCAATACTCCAATGACATTCCACTGTTTTTCTTGAAAGAGTTCAGCGAGAAATTTCCCTCCATATAAACCTTGCTCTTCACCTGAAAGTGCAGCAAAAACAACATTGTTCTCAAATTCCATACTAGACATCACACGTGCAGCCTCTAGAATCCCTGCAATTCCCGTAGCATTGTCGTTTGCCCCTGGTGCATCATCTGTAAAATTCATCACATCAGAAATTCTAGAATCTATGTCACCAGTCATAGCTACATAAGAAGCCGTCGGAGATTTCCCTTTTAAAACCGCAATAACATTTACAATTTCAGTATCCACAGATATTCTGGAAGTTGAATCTCCCTTTACCAATCTTCGTTGATAAAACACTTCCATACAGCCATTACAACCTTGAGCTATTTTATCAAATTCCTTTTTAATCCATCTACGTGCAGCTCCTATTCCACGAGTGTTAGATAAGGTATCAGACATGGTATGTCTGGTCCCAAAACCTACCAGGGTCTCTAAATCCGAACTCAATCTATCCTCAGACACCATAGCCTTGAGCTCATACACCTTAGCGTTTTGAACCTCTGGAACACCCTGAGCATTCAAGTTCAAGCCCAGCATAAGAGCAACTATAAAAACAATTTTTTTCATCTGTTTATTTATCTTCTACAACAACTCTCGTTGGGGTATCTTCCCCCATAATAATTGACTCAGTTCCCTTTGCAACGGCTCTCACTGTAGCGGTCACTACTCTCATATCAAGAGTCTCAACCTCATCATTTACTGTATGATAATATGGATCTACATCAATAGGATCGGTAGAAAAAGTATGAGAAGGTATTCCTAAATAAGCTAAAGCTGCATTATCCGATCTAAAGAACAATCTAAATTTAGGATAAGGGTCAGGGTATAAGGTATATCCACTTCCTTCTAAATTCTTCTGAATTATTTTCCCGAAATCTGTTCTTTCGAACCCAGTAAGCCAGGCGGTGTTTTCACCATATTTAGAAGGTTTTCCAATCATTTCAATATTAATTCCCGCAACGTATTTACTCGGGTCTACTTGTTTTCCAAAATATTTAGAACCGACTAAGCCCATTTCCTCAGCAGTGAAGGCTACAAAAACAATAGTTCTTGCATTATCTCCTCTTTTCTTCCAGTACTTAGCAAGGGCCATTACAGCCGCAGTTCCAGAAGCGTCATCATCAGCTCCATTTGCGATAGAATCTCCATCAACCCTACGTTTTTCACTCACAATACCTAAGTGATCGTAATGCGCAGAAATCACAACATATTCTTCAGGCTTAGACTTCCCTGGCAAAATCCCAATCACATTAAAAAAGTCCATTCCTTTGTGGTCAAAATTCTGACGATAGGTCGGTGCATCCTGAAAGGTTTTGAGCCCTATCTCTTTATATACACCTTCTATATATTGTGCTGCAAGCTCAATTCCTGGAGTTCCTGCTTTTCTACCCTGCATCTTATCAGAGGCTAAGGTGTATAAGTGCTTTTTCACCAAATTAGTATCGATGACCTTCACAATCATCTTATCGGTTTTCTTAGAATTTTTCTGGGCTTGGGCCCCAAAACTCAAAAAGGCTACAAAGAGCCACATCATGTTTTTCATATTCAAAAGTTTATTCCTTACCGGCTAAATAATCACTTAAATAGCTGTAACGAGGGGTTAGTGATTTATTTTTAGTCATTCGAGCACGCTCGAGAATTCCGCTTTGATCCCCATCCAATAAAGCTGGAATAACATTTTTAGAAAACTGTTCTCCGAAACCAACCGAGGCATCCTGAGGCAATTCACAAGGTAAATTATCAACTGCCATAACGGTGATCACCCCTAGTTTTCGATAATCGTCCTCTTTTTCAGTTTGGGGATTATATCCATATATAGGATCTTCTATAGTAGAAGGTCGAATTGTTGAGGCTACCGGACCATCAATATCACAAGAAACATCAGCGATAACTTCTATTTTGAACTCAGGTCTTTTTGCATCTTCTCTTGTAAACAAATACGGCGAACCATCACCGAAGAAATGTCCTGCAATAAAGAAATCCGAAGATTCGGCATATTTCATAAAGTCCGATTCATAGTCCTGTGGATTCTTAAAAAAATCCTCTTTATCCTTTAGCTGTCCATCCTTGCGCTTGTTGTAATCTAAAACATCAATCTGCGTATAGACCGCATGTGGATACTGATTATTTAGAAAATCATCAGAACTAAGCTCCTTGATTCCCATTCCATCCAACATTTCTTTTGCTCCATTACCAACTCTCCCCTTTCCGGTTAAAACAATTCTGGCAGGACCTAAATCAACTTTCCTCAAAGCACTTATTAAGGCCTTTTGATCGACAAAATCCTCAGCTTTAGGTAAAACAAACAAGGCTTTTTTCAATCCATAAGCACGAATCCCATTAAAGGCTCCGACGATTCCGGCATAACGTCCGAAAGCAACAACACGCTGTCCTTGTTCATTAGTCAAGACTTCATGATCAAATAATTGAATATCGTTTTCAACAACAGCCTGCAATAATTTTCTGTTATATGGTTGCTTTTTAATAGTATGAGAAAAGAAAAAGTATTTCTTATTAGGGATTAAATTCTCAATTGGAACTTCTTTTACTCCAACTAAAACCTCGCAATCCCCTACGTCACCTACTTGAATCCCAGCATCCATGTATTGCTGATCTTTAAAAGTACGTATCGGTGAAGGCTCGACTATAATCTCTAAGGAAGGATATTCCTTTTGAAGCATTTTACAAGCCTCTGGAGAAAGAACTACCCTTTTATCAGGTGGGTTTTTACGTTCTCGAATAATTCCTAGTTTCATTGTTACTTGGATTTTGTTTATGGAGTACAATATACAGATAATTTAAAACGATTTATCGCAAGATTTTTCTAAATTTGCATTCTACTTTTTGGGGACGACTGGTTTTGACAGCGGGAAAATCAATAAGTAAGCATGTCGAGAAACGAAACAAATCTCGTTAATCTTAGTTTCACACTTTTTAAACGGCGAAAATAATTACGCTTTAGCTGCCTAATTCCGAATCATAGTAGGATTGGCCTAGTCTCACAAGGTGAGAAAGCTTTACACCTCCAGAAAGCCTTGGTTTATGGCGTTCCAATTTGAGGTGTCGTAAAAGTAAACCTAGATCCAGTTGAGCTTCGCAGCAGGATCGAAACTAAAGAAGCTAAGTTTTAAGTGGATTGTTTTTAGTCAGCTTATCATCGAAAATTAATTAAAAACTAAGCATGTAGAAACCTTTGCGGTTGCTCGTTTGGACCCGGGTTCGATTCCCGGCGTCTCCACAATTAAGCGCAAGCTTCCAGCCCGTAGGGCTCAGGATAGAAAGAAAAAAAATCCACCAAGCCGAAGGTTTGAGTGGATTTTTCTTTCTAGCCTGTGGCACCGTTAGGTGTGGAAGCGCAGTCATTTACAGAATGGGAGACCCTCGGGAACAACGCAGTTATCTCCCTTAGCGAAGGTTTGAGTGGATTTCTTCTTTCTAGCCTGTGACACCGTTAGGTGTGGAAGCGCAGTCATTTACAGGATGGGAGACCCTCGGGAACAACACAGTTATCTCCCGGCGAGACTAAACTTCACCAATTGGTGTGGAAGCGAAGACGTGACATAAAAACTTTAGACCCCACCCCGAAATTACACCACAGGTGCAATTTCAAATGTTCCTATAACACCAATCTCCAGCGCCTTACATCGCAGATGTAATAGCCACTCCAAACGCGCCTTTCACCGCAGGTGGAACAGCACAAAAACGCGCCTTTCACCGCCAGGTGGAACAGCCCCCCAAGTGCCACCGGCACCCCTTCTTATAATAAAACATTGTTAGCATAAGAACACCCCTCTCTTAAGCTTTATATTGCTATTTATTCATCTGATATAGATCTAAAAGCACACTTTAATTTTGTTCCGAAATATTGGGCTTAAATCAGTTTTAAACGAAAAAAGCAGTATTCTCATATCACTTTATTACTTCAACCAACTTTTTAATGATTGCGGGTCCATCTCTAAAAATTAATTTCTAACACACTAGATTTTCAGAAGAAAAAAGCATTCCTCTAATAAAGTTGGTTTATGAAATTTATATCTTTACTTATGCGATATAAAAGATCTTGTAGATTCTGTTCTAGATTAAGGATTTCCATCACAGTCCATTCTTCTTCTAAATACTCCAATACTTTATCTAAACCTCTTTCAGCTTGAGGTGTCCAAACAATTTTTAACGCCATTTATCAAAACGTTTCATTACTGTTTCGTTAGTACTATAATTGCCCTTATCCGATTGATCTAAACCTATTCTAATCTCTTCTCGTTCATCTTTAGACATTTCCTTCCACCAATCTTCTTGCTCTTCCTCAAAAACCATTTTTAGCTTTGCTAAAAGGTCTTCTCTCTGCGTTTGCAGTAAAAGATGCATCAACTCTAATTTTGTGGATTCAATATTCATAAGTAGTCATTTTAATTATTACAAAGGTAATTTAAAGTTTTTATGTTACATAAACATATTAAATAGCACTCAATGATGTGTCCCCAATTGTTTGGACAGATTTTAGGTTATATACTTATACGATTTAAAAGGTCTTGTAGATTCTGTTCTAATTTAAGGATTTCCACCACAGTCCATTCTTCCTCCAAAACTCTTTTTAACTTCACTAATAGATCTTCTCTCTGCGCTTACAGCACAACACACATCAACTACAATTTATAGAGATTTCACTTCCCATAATGATAACGACAAGCTGCAATCAATAACCGGTCTTTTTCATATTTGTAAACCAATCGATGCTCTGATGTTATTCTCCTTGACCAATAACCTTGTAAGTCTCCTTTTAAAGCTTCGGGTTTTCCTACCCCTTCTAAAGGTGTTCGCATACAACTTTTGATAAGCGTATTAATTCGCTTTACTATTTTCTTATCAACAGTCTGCCAATACAAATAATCTTGCCAAGAAGTCGTAGACCAGATTAATTTCATCTATTCAATCAAGTCTTTTTCCACACCATTTCCCGATTCCAGCTCTTTGATAGAGTTTAATAAAACATCTCTATTTTTTCCTGTTAACAGATAGGTTGTTTCCTTGAGTGAATTGTATTCATCCAATGATATTAAAACAAGGTCCTTACCACCTTTACGTTTTATAATAATATCACTAACATCGTCAATTACTTTATCGAACCAATGCTTTAGGTTAGAACGAAAGTCTGTATAATTTACTGTTTCCATAGTACAAAGGTAATAAAAAGTACTTAAAAAAGAGCTCATATAAGTACTTAACTTACTAAAATAATCCTACATATATTTACATCCTCTGAAGACAATATCTTTTACGGTGGACCAATTCGTTTTAAATATATCACCCTAAAAAATCCCCAAAAACAAAACCTCCCCTTTTGAAAATTTTCCGTAAATTTATATTTATCACCCGCAAGTAAATAATATTGAGTAATATCATCGACATTTCAACTTTTAAACAGACTCTCAAGCATTTGGCACTTGTTGCTATGTGCTTCTCAAGTCTTTCTTCGATCCATGCTCAATCCACTTCTCAGCTTTGGCTTGATGTAAACCCCTCTTATGAGCAAGAAAACAACCTTATTTATTATGGTGATTTAGGATATCGTGTTGATTTCAGTAAAGATAATTGGAACCGCTTCGTAGTCCGACCAGGGGTAAAAAAAACCTTTAAACACTATTATTTAACCACAGGTGTGGGAAATTTCATTACCCTTGAAAATTCCGAAGACGGACAAGACATCTATGAACTCAGACCCTTCCAAGGAATAGGCACAAACTGGCCTAATACTCAATATTTTAAACTTAACCACTACGTGCGATTTGAAGAACAAATGGCCTGGAATACTACCGAGAATAATTTTGACTTCACTTTCAGGGTCCGATATAAATTCACGTTCTCCTATTCCTACAGAACATGGCTTGAAAACCATCACAACTGGTGGAAAACCTATTTGAGTTTTGAACTTTTCGGAGCCACTAGCGACGCGAGTAATTCTATAGGTGAACAGTCAAGACTTTCTTTAGGTATAGAACGAAGCTTTAACAGAAATCAAAAAGTAAGAATTGAAACTACTTGGCAAAAACAGCAAATATTCTTCAAACCAAGTGCACCAATAAACGCATTCTACTTAAGACTAAGGTATTATCCGAATTGGGGTAAAGGATTAAAAAAGAAACCTACTCAGAAGTAAAAGGAATAAATGTTAAAATACCTTAAGGTTTGCTTAAAACCTTCAGAATTCTGAGTTTTTTGTTATTTTTACTTATAAGAATCAATCTAAAACACTATGAAACACTTAAAACTTTTCGCCCTTCTTATTCTTGGGTCTATGTTAGCAGTATCCTGCTACAAGAATCCCAATACAGAAGAGTTGGAATATGATTTAGTGGTAGCCACTGACTTTGACGACGAAGCCGATTTCAGTTCTTACCAAACTTATCATATTTCAGACACTATTATCAATATCACAAGTAAACCAAACGACAGTATATTAGTCGGAGACGTTGCGGATCAAATTGTGAATCGCATCAAAGAACACATGAATCAAAGAGGTTATGTTTTTGTAGAAAGGGATCAAAACCCTGATCTAGGAATCATGACCAGTATCATACAAAACAAAAATCTAGGGCAAGTTTGTTCTGGATGGTGGTGGGGATACCCAGGATACTACCCTCCATATTGGTGGGGTTATCCAGGATATGGATATTACTATCCATTCTGTAGCTACTACACTTATGATGTAGGAACCTTAAATGTTGAATTGTTTGATCTAGAAAACGCTCCAGAAAATCAAAATATTCGTGCCATTTGGAACGACATCAATTTTGGTGTGATGAGTAGTTACGAACAAACAAATGTAAACAGAGCTTTAGAGTCTATTGACCAGGCTTTTGACCAATCACCATATATTCAAAACTAATTATGAAAAAACAACTAATTACTTTAGCAATTTTCTTGGGCTTTGGATACACTATGATGGCACAAGAAGGAGATCGAGTTTATACTTATTATGACAAATCTCAATTTTTAATCAGCTGGGACATCAACGTTCCTCTTTCTAATGACTTCATTGGAAAAACCAGTGTGAATGGAGGTCGAGCTGAATATAGATACTTTACTAGAAGAAATGTTTCCGTTGGACTCTCTTTAGGGTGGAATACTTTAGAAGAATATGTTCCTGGAGCGGTATATACGGACTCAGATGGATCGTCTATCTATACAGACATGGTGAGGCAAATGAAACAGCTTCCTATCTTAGCGCATGCGAATTACTATTTATCCAGTTCTGAATCAATCAAACCTTATATAGGGATTGGATTGGGAACAAACTATATTAATTCTGTTTCTTATTTCAATATTTTCCAACACGAAGATCCAACCTGGGGATTCATGGCAAGACCTGAACTAGGGATAGAATATATTTACAGTAATGGGTTTGGAGTATATGCAAATGCTGCTTATAATTACTCAACTAATTCAAGTGACACCTATGCTACTATAGACGGTGTTCAAGGAATAAGTTTTGGAATTGGAATTATGTGGTCTTATTAATCCAAATTGAAATAAAAAGAAAAACCGAAGCCCTCAAGCTTCGGTTTTTTTGTTTTAAATACTTTAATTATTGGGAATCAGACTTGGCTCTTACTTCCATTAAAGAAGCATTCTCGCACTTGATCATGCGATGAGGATATTTCAAAATAAGTGAATAATCATGGGTAGCCATTAATATAGATTTCCCTGATTGATTAATTTCTTCTAAGAGATTCATCACTTCTTGTGAGGTTTTGGGATCTAAATTCCCAGTAGGCTCATCAGCCAAAATCAATTCTGGGTCGTTAAGCAAAGCTCTTGCAATTGCAACGCGTTGTTGCTCTCCTCCCGAAAGGTTGAATGGCATCTTAAATGATTTGGTCTGCATTCCAACCTTGGTTAAAACCTCGTTGATCTTAGCTTCCATTTCTTTTTTTGACTTCCAACCCGTTGCTTTGAGAACGAACTTCAGGTTTTCAAAAACCGTTCGATCATTAAGCAATTTAAAATCCTGGAAGACGATACCAATCTTTCTCCTTAGATAAGGGATTTGCTTGGTCTTTAATTTAGACAAATCAAAATCCACGATGCTTCCCTGACCTTGAGTTAAAGGCAAATCACCATAGAGTGTTTTCATTAAACTCGACTTACCACTCCCTGTCTTTCCAATAAGGTAGATAAACTCGCCCTTATTCAACTTTAGATTGACATTAGATAAGATAAGGTTTCTTTTCTGATAGATCGATGCATTGTTAAAATGCAATATGGTTTGACTCATATTCAATTTGCTTTTCACAAACTTAATAAACCTTGAGTTTATTTCACATCTATCAATCCAAATATTTATATATTTACTGTTAAACAACCAAGCTTCATGAAAAAAACCTCTATCCTGGTTCTAATTCTATTCATAGGATTCATAATATCTTGTGATTCAAATGACAATCCCCAACTCCACGAAGGATTTATCAAGTCAGAAATTTCACTTCAGGGAACACAGCTTCCCTTTGTACTTGAACTCAAAGGAAATCCTGTTAATGAAATCAATTTGATCAACGGAGAAGAGTCATTCCCCATAGAAAATTTCAGTATTGATTCTGGAATACTAAGTCTTCCTTTGCACATTTTTGACAGTGAGCTTAAGGCTAAAATTACCGAAAATGGACTCAAGGGAAGTTTTACAAAAAACTATATCAAGGATTATACACTCCCTTTTGAAGGAACTTATGCAGAAGATGGAAACAGAGTTTCAAAAACTACAACAAGCACTCATTTTGATGGAACCTACAGGGTAAACTTCACTGAAGAAGATGGAAGTAGCTATCCAGCTATCGGAATCTTCCAAACCGTTGATGGACTTTTTAAGGGAACCTTCTTAACAGAAACAGGAGATTATAGATATCTTGAAGGCTATGCAAATGACCAGCAAATGCAACTGTATACCTTTGATGGAAATCACGCATTTATTTTTGACGCAGAGCGTTCCCAGGACGGGAGACTCCATGGAAGTTTTTATTCTGGAAAATCCTATCATGCAACCTGGGATGCTGTTCCTGATTCGGAAGCTAAACTTGGAGACGCCAACAGTCTTACTTATCTCAAAAAAGGATATGACAGAATAGAGTTTGCCTTTCCCGATTTAAATGGAAATACAGTGCAACTCAGT
Organism: Flavobacteriaceae bacterium; assembly: GCA_049607205.1. Lineage (GTDB taxonomy): Bacteria > Bacteroidota > Bacteroidia > Flavobacteriales > Flavobacteriaceae > JBELHR01. The sequence goes on along the minus strand of JBMYWH010000016.1, from coordinate 26,942 downwards.
GACTCAAAATTCCAAAACAAAGTAGTCTTGCTTCAAATTTTCGGGACTTGGTGTCCGAATTGTATGGATGAGACTATATTTTACAGCGACTGGATGTCTAAACATCAAGGGGCAGATGTTGAAATTCTGGGACTAGCATATGAAGCAAAAGACGACTTTGACTATGCTGTAAAACGCGTAAAAACCATGAAACAACGGTTAAATGTTCCTTATGATTTCGTGATTGCAGGAACCTCAAATAAAGCAGAAGCGGCAAAAACCCTTCCTATGCTCAATAAAATCATTTCTTTTCCAACGACAATTTTCATTGACAAAAAAGGAGAAGTACGCAAGATACATACCGGATTCACGGGTCCGGCGACCGGAATATACTACGAGAAATATGTAGAGGAATTCAATAGTTTTATGAACGAATTATTAAATGAATAGATGAAAGATCAAATTTTCAAACCTAAATTATTACTTCTTGGGCTATTATCTTTGAGTGCACTTGGGCAATCTTCTAAAGAACAGCAAGAAGGCATAAATAAATACTTAGTTGGTTCTCAATTATACGACGATAGCGCCTATGAGATTTCAGAAAACATCTTAGACTACCATAAAACGGCAAGTCCAATTTCTAAATTAAACCAAGAGTTTAAACTGATCAATTCTAAATTAAAAAACAATCATCCCGCTGCAGAGATGGAGATGACTTCATTTTTAGAAAAACAACTCACTGGATTATATTATGACCAAGGTGTTCAGGCTCTAGGTAATTATTATTTTAAAAACGGTGATTATGCCCAGGCTGTCAATTTTTATGAAAAGGCTTCCGGCTTAAATCTAGAAATCAGACAGCAACAAGTTTTAGCTTTAAAACAAGTGTTTTCTTATATCTTACAAAAGGATTATGTTAAGGCAGAAGCACTTTTAAAGCGTTTGAGGACTTATGAGTTTTTTGCTGCAGAGAAGGCCTATTATTACGGATACCTGGCCTATATGAAGGAAAATTATAAAGAGGCAGAACGCTATTTGAACGAAAGTGGAATGAAGAATATCTCCTATATTTTATTGGATATCGAATTCCGAGCAGGGGCCTTTGACAAGGCAATAAGTCGTGGGCAAACCCTCTACCCTAAGTCCCGTGGTATTCAGAAAAAGAACATCGCAAAAGTCTTAGGAGAATCCTATTTCAATTTAGGTGACTATCAAACAGCCGCTCCTTATTTAGAAAGCTATAAGGGAGCAGGTGCTAAGGTAGATCAGAGTCATTATTATATGCTCGGATACACCTACTATAAAAGTGGTTCCTATGAAAAAGCCCTAGATCAATTTAATAAGATCACCGAAGGTTCTGACCAAATTGCTCAAAACGCTTATTACCATTTAGGAGAGGTCTACCTTAAACTTGGTAAGAAAAGTGAGGCACTCAATGCTTTTAGAAATGCGAGTCAGTTAGAGTTTTCTCAGGAAATTACCCAAGACGCCTATTACAACTATGCTAAGCTGAGTTATGACATCGGGAATCCCTATGAACCTACTACTGAGGTCATATCAAGCTTTTTAAAGAAATACCCAAGCTCTGCACATTGGACACAAATGAACACCCTAATGATTCAAGCTTTTATTGGAGAAAAAAATTACGACGGTGGAATACAGTATATTCAAAGAGCAGGAATTAAAAAAAATGAGGAGGTTTACGGAGAGGTTTTGGCCCTTAAGGGTATGGAACTTTTCAATCAAAGAAAATTCAAAGAAGCTCTTAATTTCTTAGATCAGGCAAGCCGTTCCAAAGCAAATTTAGCGATACGTGCAAAATCCTATTTCTGGGCTGGAGAATCTGCCTATTTGATAGAGAATTATCAAGCTTCTTATGAGCGCTACAAGAAATTCAATGCCCTGAAAAATCACAGTGCTACTTATGAGCAAAATTTAATTACTTACAATTTAGGATATGCCGCATTTAAACTTGAAAAATATCAAGAGGCCATCTCTAATTTTGAAAAATTCATAGGAACAAGTCCAGCAAATGCAGAACGAAAAATAGATGCACACTTGAGAATTGCAGATGCCTATTTCGTTCAACAAGACTATTGGAAGGCTATGCAGTCTTATAACAAGGTACTCGCAGCTAAGAAACAGGATCAGGATTATGCCTATTATCAAAAATCCTTATGCTATGGTCTAGTTGGTAAAAAAGATACTAAGATCAGTTCTTTAACGGAGTTTGATAAAAAATTCCCTCGCTCAAAATATCGTGACGATGCCTATTTTGAATTGGGTTCAGCTCTGGCAAATGCAAAACAAAATGCCAAGGCGGCAAAAAACTTCCAAAAACTCATAGCAACTTTCCCCAACTCTATCTATGCCAGTCGAGCCTTATTAAAGGAAGGATTAATTTACTATAACGAGGGAAAAAATCAAGAAGCACTCAGTGTTTTTAAGTTTCTTGCAAGCAACTATAAAGACTCAGAAGAAGCCTCTCAGGCCATTAAGAATGTTGAGCAAGTCTATATTGATTTAGGCCAGGTTGAAAACTATGCTAAATGGGTTAAATCCTTAGGCTATATTTCTTATTCGGATGATGATCTAGCTAGAGGGATGTATACCTCAGCAGAACAGAAATACTTAGAACAAAAACCTCAACAATCCTCAGAACTCTTTAAAAAATATCTTGCTAAATACCCTGAAGGCTCCAAGAAGATTGCTGCTAACTATTACTTGGCACAATCTCTTTATCAATTGGAGAAATATGAGGAATCAAAAGCCTATTTCAACGAAGTTTTAGCAGAAAAAAGCAATTCTTTTCGCTTAAAATCTGCAGAAAAGCTAGCCTTGATTTATTTGGAAGAAGGAGATTGGAATAGTGCCCTACCGGTCTTGGAGACCATTGAAAACTTAGCGAGTTCTAAAACTCTGGATGAGTTTGCTCAATCCAATATTATGAAGGCTTATCTTTCTTTAGAAGAATATGGAAAAGCTGCTAGCTATGCGGAAAAGGTTTTGGCTTCCAAGCCTGAGAATAAAAATTTAGTGGATGAAGCTAAATACGCAAAAGCAAGGGGTGCTGTACTCAAAAAACAATACGGTCAGGCCGCTAAGATTTTTACTGAAATCGAACCAAAATTAAAAGGAGAAGCTAAGGCGATTGCTTTATACTATATCGCACTTCAACAGAATTTAAATAAGAACTACGAAGCTTCTAATGAAAGTCTTCAAAAGCTCATTAAGCAGAGTTCGAATTACCCCTACTGGGGAGCAAAAGGACTTCTTACGATGTCAACGAATTTTGAAGCCCTGGACGACCCTTTCCAAGCCACTTATATTTTAGAATCCGTGATCAAGAACTATGAACGTTTTCCAGATTTACACAAACGTGCACAACAGCAATTAGACAAACTTAAAGCCAAAGCGAACAATGAAAAAAATTAACCTTTGCATCCTAGGCTTGTTTTGCTCCATTGCAACAAGTTTTGCCCAAGAAATTGACAGCTTGAACACTCAGGTGATCAACGTTAAAACATCATACAATCCTCAAGTAGAAGAGGCTTATAGAATACAATCCGATGTTAACAATGCGGACTTAGAAACAGCGAAGCCACAAACCTTGAATTATCAAATTCTTCCCGTTACGGTAGCTTCCACCTTTAATCCACAAAAGGGATCGATCTATAAATTACCGATATTTGAACGGCCTAGAGATTTTCAGAATTACCTTTATACTGGATATGGCAGCAATGGCCTTCCAGAATTCATAGGGCTCTTTCAAAAGCAAGCCGGCGAGCAGTATTTTGACTTAAGTACGTTTTATTACGGTGCTCAAAACGGGATCCCCGACCTCACACAAGACGCCATTTCACATCGAGGTGATTTAAAATTGAGTCATCAAACGGAAGGAAAACTTATACATTGGAACAATGCCCTATCTTATAGTTTCAGAGGACAAACTTGGTATGGAACTCCCACAACTATAAACGAACAAGATTTAGATCTCATAAATCAACTTCACAACTCACAAGGGGTTGCACTGAACTTAAAGGCAGATTTTCAGGATTTTTTCTTTCAAAAATCACATCTTGATATTCAAACAAATTTTGACAATTTTGATTCCCAAGAATTCATCACAAACCTTGGCATAGGCTGGGATCTTGAATGGAATGATACCGAGGTACAGATACCTTTGAACTTCAGATATCAAAATACTTCTTTTGCAAGAACTTATGCAGATCCAGAGATTGACAACCCATACACTTATCAAAATTTTGACATGTCCACGGGGGCTAGTTTAGCTTGGTCTTCATGGAATAAATTCTATTTAAGTGCTGGTTTCGATATGCATTTCTTCCAAGATCTTAACAGCTCAGAGGGTAACTTTTATTTCATCCCTGAGGTGCTTGCCCGATTCAATGCCTCGGATAGCTTTGTGCTTGGGGCACAATTAAAAGGTGATTTCAATCCTAATTCTATAGGACAGTTCAATCACATGAATCCCTATTTAGCACCGAGCTATGATTTAAAACCGACCTATAGTTCTTATGATGCTCAGGTTCAATTTGCATCAAGTTTCAGCAATCGTTTTGAACTGGGACTAAATATTGGTTACAAAAACACGGAAGATCAAGTCGTATTTAGCAAAAACGAAGCTCTAGTAAATCCCGTTTATGCGTATCAATTCGGAAACTCTTTCCAAGCACTTTATGATGGTGTGAAAACAACCTATTTTGAGTTTTTAGTAGAAGGACAACTTACAGATGAATTACTTCTAGAATTCTCTGCCCAGTATAACGACTACCAAATGGAAACCCTGGATTACTTTTACAACCAGGCTCCCTTTAAATCTTTTTTACGCTTGAATTATCAAGGTGCTAAATGGGACAGTCAGTTCACACTTTTCGGGAACTCTAAGAGTTATGACCGTTATATGCAGGCAGGAGCGATCGATTATGATTTAGTGGAAAATGAAGGTTTCGTGGATATAAATCTTCAATTCAACTATCATTTTAGCAGACAATTTTCGGTGCATTTAAAACTGAATAACCTCCTTAATAACAATTATCAGGAATTCTCAGATTATCAAACCCAAGGCTTCCAAATATTAGGAGGTCTAAGCTATAAATTCAACTAATATGAAAACTACCCTTTATGTGTTACTCGCTGGTCTAATGCTAGGCTCTTGCCAACACAAAACTATCGAAACCGTAGACCAAGCTCAAAGAGATCTTGATTCTGTACAAATTAAACAGATTTACGACATGGCCCTTAGCAAGGGTGATTCTTACAACTGGTTAAGAGACTTAACTCAGAACGTAGGAGCGCGATTAAGCGGTTCACCTCAAGCTGAAGAAGCAGTACAATGGGGAGCTCAACTTATGAGAGACCTTAAATTCGACACTGTATATCTGCAACCTGTAATGGTCCCACACTGGGTTCGAGGAGCACAAGAAAAAGCTTCTTTTACCAGTAATGGAAAGACGGTTAATATGGAAGTGTGTGCCTTGGGAGGTTCTGTTGCCAGTCCTCAGGGTGGTCTGAGCGCCCCGGTGATCGAAGTCAAATCTATAGAAGAAGCCGAAGAACTTGGTGATGCTTTAAAAGGGAAAATTGTCTTTTTTAACCGTCCTTTTGACGGAACTCTTATTAATACTTTTGCTGCTTACGGAGGATGTGTTGACCAACGTGTAGGAGGAGCTGCTGTAGCTGGAAAGTATGGAGCAGTTGCGGTTATCGTAAGATCGATGAGTTCTAATATTGACCCATACCCTCACACAGGAACTATGAGCTATGGAGACCTCAGCGAAGATCAATTTATTCCTGCGGCTGCCATCTCAACAGCTTCAGCTGAAAAATTAAGTAGAAGTTTAAAGGCTGATCAAAACTTAAAGGTCTTCTTAGAACAACATTGTGAAACCTTAGAAGATGCACCATCATTTAATGTTATTGGTGAACTTAAAGGTTCTGAATATCCTGATACTTATATCACCATTGGTGGACATTTAGATTCTTGGGATTTAGGAGATGGAGCCCATGACGATGGTACTGGGGTGGTACAATCTATGGAGGTTTTGAACTTATTTCAAAAAACCGGGATTAAACCTAAACATACCTTGAGAGCCGTTCTATTCATGAACGAAGAAAATGGTTTAAGAGGAGGTCTTAAGTATGCAGAAGAGGCAAAACGTCTGAACGAAAAACACCTAGCCGCTATGGAATCTGATGCAGGTGGACATACTCCTAGAGGATTTAGTGTAGACCCAAGTAGTCCACTTTATAAAACACTTATGTCTTATGCTCCAATTTTTGCTCCTTATGGTGCAAATCAGTTCACAACAGGTGGTGGAGGTGCTGATATAGGTCCACTTAAAAATGGAGAAATTGCCCTGATGGGATACCGTCCAGATTCACAACGATACTTTGATTATCACCATTCTAGTCAAGATACTTTTGATAAGGTAAATAGAAGAGAATTGGTTCTCGGATCAGCCTCAATGGCCTCTTTGATTTATCTAATAGATACTCATTTAAACTAAAGACATGAAACGAATTTTACTCGCGATTGTAGCAATTACGCTTTACAACTGTAGTCCTAAGACCCAGTCGGTGGATTTAATCATTAGCAATGCAAAAGTTTATACGGTCGACTCCGAGTTTTCCTCTGCCGAATCTTTTGCGGTTAAAGATGGAAAATTCGTCGCAGTGGGAACCAACGAGCAAATCGCTTCCAACTATCAAGGAAAAGTAGTTGACCTTAAAGGAGCTCCAGTAGTCCCTGGGCTTATTGATGCACATTGTCATTTTTATGGCATGGGGCAGTTTGAACAAACAGTTAGATTCGAAGGAGCCACTAGTTATAAGGAAGTCGTTCAGAGAATAGTTTCTTTTCAAGAACAAAATCACTTGAGCTTTATTACCGGTCGTGGATGGGATCAAAATGATTGGGAAATAAAAAAATTCCCAACAAAAGACACCTTAGACCTACTCTTCCCTGATACACCTATAGCTATTACAAGAGTGGACGGCCATGCCTTACTTGTGAATCAAGCTGCACTTGACCTTACTTCTCTAAATGCTCAAACAAAAGTAGCTGGTGGAGAAATTATGTTAGATGATCAAGGAAAAATGACTGGTGTTCTTATTGATGCCGCCATGGACCCGATATACAATGCCATCCCAGCAGCCAGCAGAACCGAGCAGATACAAATTCTTAAAACTGCACAAGAAATCTGCTTTTCCTACGGACTTACTACTGTTGACGATGCCGGATTACCTCGTCACACTATTGAACTTATAGATTCTTTGAATCAAACCAAGGATTTACAAATAAGAATGTATGCGATGATTTCCGCTGATGATGCCAACTTAGATTATTATTTAGATAAAGGAATTTCTAAGACACCACTGCTCAATGTACGTTCTTTTAAATTCTATGGTGACGGAGCTCTTGGTTCAAGAGGAGCCGCCTTAAGGAAACCTTATTCTGACAGACACCAGCACTATGGAGCCTTAGTTAATTCGGTAGATCGTTTTAAATCCACGGCATCTCGTATTGCAAATTCTGAATTTCAGATGAATACTCATGCGATCGGAGATTCTACCAATCACCTAGTGCTTGAAACCTACGCTAAGGTTCTTATGGGTAAAAAGGACAGAAGATGGCGTATAGAGCATGCTCAAATTGTATCACCAGAGGATTTCCACTATTTCAAACAAATCATTCCTTCTATTCAGCCTACACATGCCACTTCTGACATGTATTGGGCAGAAGACAGGATAGGTTCTGAGCGTATCAAAACTGCCTACGCCTATCAGGCACTTTTAAAAGAAAATGGTCGAGTAGCCTTAGGAACAGATTTCCCTGTAGAAAATGTAAATCCATTCTACACCTTCTATGCGGCAGTAGCTCGAAAAGACCTTAAATCTTATCCTGAGAACGGATTCCAAAAAGAGAATGGTCTCTCTAGAGAACAAGCCTTAAGAGGAATGACCATATGGGCTGCTTATTCAAATTTTGAAGAAGCTGAAAAAGGAAGTATTGAAGTGGGTAAATACGCTGACTTTACCGTCCTTGACACAGACCTAATGACTGCTCAGGAAGCTGAGCTCCCTAAAACCAAGGTCCAATACACCTATGTAAACGGTTCACTGGTTTACAGTCAGAAATAAAAAGCATCAAAAAAGCCCAAGTCAACTGACTTGGGCTTTTTTCTTATACTTTATTAATCTACTCAATCTCCGACATTAATACTTCTACAGCCTTTTTCAATTGAGGATCTTCTCCACGAGCCCTAGACCCTGGGGGATTAGTCACAATATAATCTGGAACTGCAGGACCGTGCTCCATATTCAATCCGGATTCTTTAACATACCAAGCTCTAAATGGCATTCTAACATAACCATCTAAAAGCCTTGCAGAACCGGTGGAAATAACAGCTCCAAAAGTTGGTTGTCCCACAACTGACCCTAAATCTAAACTCTTAACCGCATGGGCAAAAATCTCTGCATTGGAATAAGAGAACTCATTACAAAGCGCAACTATAGGCTTAGTATTTACAGATAAAATTGCGCGTTCATTAAAGGGATAATGTCCTTTGAAGTCTTTATTGTTTTTCTCTAAATTCCCAGTAGCTCCTCTTGGAACCGTGTAGGCATGCTGTTGAACATTCAGTACAGCCATCAAACGGTCAGTAGTCCATCCACCACCATTAAACCTAACATCGATAACCAAACCTTTCTTACCGTATCCAGCGGCCTTAAGTTCTCGTTCAAAGGATTCAAAACTTGGAAGGTTCATTCCTTTAATATGTATATAACCTAAAGTTCCATCAGAATACTCATCTACTAATTTCTGAGATTCCTTCACCCATGCATTATAAGCCAAGAGCCTCTCTTTTGAAGATGACTCGGCTCTAAGGACCAATTCCTTCTCACCATCAATCTCAATAAGCATTTCCTTGTCAATTTGATTTCGGAAATAACTGTAAAAGTTAGTATTTCCAGAAGGCTTTTCACCGTTAATCAAGGTGATTACATCTCCTTTTTTTAACCTAGCCTTAGATTTATCCGCTATACTTCCAGGAAGGACATACTCTATCACATAACCCTTAGGACTGTTCTTCACCTCTACTCCTAGCAAACCAATTTGATCACTGTTGGTTTTTTCAGGTGTAGATCCTCTATACCCCATATGAGAAGCATTTAATTGTCCCAACATTAAGTTATATACAAATGAAAAATCTTGTTTAGTACTTGCCTCTAAAGCCCAAGGACGATATACTTTGACTAAATCAGTCCAGTCGTAACCATGAAACTGAGGATCATAGAATCCTGCAGTCAAGGCTCGTACTCCTTCGTCAAAAACCTGAGCATTACGGGCTTTAAAGTGTATGTCGTATTCAGCCTTATAAGGTCTTGAGGCTAATTTATCGGTTTTAGGATTTAATTGCTTAAGTCCTGAAGCACTTAAGATAAATAGATCTTTTTTATAGGCTTTGATTCTAAATGGGCTCGAAGCTCCTTTGACTTCTTTTCCTGACTTTCCATTCCAATTAATTTTAAAAACATTAGATCTTTTGCTAGTAGGATTAGTTGCCGTGAAATAAATATTTTTAGAATCCGTAGAAAATACCGGATTGCGTTCATCGTCAACTAAAGAAGTTACTTGCCATAGTCGGTTATATATTTCATCCGAATCGATTGTGACTTGCACAGAAGCATCTTTTGATTCTTCCTCTGGATAATAACTCCCTTGATCGAAGTCTGTCATGGTTTTTTCCCAATCAGAATTTCTCAAAAAGACCATCCATACATCATAATTTGCTCCACCACCTCTAGTTCCATTTCTGTTAGAAACAAAGGCAAGCTTACGACCATCTGGACTCCATACTGGGTTGCGATCCGATCTAGGGTGCATAGAAACATTGTACTTCTTAGAAGGATCTAAAACAGATTGTATAAAAACCTCTGTATCGAAATCTAAATCATTTTGGCTATACGCAATAAAATTAGAATCAGGACTCCAACTTACTCCTGAAGGAGCTGCCCAACCTTGGGACATAAGTTTAGGAGCATCTAACCCTCCCTCTTTAATATAGGCAATAACATAGTCCCCTCTTCCTATTTGAAACCCTACTTTCTTTCCATTAGGAGAAACCGAAGGATTAAATACATCAGAAGAGCTTTGAGTAACTTTCTTAGTTGACAACTTCAAACTACGCTCCAAGCCAACGCTTTTTTCAGAAGAGCTTACAAAGTGGAGTTCATTCTGTCCTGAACGGTCCGAAACAAACATAAGAACCTCATCCGAGATCCAACGTGGGCTTTGATCTCTTGCATCAGACTTGGAAACATTATTGCTAAAAGTATTTTCCTTATCATTCTTCTTCACAAAAATCTCACCGTCTAGTTCATAAGCAATAAGCTTATTATTCGGAGACACATCAAAATCGCGCATCCCTCGCGTAGCAATCATGTGCTTGCTATCATCAAAACGTTGATCCGCGTCAAAACTTAAGGTCAACGCCTTGGACTCACCCGAAGAATCTATTAAGTGATATTCAAAACCAGCATTGTAGAACAAGCTCCCATTATCTGAAACATCATAAGAAATTACTCCATTTTTCTCTTCATTTGTTAAAGCCTTAAAAGGAACATCCGTTTTTCCTTGATCATCCAATGTAGCAGCATATACATTATAGCGGCCACTTGAAGCACTGATGAAATACAAATTCCCTTGCGCATCAAATCGAGGACTGTGATCATTCTTAGTAGAATTTGTGATTTGATGGTAAGCTCCGGTCTCCTTATTATACACATAGATATCTCTTTGAGCCGGTCCGTCATAATCTTCACGCGCAATTCTACAATAGCCTTTTTCAAAGGCAATAAACTTCCCGTTGGGAGACAAAACCGCCGCAGTACCGAAGGACTGCATCATTCTTTGAGGAGTTCCTCCCTTAGAAGAAACAGCAAACACTTCAGCTTCTTTCTCTGCTCCTTTTCCCAATCTAGAAGTAGAGAATATAATCCCAGAGTCCTCTGTCCAAGCCGAAGGATAATCTGAAGCAGGATAATACGTAAGTTGATCTGGATTCCCACCCTTAAGAGCTACTTTAAATAGATCTACATAGCCTTTTCTATTCGAAGCAAAAACTAATTCACTTCCATCTGGACTCCACACAGGATTCGATTCATAAGCCTGATGGACAGTTAAACGTTGAGATTGTTCACGCTCAAAATTATACACCCAAATATCTCCTTGGAAAGAAAAAGCCAAATGCTGGGCATCAGGACTTAGACTAGGGGTGCGAATAATAGAATTTTGAGCAAAAGAAAGTCCGCTTAAAAAAACGGACATCATAAGCAGTGTAAGCTTTTGCATAATGTTTGGCGTTTTGAATTAACGCCAAACAATATACAAATTTATGACATAATTGAAGCTACAAAATCTTCAGTTCCATCGACCCCATCTGCACTTAGTGATTTGATGTAGGCAGAACCAATTATGGCGCCATCAAGAAAGCGATTTGCGCGTTGGAAACCTTCTGAATTAGAAATTCCAAACCCAATAACCTGTGGGCTTTTTAGATTCATTTGTGCAATCCTCTGAAAATACGACTCCTGTTGTTTCACTGGGTCCCCTGTAGTTCCAGTAATACTCGCAGAGGCAACGACATAAATAAAAGAATCACTCATTTGATCGATTAATTTAATACGTTCTTTTGAGGTTTGAGGGGTAATCAAGAAGACATTAGAAATGCCATATTTTGCAAATTTCTCTTTATATATATTCTGATATTCTATCATTGGAAGATCCGGAAGTATCAAGGTTTGAATCCCACAAGCTTGAGCCTTTTCAAGAAATTCATCTACTCCAAATTTCAATACTTGATTGAAGTAACCCATAAGGACCAGAGGAATGTGAATTTGATCTTTGATCCCCAATAATTGATCAAACAAAAGCGATAAATTCATCCCATTATCTAGAGCAACACTAGAAGAATCTTGTATTGTTGGTCCATCGGCCATAGGATCTGAATAAGGCATTCCTACTTCTACAAAATCTACACCTGAAGCTTGAAGTTTCAATAGAATTTCTTGTGTGTCATCAAGCTTAGGAAATCCTGCTGTAAAAAAAATTGACCCTACATTTCCTTTTTTCTCTACAATGGCTTTTTTTACTTCGTTCATTATTTGACATATTTGATATAGGTAGCTAAGTCTTTATCTCCTCTACCCGATAGGTTCAACACTACGACATCTTCTTGCTTAAATTCCATTTTTCCAAGCACAGCTAATGCATGAGCTGTTTCTAAGGCTGGAATAATCCCTTCCAATTGAGTAAGTTCAAAAGCAGCTTCAATAGCCTCTTGATCCGTCGCATTCATAAACTCAGCTCTACCGCTGGCGAACAAATGTGCATGAAGTGGTCCCACACCAGGGTAATCCAATCCTGCAGAAATGGAATAAGGCTCAATTACCTGCCCGAATTCATCTTGCATTAAAAGTGTCTTTGAACCGTGAAGAACTCCGGTATCTCCAAGTTGAGAAGTTGCTGCACTCTCTCCAGAGTCCACACCCTTCCCTGCCGCTTCTACTGCAATTAATTTTACTTTAGGGCTATTCATAAAATGATAAAAGGCCCCGGCAGCATTGGATCCACCTCCCACACATGCAATTACATGAGTAGGGTTCTCTTGACCGGTTTTTGCCCTAAGTTGTTCTTTTATTTCCTTAGAAATTATTGCCTGCAGTTGGGCTACCATATCTGGATAAGGATGAGGTCCTACCACAGAACCTATTAAATAATAGGTGTCCTCTGGGTTTCCAATCCAATCTCTAATGGCCTCATTAGTGGCATCTTTTAAGGTTTTAGATCCAGAAGTCGCAGGAACAACTTGAGCTCCTAGCATTTTCATTCTAGCTACATTAGGTGCCTGTCTCTCTATATCTTTTTCTCCCATAAATACTACACAAGGCATATTCATAAGAGCACAAACAGTTGCAGTGGCCACTCCATGCTGACCCGCCCCAGTTTCCGCAATGATTCTTTTCTTCCCAAGCTTCTTTGCAATCAAAATTTGACCAATAGTATTATTGATCTTATGGGCTCCGGTATGATTTAAATCTTCTCTTTTTAAATAAATAGTGGTCCCATATTTTTTAGACAATCTCGGAGCAAAATACAAGGGAGTTGGCCTTCCCACATAATTTCTCAAGAGGTCTAAATATTCTTTCTTAAAAGAGGATGAATCTATAATCTTCTGATAATTCTCCTTCAATTCTTCCACATTTGGAAAGAGAAGTTCCGGGATAAATGCTCCTCCAAACTCCCCATAATATCCATGGCTGTCTACTTTGAAATTATCTTCCATCGAATTTTTCTTTAAATATTTTTAATTCTTCTATATCCTTTAGACCTGGCAAGATTTCAAATCCTGAATTTAAGTCTATTCCAGCACAATTCTTCGCTTCAGGTTTCTTTAGAAATTCTGACAAATCCTCAAACATCCCTGCATTTAATCCTCCTGCTAAAACATAGGGTATTGTGCCCTTATAATTCTTAAGTAAAGACCAATCAAATGCCTTTCCATTACCTCCTTGCTGCTTGCCTTTATAATCAAATAGAAAATAATCACATACCTCTTGATAAGGAGTACACTGATTAAAATCAAAATTGTGATCAATAAGAAAGACCTTTATCACTTGAAGTCCTTCGTTTTTTAAGACCTTACATAATTCAGGAGATTCATCCCCATGTAATTGAATTGCCCTGAGTTTAAAAGATTTTACTCTTTTTTTAATGCTTTCAAGCGACTCATTCACAAAAACACCTGTATTAATTGGATCACCTTTTGAAGATTCAAATGGAAATCCCTCCAACTCCTCTAAGACATAACGCTTAGATTCTGCATGGAATATCATACCTATATGTGTAGGCTCTACCTGCCAAAGGCTTCTGATGTTTTCGGCATTTCTCATGCCGCAGACTTTAAAAATCATCCTTATTTCAATTGATCAATAAATGCCTTACAGGCCTCTCCAGGGTTATCAGTCTTCATAAATTCCTCTCCAATTAAGAAGCCTTGGAATCCATATTGTTTAAGCCCCATAACTACTTTAGGATCTGAAATACCACTTTCTGAAACGCGAATTACAGAATCCGGTAATTGTTCAGCCATTTTAATGGAATGTTCTAAATCTACCTCGAAGGTTTTTAAGTTTCGATTGTTAATTCCTAATATTTTAGGAAGCATCCCTAATTTATCTAGTTCTGATTCGTCGTGAACCTCATACAATACATCTAAACCTAGATCCTGGGCTAGTCTACCGTAATTCTTCAATTCTTCTGCTGTCAAACAAGCTGCAATCAATAAAATAGCATCTGCTCCGATGGCCTTAGCCTCTACAATCTGAAAGGCATCCACGATAAAATCCTTTCTCAAGATTGGAACACTTGAGTTGATGGTTCTTGCACTTACTAAATCCATCACTGAACCACCGAAAAATGCGGTATCTGTAAGAATACTTTGAGCAGCAACACCGGCTTGCAGATAATCGTGAGTCACTTGTTGAATATCGGCCTGACCATTGATTACACCTTTAGAAGGAGATTGTCTCTTGAACTCGGCAATAACCCCTGAACTTCCTTTTGCAATTAAGCTGTCGGCCAAGGAAATAGGTGTTCTTTTAAAGGTAGGACTCTTCACTAAAGACTCTATAGTTATTTCAGATTTAATCTTCTGAATCTCTTTCTTTTTAAAACTTATTATCTTCTCTAAAGTATTCATTTTTACAACTTTGAAAGTTCAACAATTTGAGTAAGTGCCTTAGCGGCATAACCCTGGGACAAAGATACATGAGCCTTTTCAAATGCACTAGTAAAATCCAACTTATCATCCACCGTTTGAAGTGCTATAGCTGCATTAGTAAGTACCACATTATTCTGAGCTTCTGTTCCTTTTCCTTCTATAATATCGACAAAAATCTTTGCGGCTTCAGGAACTGAATTTCCTCCAAAAATATCTTCTTGCCTAATAGTCTTTAAACCTAAATCTTCAGGTGAAACTAAAGCCTCTTTATGACGATTGATCAATTTAAAATCACTAGTCAATGAAATCTCATCATAACCATCAACACTGTATAAAACTCCATAGTTTACATCGCTTTTTTGAAGCATGTAATTATAAGCTCTTGCGACTTCTAAATTAAATACACCGACCAATTGGTTCTGAGGTCTTGATGGATTTACCAAAGGACCTAGCATATTGAAAAAAGTCTTCAATCCTAAACTGCGACGGATTGGAGCTACGACCTTCATCGCTGGATGAAATAATGGAGCATGAAGGAAACAAATCCCTGCTTGATCCAATTGTGTCTTCAAAGCGGAAGTATCTTTTGTAAACTTATAACCCAGATACTCTAGCATATTAGATGAACCTGAGGCCGAAGAAACCCCATAGTTACCATGTTTAGCAACCTTTTGTCCAGCACCCGCAACAATGAATGAGGTCAAAGTAGAAATATTAAAGGTATTCTTACCATCACCACCCGTACCACATAAATCTATGGTATTGAATTCACTTAAGTCTACCTTTACAGAGAGTTGCAACAAGGCATCTCTAAATCCTGTCAACTCCTCTACATCTATAGGGCGCATCAAAAACACGGTCATAAACGCGGTAATCTGAGCCTCGTTATACTGCTCTTCTGCAATATCGATTAACACCTGTTTAGCCTCTGCTCTAGACAAATGTTGGTGTTCGAATAATTTATTGAGTATCTCTTTCATAGTGTCTAACTAAATTTTCTAATTGTTTATAACCACTTGGAGTTAAAATAGACTCCGGATGGAATTGGACTGCTAGGATTGGGAAGGTTTTATGACGAATTGCCATTACCTCACCTGTGGAATCAACTGCTGTAATTAAAAGATCCTCTGGAAAACCTTCTAAATCCGCAACCCATGAATGATAACGTGCTGCTTCGAAATCCTTGTTAATTCCTTCAAAATAAAAACCGGCTTGATCGGTTTGAGTCATGGTAGTAGCCACCCCGTGGAAGACGGTGTCTAAATTTCGGATTTGGCCCCCGAAAACCTCTGTTATTGCCTGAAGTCCAAGACAAACTCCATACATAGGAATTTTACCCGCATAAAACGAAATGATCTCTTTAAGTTTACCAGCTTCCTCAGGAATTCCTGGGCCAGGAGACAGTACCAATAAATCAAAATCTTCTAAATCTTTGAGTTCCAATTGATCATTTCTATACACTACGACTTCACGGTCGATAATATCCTCTAGCATATGGACTAGATTATAGGTAAATGAATCGTAATTATCTATAACTGCTATCTTCATTATATTTTCTCGGCTAAGTTTAATGCTTTATTCAAAGCTTCTAGTTTATTGTTCACCTCCTGTAATTCTCCCTCTTCACTCGAATCAATTACAATTCCTGCACCTGCTTGAGAGTATAGTACATTATCTTTTGACACAAAGGAGCGGATTGCGATGGCTAGGTTTACATCATCATTAAGTCCTATTACTCCTACAGCACCTCCGTAAAAACCACGTTTTTGATTTTCGTATTTATCAATGAGCTGCAAGGCTTTATATTTAGGCGCTCCAGAAAGGGTACCTGCTGGAAATGTTGCCCCCACTACTTTATGAGGAGCATTCCCTTTAAGTTTACCCTCTACCGTTGACACCAAATGCAACACATGAGAGAAATACTGCACTTCTTTGAATATTTTAACCTCGACCTCATTCCCGTGAATGGATAAATCGTTTCTTGCTAAATCCACTAACATCACGTGTTCCGCATTTTCTTTCTTATCCTCAGCTAATTTCTTAGCCAAAACCGCATCCTGCAAATCATCACCTGTGCGTCTAAAGGTCCCTGCAATTGGATTAATAATGGCCTTTCCACTCTGGATTTTAATTTGTGCTTCCGGAGAAGAACCCATTAATTTAAAGTTCCCATAATCAAAGTAAAACAAATAAGGAGATGGATTGATCGAACGCAATGCTCTATACACATTAAACTCATCACCTGTGAACTCCTGAGAAAACTGCCTGGAAAGCACCAATTGAAAAACGTCTCCTCTCTTACAATGCTCTTTTGCCTTAGCAACTCCAGATTTAAAATCATCATCGCTTATATTACTCTGGGTTTCCCCTTTCATAGAAAAATCATAAACACCAAAAGACTGTAGCGCCAATATAGTTTCTATATACTCCATTTTCGAAGCTTCTCCTTCTGGGACATTTTCTATGATCATCATTTCATTCTTAAAATGATTGATGGCTATTACAAATCTAAAAAAGGAGTACTGCATTTCAGGAATACTACTTTTTGCTGGTGGATTTGTCAATTCAATTTGCTCAAAATACTGAACAGAATCAAAAGAGAAATAGCCATAGAATCCATTATAAGATTCCATAGTTGGATCTTGCTCTACCTTTAAGCTCTTTTTATGCTTTTCAAACAAATCATAAAAGTCTCCGTCGATAGATTCTTTATGAACCAATTTATTCTCTTTCAGTACAGAGAATTCATTTCCTTGTGCTCTAAGAGTTAACAAAGGATCAAAGCATACAAAAGAAAAAGAATCTTCCTTAGTATGATAATCCGAACTCTCTAGCAATACCGAATTTGCGTATCGGTCTCTAATTTTTAAATACAAACTTACCGGAGTAATCGTGTCCGCTAATTTTGTTTTGACATGGGTTTTACAGTGCATCATAGTTAAAAAAAAAGGGCTTATCGTGAGATAAGCCCTTGGTATTATATAGGTATGGGGTTATTGCTCACAGCTTATTGTAAGTTTTAACCACCACCAGTTCATGTTATTCATTTTGTTCATACAGGACAAATGTAGTAAGTGATTCACAATTTACCAAGGACTTTATTAAAATTTTCACACCTCCTTAGAGTTTTTAAGAAAAGACTCTCAAAAAGGAGTTTTTTAATTTAGCTTTTATACTTATTAGCGAATTAAAGTTATAATTCATAACCTATTTTAGTTTTAATGATTAATTTTATAAACAAATTACTTTATTTGTATCAACAAAATTAATTAGTATGTGTGGAATAGTATGTGCCTTTGATTTAAAAAAGGAATCAAAACAGTTAAGACCTCAAGTCTTAGAGATGAGTAAGAAAATCAGACACCGTGGACCGGACTGGTCTGGGATCTATCAAGGAGATAATGCCATTCTTTCTCATGAAAGATTAGCAATCGTTGACCCAACCTCAGGGAAGCAACCTTTGATTTCAGGAGATGGTACTATTATACTTGCTGCTAATGGAGAAATTTACAATCATCAAGAATTGAGAAAGGAGTTTCCTAACTACGACTTTCAAACGGCTTCTGACTGTGAAGTAATACTTCCTCTATATCAAGAATATGGAGCAGACTTCGTGGATAAGCTCAACGGGATTTTTGGCTTTGCCTTATATGACACAAAAAATGATTCCTACTTCATCGCAAGAGATCATATGGGGATTATCCCTTTGTATATGGGATGGGACGTGGATGGCACTTTTTATGTAGCCTCTGAACTAAAAGCCCTCGAAGGAGTCTGTTCGAAAATTGAATTATTCCCTCCAGGACATTATTTAGATTCAAGGGTTGGAAGCCTAGAGAAATGGTATCAAAGAGATTGGACTAGTTACGCCACTGTTGAAGAAGCGGAAACTGCCATTGAAAAAATACATGATGCCTTGGAAGCTGCGGTACATAGACAGTTGATGTCAGACGTTCCTTATGGTGTGTTACTCTCAGGAGGACTCGACTCCTCAATTACTTCTGCTATTGCAAAAAAATATGCCGAGAAAAGAATAGAATCTAACGATCAACAAGAAGCTTGGTGGCCTCAACTCCACTCCTTTTCGGTAGGACTTGAAGGTTCACCAGACCTTAAGGCAGCACAACTTGTGGCAGACCATATCGGAACAGTACACCATGAAATAAAATTCACAATCCAAGAGGGACTTGACGCGATTCGCGATGTTATCTATCATTTAGAGACTTATGATATTACTACAATTAGAGCCTCTACTCCTATGTATTTAATGGCTAGGGCCATCAAGGCGATGGGAGTCAAAATGGTACTTTCTGGAGAAGGTGCTGATGAACTATTCGGAGGTTACCTATACTTCCACAAGGCTCCATCGGCAAAAGATTTTCACGAAGAAACCGTAAGAAAGCTGGACAAGCTCCACATGTATGACTGTCTAAGAGCGAACAAATCCCTAGCAGCATGGGGAATTGAAGGGCGCGTTCCTTTTTTAGATAAAGAATTCATCGATGTTGCCATGAGTATCAACCCTCAGGATAAAATGATCTCTGGAGAGCGCATGGAAAAATGGGTCTTAAGAAAAGCCTTTGAATCCTATCTACCCGAAGAGGTTGCTTGGAGACAAAAAGAACAATTCTCTGACGGTGTTGGATACAGTTGGATTGACACCTTAAAAGAACTTGTGGACTCGGAAGTTTCTGATGAGCAGTTAGCCAATGCACAGTATAAATTCCCAAAACAAACTCCTCAAAATAAAGAAGAGTTTTTCTATAGAAGTATTTTTGAACAGCACTTCCCTTCAGAAGCTGCAGCTCTATGTGTCCCTTCCGTTCCATCAGTAGCCTGCTCTACTCCGATTGCCTTAGAATGGGACGAAGCCTTCAAAAATCAAAACGACCCTTCGGGACGTGCAGTAATGAACGTTCATGACGATGCTTATAGGGAAGTTTAGTAAATTATATATATTCCAAAAGCACAAAATCGGCGCTGTCAGCCATTTTGTGCTTTTTTACTTTTGACAAGCTCGTAAAATAAGCCAGAAATCCATGTAAAACGATTTTAAGGCCTTTTTTAGCCACTTTAGCACAATTGAACTATTGTTGAAAACTTTAATAGCTAAGCGGTAAAAAAGCTTCTTAAACCGCTCATTTTAATTATATTTGTAGGTGAAATCACTTATAAATTTTAGAAATATGAGCGAAGAAATTAATAAACCCCAGTATTCTGCAGATAGTATCCAAGCCCTAGAGGGAATGGAACACGTAAGAATGCGACCATCGATGTATATCGGTGATGTTGGTGTAAGAGGATTACACCACCTAGTTTATGAAGTTATTGATAATTCAATTGATGAGGCACTTGCAGGACACTGTGATACCATCAAGGTTTGGATCAACGAAGATAATTCCATTACCGTACGTGATAATGGACGTGGTATTCCGACAGGAATGCACAAAAAAGAAGGAGTTTCTGCCTTAGAGGTTGTAATGACTAAAATTGGTGCGGGAGGTAAATTTGACAAGGATTCTTATAAAGTATCAGGAGGACTTCACGGAGTTGGAGTTTCTTGTGTGAATGC
Source organism: Flavobacteriaceae bacterium (assembly GCA_049607205.1). Lineage (GTDB taxonomy): Bacteria > Bacteroidota > Bacteroidia > Flavobacteriales > Flavobacteriaceae > JBELHR01. The sequence continues at coordinate 6,584 of JBMYWH010000016.1, read as the reverse complement.
CCTGTCTGATGACCTTAAAGCAACGGTCTTCAGAGAAGGGAAAATTTGGGAGCAAGAATACCAGAGAGGTAAAGCTTTATACCCAGTAAAAACCGTTGGAAATACTACAGATAGAGGTACAGAAGTTACGTTTTCACCAGACAAGAGCATCTTTACGCAAACCACTGAGTATAACTACGACACTCTAGCAACTCGTTTAAGAGAATTATCATTCCTTAATAAAGGGATCACGATCACCCTTACCGATAAAAGAAATCTAGACGACGAAGGAAACCCAATACACGAAATATTTCATTCTACGGAAGGACTTCCTGAATTTGTAAAATACTTAGACAGCACTCGCGAGCAATTAACTTCTGATGTTATTTCGATGACCGGAGAGAAGAATGGTACTCCTGTAGAGGTTGCTATGGTTTACAACACCTCTTATTCAGAGAATTTACATTCTTATGTAAACAACATTAATACCCATGAAGGGGGTACTCACTTATCAGGATTTAGAAGAGGTCTGACACATACTTTAAAGAAGTATGCAGATGCTTCAGGAATGTTAGATAAGTTGAAATTCGAGATTGCTGGAGATGACTTTAGAGAAGGTTTAACGGCAATTGTTTCTGTAAAAGTAGCAGAACCTCAATTCGAAGGACAAACGAAAACAAAATTAGGAAATAGAGAAGTAAGCTCAGCGGTATCTCAAGCGGTATCTGAAATGCTTACGGATTATTTAGAGGAGAACCCAGACGATGCTAAGCGCATCGTACAAAAGGTTATTCTTGCGGCTCAAGCGAGACATGCAGCCCGTAAGGCTCGTGAAATGGTTCAACGTAAGACGGTAATGTCTATCGGAGGTTTACCTGGTAAACTATCAGATTGTTCTGAAACAGATCCAGCGCAATGCGAGGTATTCCTTGTCGAGGGAGATTCGGCAGGTGGAACGGCTAAACAAGGTAGAGATCGATTGTTTCAAGCCATCCTTCCTTTAAGAGGTAAGATTTTGAATGTAGAGAAAGCCATGCAACATAAGGTTTTTGAGAACGAAGAGATCAAAAACATCTTTACCGCCTTAGGAGTAACTATTGGTACCGAAGAAGATTCAAGAGCATTGAACCTTTCGAAATTGAGATATCACAAAATTGTAATTATGTGTGATGCCGATGTCGATGGTAGTCATATTGCAACCTTGATTCTAACCTTCTTCTTCCGATACATGAGAGAATTAGTTGAACAAGGATATATCTATATCGCAACTCCTCCTTTATACTTAGTGAAAAAAGGACAGAAAAAAGAATATGCTTGGGATGATAATCAACGCGATTTAATCGCCCAAAAACTTGGTGGTAGTGTAGCCATTCAAAGATATAAGGGTCTTGGAGAGATGAATGCAGAACAATTATGGGATACGACCATGAATCCTGAATTCAGAACCTTAAGACAAGTAACTATAGACAGTGACACCGAAGCCGACCGCATCTTCTCGATGCTTATGGGGGATGAAGTGCCACCGCGTAGAGACTTTATTGAAAGAAATGCAAAATACGCAAATATTGATGCATAAAAAGAAGGGCTGAACAGAATTCAGCCCTTTTTTAAAACCCTGAAAAATTAGTCTTAAAACAAGAATAAAAGCTAGAGTTTTCACTAACTTTATTGAAAATAAATAACAAATAATAAACACCAAAAATATGAAAGTAACAGTTGTTGGAGCAGGTGCTGTTGGCGCTAGTTGCGCAGAGTACATTGCTATTAAGAATTTCGCCTCAGAAGTTGTTTTAGTAGACATTAAAGAAGGATATGCAGAAGGAAAAGCGATGGACCTTATGCAGACAGCTTCATTAAACGGATTTGACACTAAATTAGTGGGGAGTACAAATGATTACAGCAAAACAGCTGGATCAGATGTTGCCGTAATTACTTCTGGAATTCCAAGAAAACCTGGAATGACTCGTGAAGAATTAATCGGAATTAACGCAGGTATTGTTAAGACAGTAGCTAGCAATATCATCGAGCATTCTCCTAAAGCAATCATCATCGTGGTATCTAACCCTATGGATACGATGACTTATTTAACGCATAAAGCATTAGGTCTTCCTAAAAACCAAATTATCGGTATGGGAGGTGCTCTAGATTCTGCTCGTTTTAAATATAGAATTGCAGAGGCTTTAGATTGCCCTATCTCTGATGTAGATGGAATGGTAATTGGAGGTCACTCTGATGTTGGAATGGTACCATTAGTAAACAAAGCTGCTAGAAATTCAGTTAAAATATCTGAGTTCTTATCTGAAGAAAGAATGCAACAAATCGTTGAAGACACGAAAGTGGGTGGAGCTACGCTTACTAAACTTTTAGGAACTTCTGCATGGTATGCTCCAGGAGCAGCAGTTTCTGCTATGGTTCAAGCTATTGCTTGTGATCAGAAGAAAATCTTCCCTTGTTCTGCTCTATTAGAAGGAGAATATGGATTAAACGATATCTCAATTGGAGTTCCTTGTGTAATTGGAGCAAACGGTATTGAGAAAATTGTTGAGCTAAATCTTAGCGATGCTGAATTAGAGAAACTACAGACTTCAGCTCAAGGAGTATCTAAAACAAATGAATTATTAAGCGTAGAGGCTTAATCCTTTATTATAAAACAGAAAAGCCACCTTTATAAGGTGGCTTTTTTTATGCTTAAATTTCCTTAAGAAAGTCCAGATACTTTTCCATCAGAATCGATCTCCATTTGAGAGGAGGCAGGATTCGAAGGCAAGCCAGGCATACGCATCATTTTTCCTAGAATTGGAATGACAAAACGAGCTCCAGCCGCTATTTCCACTTCCCTTACCGTTACTCTGAAGTGCTCCGGCCTTCCTAATAATCGATCATCATCGGAGAAGGATTTTTGGGTTTTGGCCATGCAAATGGCAAAATCATCCATACCCAACCTTGAAACTCTGCGCAGGTTAAGCATGGCTTTATTATCGTAATCCACGCCATCGGCACCGTAAATCTCACGAGCAATACGCTCAATCTTATCCTTAATTGGCATATCCCAATCATAGAGAGGTTTAAATTTCTTAGAGGAAGATTCCACCACATCCACGACAGTCTGAGCAAGCTTCTCGGTTCCTTTACCACCTTCAGCCCATCCCTTAGACACCACTGCTTTAACACCATGCTGAGCACAACGATCTTGAACGACTTTTATTTCCTCAGCACTATCACTGATAAAAGCGTTAATAGCTACAACCGGTTCAATATTAAATTTTCTAATATTTTCAATATGCTTTTCAAGATTGGCAAGACCCAGAGAAACTTTCTCAGGATTAGGCGTATTAAGCTCCTCCTTACCAACACCTCCATGATGTCTCAAAGCCCTAATCGTTGCAACTAAAACAACAGCTTCGGGAGCCAAACCTCCATGGGCACATTTGATGTCTAAGAATTTTTCGGCCCCTAAATCGGCTCCAAAACCAGCTTCAGTAACCACATAGTCAGAAAGAGAAAGCCCCATCTTGGTAGCGATTAAGGTATTGGTCCCTTGAGCAATATTGGCAAAAGGTCCTCCGTGGATAATTGCCGGATTATTCTCTAAGGTCTGCACCAAGTTAGGCTTAATAGCATCCTTTAATAGAATAGCCATAGCGTTTTCCGCCTTTAAATCACGTGCATACACTGCTTGTTTATCAAAGGTAAACCCAACTAGAATATCTCCTAAACGCTCCTTTAAATCATCAAAACTTTGTGCCATACAAAGTATTGCCATAACCTCGGAAGCAGGAGTAATATTAAAACCATCCTCTCTAGGAATACCATTAAAGGTACCGCCTAAACCTATGGTAATTTGTCTCAAAGCTCTGTCATTCATATCGATTACACGCTTCCATAAAATGGTTCGTGGATCAATATTCAAGTTCCCAACTTTAGATTGTATATTATTATCAATCAGGGCCGCTAATAAATTATTTGCCTTTTCTATAGCATTGAAGTCTCCTGTAAAATGAAGGTTAATATCCTCCATTGGAACTACCTGTGAATATCCACCTCCAGCGGCACCACCCTTAATCCCAAATACCGGTCCAAGAGATGGTTCTCTCAAGACTACTGTACTTTGTTTACCTATGCGATTCAAACCCTCATTTAGACCAATACTCACTGTTGTCTTACCTTCCCCAGCAGGAGTTGGAGTTAGAGCAGTTACTAAAACGAGGTGATTCTTCTTTATTTTCTCCTCATCAATTAAATTCAAAGGCAGCTTAGCTTTATACTTCCCAAAATGTTCTAAATCCTCTGAATCAACACCCAATTTAGCGGCTATAGAATTAATATGTTCCATGTTTGCCTGCTGAGCAATTTCAATATCTGATAAATGTTTCATTAAGTTTGTTTTTAGTATGGCTAAAATTACATATTATAGCGCTGATAAAAAAAGATAAAAATCGTCAAAAAAATCAATTGATAGATAGGGTCATAAAAAATCGAAAAGAATTGACTAGTTCTATTTATAATGATATATTTGCGCGATTTATAACTGTTGAATTAAATAAAATTTAGAATGCAAAACAGAGGACTTATTAAATTGTTCGCAATCCTTTTCGGATTGGTGAGTTTGTATCAGTTGTCTTTTACATACTTCGCAGGAAGTGTTGAGGGATCTGCTGAGCAATACGCGCTTGCTAGAACAACGGATGATAATGGAAGAGAATTAGCCAGATTAGAGCAACAGTATCTAGATTCAGTAGGAAATGACCCTGCTATGGATTTAGGTTTCGCAAGCTTTACCTACAATGACATCAAAGACAAGGAAATCAACCTTGGATTGGATTTAAAAGGTGGAATCAACGCTATCCTTCAAGTATCAGTAAAAGACATCCTAATCGGATTGTCAAATGATTCAAAAAACCCAACTTTCAGAGAGGCATTAGATGCAGCAGATGTTGCACAGAAGTCAAGTGACAAATCTTATTTAGAATTGTTTTTTGAAGCTTTTGATCAAGTTGGTGGAGGAACAGCTAAGTTAAGTGATCCTACTATTTTTGGAAACAAGTCCTTAAGAGATAAAATCAACTTCAACATGTCTAACGACGAGGTAGAGCCAATTATCGCTTCTCAAATCGACGCATCAATTTCTACTGCGTTTCAAGTATTGAGATCTCGTATTGACAAGTTTGGAGTAACACAACCTAACATACAACGTATCGGAAACTCTGGACGTATTTCTATTGAATTACCAGGAGCAAAAGATGTGGATCGTGTAACAAACTTATTACAGTCCACTGCCGAGTTACAATTTTGGTCTGTATACAACAACCAAGAAACTGCTGCTTTTTTCATTCAAGCCAATGGTGTAATCCAACAAAAATTAGCTGCTGAAGCTACAGAGGCTCCAGCTAAAGAAAAAACAGTAGACGACCTATTAGGAGAAGTTCAAGATTCTTTGACTCCTCAAGCTAATTTGTTCTCTGTATTCCAACCGAATATTCCTCAAGCAGCCAACCAAATCAGCTCTCAAGTGGGATATGCTTCCGTTAGAGACACTGCTAAGGTAAACGCATATTTAGCAATGCCAGAAGTAAGACAATTACTTCCTAATGAAATGAGATATGCTAAATTCTTATGGGATGCTAAGCCAACTACTGATACAGATATCATTACACTATATGCTATCAAAGGGAATCGTAAGAACCAAGCTCCTATCGAGGGAGATGTGATTGAAGATGCCTCTCAACAATTTGATCAATTTGGAGTAAACCCAGAGGTAAGCATGACCATGAATAGTGCAGGTACTAAACTATGGGCAAAAATGACTACAGAAAATGTAGGAAACTTCGTTGCTGTAGTTCTTGACAACTATGTATATACTGCACCTAGAGTAAATGATGCAATTACCGTCGGAAGAACTTCAATCTCAGGAAACTTCACCGTACTTGAGGCACAAGATTTAGCAAACGTACTTAAGGCAGGTAAATTACCAGCTGCAGCACATATCATTCAATCAGAAGTTGTAGGACCATCTCTTGGTCAAGAAGCTATTGATTCAGGTATCAGTTCATTTGGAATTGCACTTATCCTTGTACTTTTATGGATGATCTTTTACTACGGTAAAGGAGGAGCTTACGCAGATATCGCCTTAGTTGCAAACTTACTATTCATCTTCGGAATCTTAACTGCGTTCGGAGCTGTATTAACACTTCCTGGTATTGCAGGTATCGTTCTTACCATCGGTATGTCGGTAGATGCGAACGTACTTATCTTCGAGCGTATTAAAGAAGAATTTGCTAAAGGAAAAGGACAGAAAGAAGGAATTGATGCAGGATTCAGTAACGCTTTATCTTCTATTCTTGATGCCAACGTAACTACTATGTTAACGGGTATTATCCTTTATGTATTCGGAACAGGACCTGTAAAAGGATTTGCTTATACCTTAATGATCGGTATTGTTACTTCATTATTCTCAGCGATCTTCATCACTAGATTATTGATTGACAAATCATCTAACAAAGGAACTGACTTAACCTTTACAACTAAGACGACTAAAAATTGGTTCTCAAACCTTAATTTTGACTTCTTAAAAAACAGAAAGAAAAGTTATATCATTTCTGGTATCG
>JBMYWH010000015.1:0-52694 GCA_049607205.1 Flavobacteriaceae bacterium | reverse complement strand
GTACAACTCCTTAGCAGGGAGCCCCGTTCGACCACTCCGGCACTTCTCCAATTTTACCTATAAATTAATATAAGAACTTGTTTTTTGCGAGTGCAAATGTAAGACTAAAGAACATTTCTCACAAGCATTTCTGATTTTTTTTTAAATAAAAGTCAGTTTTTTCTACTTCATTCTAATCAGGATACTCTACCCGAAGATGATATATATTCAATAATTTTTTCTTCAGAACCTCTTTAATCGCTGTAATCTCTTTAAGTGTGATATCCGCATTTTGAAACTGTCCCTCGTTAAGCTGCTTATTTACAATATTTTCAACCAAAGTATCTATCATTTGTGCATTTGGTCTTTCCAGAGATTTTGAAGCTGCCTCAACCGAATCTGCCATCATAAGAATAGCAGTTTCCTTAGAAAAAGGAATAGGCCCAGGATAAGTGAAATCTGAAATATTCACTGGATCATCTTCATCAGCTTGATCCATTTCTTTTCTATAAAAATAATACACTACAGAATTCCCATGGTGGGTTCTGATAAAATCTATAATTCGGTCTGGAAGACCTGTCTTCTTCGCTAACTTAATTCCTTCACTGACATGATCAATAATAATCTTACCCGATTCCTTAGGACTAATTTCATCATGAGGATTAACACCAGTTACCTGATTTTCAATGAAATAAAAAGGGTTCTTAATCTTACCTATATCATGATACAATGCTCCTGTTCTCACTAGCATTGAATTTGCACTTATTGCATTGGCTGCAGCTTCCGCTAAATTAGCTACTTGCATCGAATGTTGAAATGTCCCTGGAGCCTTTTCATTTAACTCTCTAAGTAGAGGTGAATTCGTGTTTGAAAGCTCTAACAAGGTCACATCAGAAACTAAATTAAATGTTTTCTCATAGATATAAATCAAAAACAAAGAAAGAACCATCCCAAGGCCATTTAGAATAAATAAACCAAAATAAGATGGATTTAGTTTGTCAATCCCTCCTTCTTGAATCAAGTCAAAAGCAGAATAAGTTACCATATAAACCCCTATAATCGCCCCTATAGTTGCGAAGAGATTAGTTCTTTTATGAAACTCCCCTACATTTAAAATCGTCACTATACCCGCGATAATCTGAAGATAAGTATATTCAAAACTATTAGGAACTATGAAACCTAACAACAATACCGTAAGTACATGAACAAACAAACCGAGCCTTGCATCAAAAAAGGCCTTTAAAACTATTGGTAAAATACAAAGAGGAACTGCATAGACATATTGAGCATTATACTTAACCACAACCGTGGTAAGCAAAATCATACTCACTACATTAAAAAATATAAAAGTAACTTTAGTATTGTTTTGATAAACATCTGGCCGGTACTGATGCATAAAAAACAACATCATCGCGAAGACTATACACACTAAAAAAGTATAACCCAAAACGATATATAAATAGTTTTGCTGAGACCATACTTGAGATTCATACTCTAGCTTCAAAGAAGATAATTCATCCAATACCCTACCTTCTACAATATCTCCTCTCAAAATAATTAATTCGTCCTTCGAAACCTTCCCTTGAGTATAAGCAATAGTAGATAAATCTTCTTTAAGTACCTTATCAGTAAGGTCTGCATCATAAAACACTGAGGGCCTAATGACATTGAGAAGAGTGTTTTCTATAAATCGAGAAGGATTAGGGCTTGAAGGCCCAAAATCCCCATTGATATCAAGTAAAATCTTACGATCATCTTTCAATTCAAAAAAGCGCTTAGACTCCAGATTATTCCCGTTTCTGACAACCACAACATCTGTGGTATCTTTAATTTTTTGACGCACCGATGCATCATAATATCCAAAATTGTATTCCCGTGAGACTCCTTGTTTGATTCTATTAATAAACTTGGCCACACTTAAACTATCCGTTGCGGAAAGGCCTAAACTATCTACAGAGGTCAATAGTATATTTTCAAGTTCAGTTTTGACACTAAACTCTACCTCTAAATCTCTGTAAAGATAAATCTTTGCTTCTGATTCTATTTCCTGCTTTTCTCGATCAATAGATTCTTTGGACTTTTGAATTGCAAAGTCAAATGGCGCATACAAATTATCGTATTGCCAAGGCTTACCTTTCTGGAATTCATATTTGAATTGTCCTCCTTTTGGAAAAAAATAAACAACCAAAACAACAGAGATCAAAAAAAGAATCCCTTTATAAATATTGGAATGATTTTTATAAAGCCTACTGATTAATTCCTTCATTAAAGATGGTTTTTATCAAATGTAATCAATATTTCATTGTTGAATTGACGCAATAGGCAATTTTGATAAAAATTCTTACATTCGTGAGGAATCTAAACAAACAAACAAATGAATAACAAGGTTGTAATCGTAGCCATGTCAAGAACTCCTTTTGGAAGCTTCTTAGGCAGTCTTTCGGGAATCCCTGCACCTAAGCTAGGGTCTATTGCCATTAAAGGAGCTCTTGACAAATCTGGAGTATCTCCTGAGATGGTTGATGAAGTTTTTATGGGTAATGTACTTCAAGCGGGTACTGGGCAGGCACCTGCGCGTCAGGCAGCACTTGGAGCAGGCATTCCCAATACCGTTCCATGTACTACAGTAAACAAGGTTTGTTCTTCAGGAATGAAAACCATTATGATGGCGGCTGCGGCAATCGCCTTAGGTGATGCCGAAGTTGTGGTTGCTGGAGGAATGGAAAATATGTCCCAAGTACCTCATTATCTACATGGAAGAAATGGTGTTAAATTTGGTCCTATTTCCATGGAAGATGGAATGCAAAGAGATGGCCTTGTTGACGCCTATGGTCAAGTTGCTATGGGGGTTTGTGCAGAACAGTGCGCAGAAGAACATCAAATTAGTCGCGAAGAGCAAGATGCTTTTGCCATGGAATCTTATACCAGATCATCACAAGCTTGGTCAGAAGGTAAGTTCCATAGAGAGATTACCGCTGTAGAAATCCCTCAACGAAGAGGTGAAGCCATTGTTATGGATACCGATGAGGAATTTACTAATGTTAAATTTGATAAAATACCAAACCTAAGACCTGTATTTAAAAAAGACGGAACTGTTACTGCTGCAAATGCTTCAACGATTAATGATGGAGCCTGTGCACTTATTTTAATGTCGGAAGAAAAAGCTAAACAGCTAAATTTACAAGCTATTGCAAGCGTTGTTTCTTATGCGGATGCCGCACATGAACCAGAATGGTTTACTACAGCTCCAGCAAAAGCCTTACCTAAAGCCCTTGCAAAAGCTAAAATGTCTATGGATCAAATTGATTATTTTGAACTAAATGAAGCATTCTCAGTAGTAGGTATTGCAAATACAAAAATACTGAGTTTAGACCCTGAAAAAGTCAATGTAAACGGAGGAGCAGTTTCCTTAGGTCACCCTCTCGGTGCATCAGGTGCGAGAATAATCATGTCTCTAATTTCGGTCCTTCATCAAGAAAATGCTACTTTTGGGGCAGCAGGAATCTGTAATGGAGGTGGTGGTGCCTCTGCAATGATTATTAAGAAAGAAAATTAAATGAAATACGGTATAGCTCAGCTAAGTATTATTCCTATCCGTCTAGAAAAAAGCGATAGTAGTGAAATGATTTCCCAAATATTGTTTGGGGAACATTTTAAACTTCTTGAGGTTCAAAAGAAATGGACTAAAATCAGACTGCATCACGACCTATATGAAGGGTGGATAGACAATAAACAATACCTGGAGATTTCAGAAGAGACTTATACCAATATTTCAAATTCCACAACCTTTTTATCAGGGAATCTTATTGATTATATTTCAGATACCACGCACAACCTTTCAACAATACCACTAGGGGCTAGTCTTCCTTTTTATAATAATGGGTTATTTAAAATAGGCGAGACAGAATTCAAATTTGACGGAGATGTATTATCTGAAACACAATCCTCAAAGGAAAACCTTATTACCACAGCCTTTATGTTTTTAAACAGTCCATATCTATGGGGAGGTAGAACTCCATTTGGAATTGACTGTTCAGGGTTTACTCAAATGGTATACCGATTAAATGGTTATAACATAAAAAGAGATGCTTATCAACAAGCTACTCAGGGTGAAGTTTTGAGTTTTATTGAAGAGAGTGAACCTGGTGATTTAGCCTTTTTTGACAATGAAGAAGGGAAAATAATTCATGTAGGAATTATCATGAAAGACAATTATATCATTCATGCCCACGGTAAAGTACGAATAGACCGACTAGATCACTCAGGTATATTCAACACGGAAACACAACGACATACACATAAACTAAGAGTCATTAAAAAGATTGTATAAAAAAAGCCACTTCAATTGAAGTGGCTTTCATTTATTAAAAGAAGCTTAATTATTTCATCTCAGCAATTTTAGCTTGCATCGCTTTTTGTTTGTCATACATCTCCAATTGCTCATAAATTCCAGAAAGAGTTTGAGCTACAGATCTATTAGATGGATCTAATTCAAAAGCTTTTTCAAAATATGGAATCGCTTCTTTATAGAATTCTAATTGCTGAATTTGTAAGGCGTCGTATTTATCAAAATTACTTAAGTTTTGATTCATTTCTTCAACGATAGGCTCAGCTTTTTTAAGTGTTGCTGCTCCCATGTTAATATAAGCATCAACATAATCAGGCTTAAGCTCAACTGCTTTCTTGAAGTTTTCAATAGACGCGTCGACATCACCTGTTTCCATGTTCATAACACCAATATTATAGTGTAAGTTAGGATCTGTTGGATTCAATGAAACAGCAAGAGTCAATAACTCTTTAAACTTTTCTGTATTTCCCATTTTGAAATACAAGTTAGCTTCATTAATAACTAAATCATAGTTATCAGGAGTCTTAGCTCTCTCTTCTTCAAAAATAGCCAAAGCTTTCTCATTCTCTCCAAGTGCCATGTAGTTAAAAGCAATATTCTTAACAATTCCAGGTAAACGAGAAGGATGAACAACCTCTTCTGGAGCTTCTACCAAACCAAATTTCACTTGAGAATCCATGTCTTTTTTAGAAGCAAATCTTTGGATAGAACCATCAGCTACACTTTTAGCTTTGAACTCAGTATAGATCCCAGTATATCCTACTTTGATCAATTCATCATAATACTTGATAGATTGCTTATATTCTTTTGCAAAGTATGAAGCCAATCCTGCATTCTCTAAAAACGAAGTATCTGTAGGACTTAATCTATAAACTTCGTAATAATTTTTAGCAGCAGCAGCATAATTCTCAGATTTATACGCTTCAGATGCAGCATTAGATGCATTAGTTACTAAGGCATTCAATTGATCTCCAACCATCTCTGAATAAGTAGACATTTCATGCTCTGTTTCATAATTTAATAACTCGCGGAAAGCAGTTCCTGCCTCCTCAAATGTTTCTGCATTTGTTCCATCACCATAAATAACTTGGGATCTCAGATACATGTATTTTGCGGTTAATTTAGCGTCATCAGCTGATTCTAATAACGGCTGAGCTTGATCTAAAGCAGCTGTACTAGCTGTATAGTCTCCTTTTTTCAAAGCTTTTTCCGCGGTCTTCAATTCTTTCTTTTGACCTACTGCACTCAATCCGATAAATGCAGCTGCGATCAATAGGACTTGTTTTTTCATTCTATTAATTTTAATCTTATTTTAGGGTTTACTTTATTCTTCGTTTTTGATTTCACCTTCCTGAGAAACATCTCCCTCATTATCAGCTTCTAATCCTTCTTCAAACTCCTCTTCCTCTTCTTTAAAAACCTTCGCAACTGACGCAATGGTGTCTTTCCCTTTGATGTCAATTAACTTAACACCCTGAGTAGCACGACCCATAACCCTTAAGTCTGCTACCGCCATTCTGATCACAATACCTGATTTATTGATAATCATTAAATCATTCTCGTCATCAACATTTTTAATAGCAACAAGCAAGCCAGTTTTATCGGTGATATTCAAAGTTTTCACACCTTTACCTCCACGATTGGTAATACGATAATCTTCTAACGAAGATCGTTTACCATAACCATTTTCAGAAACAACTAAGATATTTGACTCCATATCATTCACCGCAACCATTCCGATAACTTCATCATTTTCATGTGCTAGGGTAATACCTCGTACACCTGAAGCAGTTCTTCCCATCGGTCTAGTCTTAGATTCTTCGAATCGAATGGTTTTACCCGACTTCAAGGCTAACATCACTTGAGAATCTCCATTAGTCAGCTTAGCTTCTAAAAGTTCATCTCCTTCTTTAATCGTAATAGCATTAATACCGTTGGTTCTCGGTCTTGAATATTGCTCTAAAGGAGTTTTCTTAACCACACCTTTTTTAGTAGCCATAATCACAAAGTGATTGTTAATATATTCAGTGTCCTTCAAATCTTCGGTAACAAGAAAGGCTTTTACTTTATCATCAGATTCAATATTGATCAAATTCTGTAGAGCACGACCTTTAGAAGATTTACTTCCTTCTGGGATTTCGTAAACTCTCATCCAGAAGACTTTACCTTTTTGAGTAAAGAACATCATATATTGATGGTTTGTTCCAACGAACAAATGTTCTAAGAAATCTTCATTTCTTGTTGCAGAACCTTTCTGTCCTCGACCTCCACGATTCTGAGTTTTATATTCGGAAAGCATTGTACGTTTCACATAACCTGCATGAGAAATCGTAACTACCACTTTAGAATTAGGAATCATATCCTCAATTCTCATATCTCCTCCGGCATATTCAATCACGGAACGCCTCTCATCACCATACTTACTGCGAACCGCAATCAGTTCATCTTTGATGATGTTCATTCTTCTTTCTTTATTGGCTAAAATATCTTTTAAATCAGCAATAAAAGTCATGATTTCATCATACTCAGCTCTTAATTTATCTTGCTCCAGTCCAGTTAATTGTCTCAATCTCATTTCGACAATTGCTTTGGATTGAATTTCAGTCAAATCAAAACGCTCTATAAGTTTTTCCTTTGCCTCATCAGCATTAGATGCTCCTCTAACTATTTTAATTACTTCATCAATATTATCTGATGCGATAATCAATCCTTCCAAGATATGAGCACGAGCTTCTGCTTTCTTCAATTCAAATTCAGTCCTTCTCACAACAACTTCATGGCGGTGATCAACGAAATGACTGATTAATTGCTTTAAATTCAAAAGCTCTGGTCTTCCATTTACTAAGGCAATATTATTTACACTAAAAGAAGTTTGAAGCGCTGTAAATTTGAATAATTTATTCAAAACAATATTAGGAATTGCATCACGCTTTAAAACGTAAACAATTCTCATACCATTTCTATCTGATTCGTCTCGAATATTGGAAATCCCTTCCAACTTCTTCTCATTGACTAATTCAGCTGTCTTTTTAATCATTTCAGCCTTATTAACCTGATAAGGAATCTCACTTACAATGATACATTCTCTCCCATTGACTTCTTCGATAATCGCTTTTGCACGCATCACGATACGTCCTCTACCAGTATGAAAAGCATCTCTTACACCGTCGTATCCATAGATGATACCACCCGTTGGAAAATCTGGAGCCTTAACATGCTGCATCAATTCATCAATTTCAATATCCTTATTCTCAATCAAGGCTACGGTACCATCGATAACTTCAGTCAAATTATGAGGTGCCATATTTGTTGCCATACCCACGGCAATACCCGAAGCTCCATTAACCAATAAATTCGGGATTCTAGTTGGAAGAACTGTAGGCTCTTTTAGCGTATCATCAAAATTTAATCGATGATCCACAGTGTCTTTTTCTATATCAGACAACATGTCCTCAGAAATCTTTTGCATTCTAACCTCAGTATAACGCATCGCTGCAGGGCTATCACCATCTACAGAACCAAAATTCCCTTGACCGTCAACCATCATGTATCGAACGCTCCAATCTTGCGCCATACGAACCATAGAATCATATACAGAAGTATCTCCATGCGGATGATACTTACCCAGTACTTCTCCTACTACTCTGGCAGATTTTTTATAAGATCCGGTCGCTTTAATTCCAAGTTCATGCATCCCGTACAACACTCTACGGTGAACCGGCTTAAGTCCATCTCTTACGTCTGGAAGAGCCCTAGAAACAATTACCGACATCGAGTAATCTATATAAGCTGATTTCATTTGATCCTCAATATTGATTGGGATCAACTTTTCTCCATCTGTCATATGTTTATTTTAATAAGTTTAGTCATCTTTTTAACCAAAGAGCAAGATACAAAAATTAGACTTTTTTGCAAGATATAACACAACTGATTTTAGTGGAGTTATTAACAACTAAAAGACCTTAAAATGCGCTTAAAACGGACATTTTCAAAGATGTAAGGAAAAAATAATTTTACGGCTAATATTTCAAAATAATAATGCTATCTTTAAGAGAAGGAGTTTTAAAAAAAATCTTAAATTTACATAGAACAAGAATTTAATTTATGGACGATAATTTTTCACAAAAAGTTAAAGATGTAATTGCCTATTCTAAGGAAGAAGCCCTGAGATTGGGACATGATTTCATTGGAACAGAGCATCTATTACTTGGGCTGATTAGAAAAGGGGAAGGGAATGCTATAGACATATTGAATTCTTTAGATGTGAACTTAGAGTTTCTTAGAAAAAAAATAGAAGCTCTCAACCCGATCAGCACGACCTATACAAAGGAAGGAGATAAACTGAATTTACATTTAACAAAGCAAGCTGAAAAAGCATTAAAAACTACTTTTTTAGAAGCAAAACTTTTCAAAAGTAACTCAGTTGAAACAGTACACTTATTGTTGTGTATTTTAAGAAATGAAAACGACCCAACAACCAAATTGTTGGAAACATTTGATATTAACTATAAAGAGGTAAAAGCTATGTTTTCAGAATTAAACAACCAGGAAGACGAGCAATTCTTTACTGGACAAACACCAAGAGCTGAATCAGGAAATTCAGATGAATTTGCTGGCTCAAGTGACCCAAATCCTTTTGATCCAAAACAAGGCAGAAAGGGATCTCAAAAGTCTAAGACTCCTGTTTTAGATAATTTTGGCCGTGACCTTACTGCAATGGCCGAAGGAGGAGATTTAGACCCAGTGGTTGGTCGAAAGGAAGAAATTGAAAGAGTTTCTCAAATTTTAAGCAGACGTAAAAAGAATAACCCAATGCTCATTGGAGAGCCTGGGGTGGGTAAATCTGCAATAGCTGAAGGACTGGCTTTAAGAATAGTTCAAAGAAAAGTATCTAGAATATTATTCGACAAACGAATCGTCTCCCTTGACCTTGCAAGTCTTGTTGCAGGAACCAAATACAGAGGACAGTTTGAAGAGCGAATGAAAGCATTGATGAACGAACTGGAAAAAAACAGTGACATCATTCTGTTTATTGACGAAATTCACACCATTGTTGGTGCCGGAGGAGCTACAGGTTCTTTAGATGCGTCAAATATGTTAAAACCAGCTTTAGCCAGAGGAGAAATTCAATGTATTGGTGCCACAACTCTTGATGAATACCGTCAAAACATTGAAAAAGACGGAGCCTTGGAACGAAGATTCCAAAAGATTATTGTAGAGCCAACTTCTATAGAAGAGACTGTTCAAATCCTTAACAACATTAAAGGGAAATATGAGGATCATCACAATGTCATCTTTACACCTGAGGCTGTTGAGGCCTGTGTGAATTTAACAAATCGCTATATGACTGATAGATTCCTTCCGGACAAGGCTATTGATGCCTTAGACGAAGCAGGGTCTAGAATTCACATTACCAACATCAAGGTTCCTCAGCAAATCCTAGAGCTTGAAAAAAGCTTAGAGAATATTAAAGAGCAGAAAAACGCCGCTGTCAAAGGACAGAAATATGAAGAAGCTGCCCGATTAAGAGATGATGAAAAGAATATGGAATCTGCACTAGCCTCAGCCCAGAAACAATGGGAAGATAATGCTAAAGAACATCGAGAAATCGTAAATGCAGAACATGTTGCCGAAGTAGTTTCTATGATGACAGGAATACCTGTAAACAGAGTTGCGGAAGCCGAGTCCTCGAGACTTGCCGAACTCTCTTCTAAAGTAACCGGTAAAGTGATTGGTCAAGATCAAGCTGTTGCAAAGGTCGTTAAGGCAATTCAAAGAAACAGGATTGGACTAAAAGACCCTAATAAACCAATTGGTTCATTTATCTTTTTAGGTCAAACTGGAGTTGGTAAAACTCAGCTTGCAAAAATTCTGGCAAAAGAGTTGTTCGATTCTGAAGAAGCCTTGATCCGTATTGACATGAGTGAGTATATGGAGAAATTTGCAATCTCACGTTTAACCGGAGCACCTCCAGGATATGTTGGTTATGAGGAAGGAGGACAACTTACTGAGAAAGTTCGTCGTAAACCATATGCCGTGGTTCTCCTAGATGAAATTGAAAAAGCACATCCTGATGTTTTCAATATGCTACTTCAAATTCTTGACGATGGATATATTACTGATAGTTTAGGTCGAAAAATTGACTTTAGAAATACCATTATCATTATGACATCAAATATTGGAGCGCGTCAATTAAAAGATTTTGGTACTGGAGTTGGTTTTGGAACTAGTGCAAGAAAGGAACAAGAAGTCGAATTAGCAAAAGGTGTGATCGAAAGCGCTCTAAAGAAATCTTTTGCTCCTGAATTCTTAAACAGAATCGATGATGTAATCGTCTTTAACGCTCTAGAGAAAGAAGATATTAATAAAATCATTCATATTGAACTGAGTAAATTAATTAAAAGAGTAAAAGAAATTGGTTACGAATTAAGCCTAACTGATGCGGCTATAGCTTATATCGCAGAAAAGGGCTTTGATAAAAAATATGGAGCACGTCCGTTGAATCGTGCGATTCAAAAGTATGTAGAAGATGCTTTAGCTGAAGAGATTGTAAATTCTAATCTCAATGAAGGCGACACCATAGTGCTGGATCATAAGTCTAGCTCTGAGAATTCATTAGCTATTGAAATCAAACATCAATCTAAAGAAGAAGAAGCTTAGAGCTAAATTAGTTACAAAAAGAAAAAGCTCCTGATCGTGATCAGGAGCTTTTTTATATTTAGAACAAATCCTCGGCATCCAAATGGATACTTTGAATAAATGTTATTGCCTTTTCTATGTCGTGATGTAAGACACGGTCTTCATGCACCAAAGGAACTTCTTCGCGGAAAGCCTCAACAAATTGCTGTATGAAATTAGAGGAGCGTTCTGATCTAAAATACAAAGCCTGAGAAGCGTTCATAAGTTCGATTGCAAGTACACGTTCTAAATTATCTAAGATACGTTTTGCTTTGGTAGCACCATTAGCTCCCATCGAGACATGATCTTCTTGTCCATTCGACGAAACAATAGAATCTACAGATGCAGGAGTTGCCAATTGCTTAGATTGACTCACGATACTTGCGGCTGTATATTGAGGAATCATAAACCCACTATTTAACCCTGGATTAGACACTAAAAATGGTGGTAAACCTCTTAAACCAGAAATAAGCTGATAGGTTCTTCTCTCTGAAATACTTCCTAATTCTGCAAGAGCAATACTCGCAAAATCTAAAGCTAAAGCTAAAGGTTGACCATGGAAATTCCCACCTGATATAACCTTATCTTCCTCAACGAAAATATTAGGATTATCCGTTACTGCGTTCACCTCTGTTTGAAAGGTTTTGGCCACATAGGCCAAAGCATCCTTCGAAGCACCATGAACCTGAGGCATACAACGGAAAGAATATGGATCCTGAACATGCTCCTTCTCTCTTTTGATCAATTCAGATCCCTCCAAGAATCCTAAAAGATTCTTAGCAGTCTTAATTTGCCCATTATGTGGTCTTACTAGATGTATCAGTTCATCAAAAGGCTCAGGACGTCCATCAAATCCCTCTAAAGAAGCAGCTCCAATAAGATCTGCTAAATAAGAAAGCTTCTGTCCTTTGAGTACCAAATGCGCTCCATAAGCAGACATAAATTGAGTACCATTTAAAAGGGCTAAACCTTCCTTAGACTTAAGGACGATTTTCTTCCAATTAAATTTCTTCAATAACTCACTAGCTGAAATTCGTTCACCTTTATAAAAAACTTCACCCTCGCCAATTAAAGGAAGTGCTAAATGCGCTAAGGGAGCTAAATCCCCAGAGGCACCAAGCGACCCTTGAGTGTAAACCACAGGGTAAACTTCATTATTGTACATCTCAACCAAACGCTGAACAGTTTCAAGTTGAACCCCAGAATGACCATAGGATAGAGATTGAATTTTCAAGAACAACATCAACCTTACGATGTGCTGATCTACTTCTTCTCCTGTCCCGCATGCATGACTCTTCACTAAGTTTTCTTGTAAAAGTGTCAATTGATTAGACTCAATTTTGACATTGCACAAAGAACCAAAACCTGTATTAATCCCGTAAATAGGATTAGGTTCTTTCTTCATTCTTTGATCTAAATAGTCTCGACATTTCTCAATACGCTCAATAGCTGCTTCACTTAGAGCAATTGGCATAAATGACTGAGTCAAAATATATAAGTCAGAATACTTTAAAGTTTGGTCAGGATTTATAATAAAATAGTCCTTCATAATTTATGTAACGTTTTGTGCTGCAAAAGTGAGCAAAGCAATTCTCAATTGCAAATCTTTTGTTAAACAGTATTCTTAAAATTTCTTCGTATTATTATCTTTTTAAATTTACCCTTTAACCAAATCTCTTTATTATGAAAAAAATCATAATTCTAGCGCTTGCGATCATCGTTTCGTCCTGCTCTAGTAAAATTGAAACCACCACAATTCAAGGAACTATTCTCAACTATGATAATCAGGAGTTCAAACTCTATAGTCTTAATGGAACCGATGAAATCCTCTCGATCGATGAGCAAGGTAACTTTGAGGTTTCTCAAATACTACCTGAAGGATTTTATAAACTACTTCAAGGGAGAACAAGTATTGAAGTATACTTACAGCCCGGAGCAGTATTAAACCTAAGTTTCGATGCGGAAAACTTCGTTGAAAGCAGTGTTTTTACAGGTGATTTATCTGCGGAAAATAATTATCTTTTAGCAAAGAAAGAGCAACTAAGTGCCTTCAATAAAGAAATTCCCAATTTGTACAAAAAAGACGAAGCAGATTTCCTACTTGCTATGAAAACTGGTACAGAGCAGGATATTGCTGTGTTAGGGCAAACAGCCCATATTTCAACTCACTTTCTAAAACTTGAGACTAAAAACTTAATGTATACAAAGGCAAGGAGAATGGACATGTATAAAAGTTACCATGCACATTACGCAAAAGTTGATGCTCAAGAACCTTCTGAAGCATTTAAAGCAGAAATTCCAAAAGTGACATTGAACAACTATCAAGACTATGTGAATTCAGGTGATTTTCGTTCTTTAGTTTCAGGTCATTTTTATGACTTAGCAGAAGAGGATTTAAAAGAAAATGAAGATGCAGATTACTACTATACTTATTTGAATGAAATTAAGAACAGTGACTTCGATCCTAAAATCAAGTCTCTTTTAGCCTTTCAAAACGCACAAAATTCAATCACCTACACGGATGATTTAGACAACTATTACCAAATCTATCTTGAGTTGGATGGAGATGAGGCACATAGATTAAAAATCACAGAGGTTTACAACAAACTACAGAAATTAAAAAAAGGAGAAGTTTCTCCAACTTTTGCAAATTATGAGAACTATAAAGGAGGTACATCTTCATTAAAGGATTTTGAAGGAAAGTATGTCTATATGGATATTTGGGCGCAATGGTGCGGTCCTTGTAAAAGAGAAATACCTTCATTAAAGAAAGTAGAGGCTGCATACCATAATAAAAACATTGAATTCGTATCCATTTCTGTAGATAAAGAAAAGGATTACGATAAGTGGAGAGCTATGATAGCCGACAAAGAACTTGGAGGCGTACAATTATTAGCCGATAAAAACTGGCAATCCGATTTCATAAAAGAATATATGATTAGAGGAATTCCTAGATTTATACTTGTGGATCCACAAGGAAACATAGTCTCATGGAATGCACCTCGTCCGTCAAGCGAAAAACTAATCAAATTATTCGACCAATTAAAAATCTAATGTAATTTTGCATGCAGATTACGACAAAATTGAAAATGATAAATATAAATATGAAGAAAATACTAGGTATTAGTGTAGTGGCGCTCTTAATGATGAGCTCATGTTCAACTGAAGAAAAGAAGGATTATGTTCAGATTGATGGACAAATCAATGGAGAAGGGCAAAGTAGTATTACTTTAAGCACAAATCAAAGAACTAAAGATATTGAGGTCAATGCAGAAGGTCATTTTAATGACACTATAAAATTAGCAGACAATCAAGGGCAGTTTTTTCAAATGCAAGTAGGAAATTTTCAAACATTTGTTTACTTAAAAAATGGATATGACTTGAAGGTAGAGTTAAACGAATCTAATAACGACACCCAACTTTCCTTTACTGGAGAAGGTGCAGATTCAAACAATTACCTCGTAGAGAAAATGGAACTCAACAAAGAATTACTACAACCAGATTTATATTACAACTTAGATCAAGCGGCATATGAGGCCCAATTGGCAGAGAGTAAACAAAGACTTACTGATATCATTGACAACGCTGGGGATATAGATTCTGCTTTAGCAGGACAAGAAAGATCTTTACATACTAGATTTTTTGATTATATCGGTCAGAATTATGCTCAAGAACACGCGATGAGAGTTAAATTTGCTCCAGGGAAACCGTCTCCTCAATTTTCAAATTATGAAAATTACAAGGGAGGAACTACCTCTTTAGTAGACCTTAAAGGAAAATACGTATATCTTGATATATGGGCAACATGGTGCGGACCTTGTAAAAAAGAGATTCCATTTTTAAAAGAACTGGAAGGAAAATATCACGGAAAGAACATTGAATTTGTGAGTATCTCAATCGATCGTTTAAACAAGCATGAAGCATGGAAAAACATGGTGAAAAATGAAGCTTTAACTGGCGTACAATTATTTGCCGGAGAAGATCAAAGCTTTATGCAAGAATACCAAATAACAGGAATTCCTAGATTCATTTTAGTTGACCCTCAAGGAAACATTGTAAATGCAAACGCACCAAGACCTTCTTCTGGAAGCGTTATTGAAGGACTATTTACCTCATTAGGTATTTAATATGAAATGACATTCAAGTCAAAAAAAATGCTCCAACTAAGTTGGAGCATTTTTTATTTATAAAAAGGAATTTTACAATCTATTCTTGAAAGACTCCCATATTATCATATTTATCCATTCTTTGTTCTACAAGAGTTGTAGAATCAAGATCTTTCAACTGATCATAAGAATCTACGATTGTCTTCTCAACAGCTTGATACGCCGCTGTTCTGTCGAAATGAGCTCCTCCTAGAGGTTCTTTGATGATTCCATCAATTAACTTCATTTTCTTCATATCCTCAGCAGTTAATTTCAAGGCTTCAGCTGCCTTCTCCTTGTGCTCCCATGATCTCCATAAGATAGAAGAACAAGACTCAGGTGATATAACAGTATACCAAGTATTTTCCATCATGTAAACACGATCTCCTACACCGATACCAATAGCTCCACCTGAAGCTCCTTCACCGATAACAATAGAAATTACTGGAGTCTTCAATCTGGTCATCTCAAGAATATTTCTTGCGATAGCTTCTCCTTGACCTCTTTCTTCAGCTTCCAATCCAGGATAGGCTCCAGGAGTATCCAAAAAGGTAACCACAGGAATACCAAATTTCTCTGCCATTTTCATAAGGCGAAGCGCCTTGCGATATCCTTCAGGGTTAGGCATTCCAAAATTGCGATACTGACGCATTTTTGTGTTTGCTCCTTTCTGCTGCCCGATGAACATAAAAGATTGATCACCAATTTTACCAAGTCCACCAATCATCGCCTTATCATCCTTCACTCCACGATCTCCATGAAGCTCCAAGAAACTATCTCCAGCTATTGCCTTAATATAGTCTAAAGTATAAGGTCTATTCGGGTGTCTTGACAATTGAACACGTTGCCATGCTGTCAAATTCTTATATATATCCTTCTTCGTTGCAAGAAGTTTTTTCTCAATTTTTTTACAAGTTGCGGTAACGTCAACATCACTCTCCTCACCGATAACTTTACATTTGTCTAGTTGGTCTTCTAGTTCCTTAATAGGTAATTCAAAATCTAAATATTCCATAAATTAAAAATTTTAGGTGCTACAAATATAAAAACTTAAACTATTGTACCTTATTTTATTTCCTTTTTTTGATCAAAGCATTTTTCAATATCCCATTCGAGATTACCACTCCAAGTATAACAAGTCCTCCAATATAGAACCTCAAGCCCATCTGTTCTTTCTCTCCGAAGATCAAAACTGCTAATAATATTCCATAAACAGGCTCCAAATTAGTAGTAAGCATCACGGTATAAGGACTTAACACCTTCATTACTTTAACAGACATAATAAAAGCAAAAGCAGTACAAACACTAGAAAGTAACACGAGATACATCCAATCCGAATTACTTACTTGAAAAAAAGCAGTATCAAAACCTCCAGAAAACAACAGATAAATAGATAAAAACACGACCCCAAAGCCCAACTCATAAAAAGTAATTAAATCTGGACTATTCTTTTTTACCATAACCCCATTTACAACAGAGAAAACAGCTCCCAGAAAGGAAGAGATTAGACCGTACACTACTCCTAAGGCATAATTAGGATCCATAGCATGACTACCTTCCTGTCTGAAAATAAGATACAAGGCTCCGATAACAATCAGCCCTAAAAACACTTCAAACTTATAGATTCTTCTTTTAAAAAATACAGGCTCAATCAGGGAAGCAAAAAAGGCTCCTGTACTCATGGTAATCAAGGCTACAGAAACATTAGAAACCTTTATTGCCGCAAAAAACATTACCCAATGAATGGAAATAATTGACCCAGCAACAAATAATTTGACCAAGGTTTTAGGAGCAACCTTTAATCGCTTCTTACGAACCAATAAGTATATAAATATAAATATTACCGCTAAGCTCATACGGTACCATACTAGTGGGATGGCATCCATAGAAATAAGAGCTCCTAGTATTGCTGTAAAACCCCAAATAAATACGATTAAATGGAGTAAAGCGTAATTTTTTAATCTAATTTTTTGCACGATAATATAAATAGATAGATAAAATCCCAAAAGAGATATTAGGGATCCATACGTTTAGAAGTGCATTAGCCCCAGCAACTGATCCCAGAACTTCTCCTACCTTCATGAAAAACACATAGACAAACATCATACCTATACCAATAGCTAAATTAACCCCTAAACCTCCTCTTTTCTTTCGAGAGGACAAACTAACTGCGATTAAAGTAAGTATATACGCAGAAAAAGGTAAACTCGTTCTCTTATAACGTTCTACATAGTAGGAATTCAAATTCTTAACTCCTCGACTCTCCGCTACTTTTATAAAATTATTGAGTTCGGGTGTGGTCATTTCTTTTGCCTTTGAATCCGCAAATTCCAAATCCTTAGGTGAAAAACTAAAAACAGTATCTTTTCTTGACCCATTTCTAATATAGTCAGATTTCCCCTCATTAATTCTTCTCTCCTTAAACTGATTTAATCTATAACTACTGTCCTTAACTTTATAAGTAATACTCTCTGCAGTCAATTTAGAAACCAACTTCAAATCCTCATAACGCTCATAAGAGAAGTGATAGCCAATGTTTCGGACTAAATCAAATCTCCTCATATAGATATAATTGTGTTCATCTAATTGTAAAGAAATATTCCTTACAAAGTTCATCTCTTGTTTTTTCTTCTTTTTTATATAATTCTTCTCAAAGCTCAAAAACTCCTTTTGAGTCTTAGGAACCACAAAATGATTCATCGCTAATGCGTATAAAAAAATGGCTGACGCCCCTATAAAATAAGGATACAAAAATCTCGTGAATGAAATTTGACCACTGTTAATGGCAACGATTTCAGTATTACCTGCCAATTTACTGGTAAACATGATAACCGAAATAAACAGGGCTAAAGGAAGAAAAGTATTCGAATAATATATGACAAAATTCACATAATACTCATCCATGATCTGCCCGAAACTAGCATCTGCAGCTAAAAATTTATCAATCTTTTCAGATACATCAATAGCAATAGCGATTGGAATAAAGATCAGTAAGGTAAAAAAGAAACTTCTTAAATACTGACCCAGTAAATATTTGTCTAAAATTCTCATTCAAAAGAAACTTATAAGCGTTTGTTCATTTGATTGACCATCATGTTTTTCCATGTGGCAAAATCTCCTGCTAAGATATGCTTTCTTGCCTCACGCACCAACCACATATAAAAGGCTAGGTTGTGAATAGAAGCAATCTGTTTCCCAAGCATTTCATTAGAAGCGAACAAATGTCTTAAATAGGCTTTAGAATAGTACAAATCCACTTCGGCATGTCCCATTTCATCTATTGGTGAGAAGTCATCTGCCCATTTGCGGTTTTTTATATTAATTGTTCCGTGTGCTGTAAATAACATTCCATTTCTAGCATTCCTCGTTGGCATTACACAATCAAACATATCCACACCTAAGGCTATATTTTCTAATATATTAATCGGTGTTCCCACCCCCATAAGGTAACGAGGCTTGTCCTCAGGTAGAATATCACATACAACCTCAGTCATCCCATACATCTCTTCTGCAGGTTCTCCTACGGAAAGTCCACCAATAGCGTTTCCTTCCGCTCCTTTTGAAGCGATGTACTCTGCAGACTGTTTTCTCAAATCCTTATAGGTACTTCCTTGAACAATTGGGAATAGAGTTTGATTGAAATCATAAGTAAGTGGTGTGCGCTCCAAGTGATTGATACAACGATCGAGCCAACGGTGAGTCATGTGCATAGATCTCTTTGCGTAATGATAATCACAAGGATAAGGAGTACATTCGTCAAAGGCCATGATGATATCGGCACCAATTTCTCTTTCGATCTCCATCACTCTTTCAGGAGAGAAAAAGTGGTAAGACCCATCAATATGAGACTTAAATTTCACTCCTTCTTCTTTGATTTTTCTTCGTCCAGATAAAGAATATACTTGATACCCTCCAGAATCTGTCAAAATAGGACGATCCCAGTTCATGAATTTATGAAGTCCTCCTGCTTTTTTCAAAATTTCAGTTCCAGGACGCAAATACAAATGATAGGTATTTCCTAAAATAATGTCTGGATTAACTTGTTGCTTTAGTTCAGTCTGATGAACCCCTTTAACAGTACCTAGGGTACCAACAGGCATAAATATAGGTGTCTCTATCTTTCCGTGATCTGTAGTAACTACACCCGCTCTTGCTTTTGAACCAGCATCCTTTCCTTTAATTTCAAACTCCATATAATTAGTTTTAATTCTTTCTTTGTCTTGACCTACCCCACTTTTGTTTTGGCTTAGGACTTGTATTTTTCAATTTAGAAGCCTCTTCTGTTTTACTGGATTGAGCCACTAACTTATTAATTTCTTGAATCTCTTGATCGGTCAATAATCTCCATTGCCCCGTTTTGAGCCCTTTTAAATCAACATTCATAATTCGAGTGCGCTCTAATCGAGTTACTTCATAGCCTAGATAAGTACACATGCGTCTAATTTGACGATTCAAACCTTGAGTCAACACTATCTTGAACCTTCTTTTACCCAACTGACTCACTTGACATTTTTGAGTGACTGTTCCAAGAATGGGAACTCCAGAAGCCATCTTTTTTATGAAGTCAATATGAATATCTTGATCTACATCTACAATGTATTCTTTTTGATGCTCGTTACCGGCGCGCAAAATCTTATTTACTATATCTCCATCATTGGTCAAGAAGATTAAACCCTGAGAAGGCTTATCTAAACGCCCGATGGGAAAGAGTCTTTCCGAATACCCTACAAATTTCACGATATTATTTCTTTCCTTTGAATCTGTAGTACACACAATACCTGTAGGTTTATTCAAAGCAATATAGACCGCCTTAGGTTTAGGCTTGAGGCTTTTTCCTTTTAACAGCACTGAATCCCCGGGATGAACACGATTTCCTAATACTGCAATCTCTCCATTAATTGTTACAAGACCTTCTTGAATATACTTTTCGGCATCTCTTCTTGAACAGACTCCTGTTGAGGAGATGTACTTATTGATATTCGTAGAATTTTCATTCATTCTTTCTTAGGTCTATTAACTTTAAAACAAAGATAAATAAAAAAAGCACCTCTTATGAGGTGCTTTTGCGGTCTGGACGAGACTCGAACTCGCGACCCCCTGCGTGACAGGCAGGTATTCTAACCAACTGAACTACCAGACCGTTGCGTTTAGCGTGTGCAAATATAAGCAGCTTTTACTAATCTACAAGGCTTTTTGAGAAAAAAAATGTGAAAATTTTCAAAAAAAAAGACCTAGCAAAGCTAAGTCTCTCTTTATCTGATTTCTAAGAAATTCTTAGAGTGCTGCATCAATTTTATCCGTATAAGTTGTTTTAGGAGCAACTCCTACTTGCTTATCAATTACTTCTCCATTTTTGAAAAGTAATACCGTTGGAATGTTACGTACTCCGTATTTTGCAGCAAATTCTTGATTCGCATCTACATCGACTTTTCCTACTACAGCTTTACCTTCGTAATCAGAAGAAATTTCTTCTATTACTGGTCCAACCATTCTACAAGGTCCACACCAAGCAGCCCAAAAGTCTACTAATACTGGTTTGTCTGATTTTAATACTACTTCGTCAAAAG
Source organism: Flavobacteriaceae bacterium (assembly GCA_049607205.1). GTDB lineage: Bacteria > Bacteroidota > Bacteroidia > Flavobacteriales > Flavobacteriaceae > JBELHR01. Next base: position 31,977 of record JBMYWH010000015.1, on the reverse strand, counting down.
TTGCGTCTGTGATTTCTAAAGCCATAATTATGTTTTTATTCTATTTAATAACACAAATGTACGTATAATGACATTTAAATTCATAGACTTAAAATCAAATTTTCTTATAGTTGAATTAATCAAAATTATGCAATAAACCCAACTCCTGCTGTCGTATTGGTTTTTGAATCAATTAATATAAAGGAACCATTTTGTTTATGAGTTGAAAATGAATCATAGCACAAAGCTTTATTCAACTTCAAGTTCACATATCCAATCTGATTTAAATCCAGATGATCTACCTGAGGATCCAAGCCCGAAAAATCACTCTTCAGCTCTCCTTGAATATCCACAACCTTAGCAAGTACCGTATTGGTATTATGCTGTAAATAATATTTCCCTCCTACACTCAGAGCATCCTGATCCATCCAGCAAATCTTAGCTTTAATTTCCTTAGAGACCGTTGGTTCTTCACCCTGTTTGACAATCATGTCTCCACGACTAACTTGAACCTCATCTGTAAGTTCAATACTTACAGAAGCTCCTTTTTTAGCCAAATCAAAAGCCTTCATATCACTGTGAATGGCCTTGACCGTAGATGTTTTTTCTGAAGGCAAGACTCTAACGGCATCTCCAACCTGTATCTGAGACCCATATACTTTCCCACTAAAAGCTCTGAAATCGTGATATTCTTCGGTTTTAGGACGAATAACATGTTGTACTGGATACCTCATGAGTTGTTCATCTTCACTATTAAATTCGCTAAAAGTCTCCATATAACTCATTAGTGTAGCTCCATTATACCAAGGCATTTTTTCTGACTTTTCAAGAAGGTTTTGGCCCTTTAGGGCGCTAACAGGAACAAAAACTACTTGCCTGTCCTTCTGCTCTCCACGTCCCAATAAAGTTTCAATCTCGCTTTTAATATCCAAATATGCCTGCTGATCATAGTCCACTAAGTCCATTTTATTTATGGCAACAATAATATATTTAATCCCTAGAAGGTTATTGATAAACAAATGCCTGTAGGTTTGTTCAACCACCCCTTTTCTAGCGTCAACAAGGACAATAGACATATCAGAATTCGAAGCTCCTGTCACCATATTACGTGTATATTCAACATGACCTGGTGAGTCAGCTATAATAAAACTTTTGTTTTGATATGAAAAGTAAATATGTGCTACATCGATCGTAATCCCTTGCTCTCTCTCCGCCATCAATCCATCCGTTGCTAGAGAAAAGTCCAGATAATCAAAGCCCATAGCACGGCTTTTTTCTTCAATTTGCGTTATTTTATCATCGGTCAAACTCCCTGTATCATAAAGGATTCTTCCGATTAATGTACTCTTACCATCATCGACACTTCCGGCCGTGGCAATTTTAATTACATCCATAGTTTGACTATTTAAAAATATCCCTGTTGTTTTCTCTTTTCCATGGCTCCTTCCGATCTTTTATCATCGATACGAGCCCCACGTTCAGATATTCTTGAATTCCTAATTTCTTCTACTACTTGATCTAAGGTCTGAGCCTCAGACATCACTGCTGCGGTACAACTCATATCTCCAACAGTCCTGAATCTTACCATTCTAGGACTTACTTCCTCCTCTTGTTCTCGGTATACTGCCTGATCATCCGCCGTCCAGATAAGGCCATCTCGGATAAAAGTATCCCTTTGATGGGCAAAATAAATGCTTGGTATTTCAAGGTTTTCTTCCTTAATATAAGACCAAACATCAAGTTCTGTCCAATTCGAGATGGGAAATACTCGTACATTCTGTCCTAAATCAATTCTTCCATTGAGCAGATCGAAAAGTTCTGGTCTTTGATTTTTTTCATCCCAAGAACCGAAATCATCTCGAACAGAAAAAATGCGCTCCTTTGCTCTTGCTTTCTCTTCATCTCTACGAGCACCACCGATACAAGCATCAAAGCCAAATTCTTCTATAGCATCCAATAAAGTCTCGGTTTGCAGCATGTTTCTAGAAGCATATTTACCCTCTTCTTCCTTAACTCTTCCCGAGTCAATATTATCCTGGACGTATCGTACAATGAGTTCTACACCCAATTCTTCAACGAGTTTATCTCTAAAAGCAATGGTCTCAGGAAAATTATGCCCGGTATCGATGTGCATTAAAGGGAAAGGGATTTTTGATGGATAAAAAGCCTTTTGTGCGAGCCTCACTAAGGTGATACTATCTTTTCCTCCAGAAAACAATAAAACCGGCTTTTCAAACTGGCTCACTACCTCACGAAATATATAGATTGCTTCACTCTCTAAAGGAGATTGTTCTAATATGTTTTTTTTCATTTTTCTTCTTATTTATGTAATCCACACTCTCTTGTCGCTTCTACTTTTGTTGGATCAAAATAGCGAAACTCATTAGGCAGATTCTTTGAAATCAAGTATGCATCTAATTCAGCATCTGAAAAATTATAAAATGGACTTACTTTAATAACACCGTCTTGACTTCTAGATACTATACCAATAGAATCTCTAAAGGCGGTTTGTCCTTTTCTTAAATTAGTAAACCAAACATCTGGTTTATGCTTGGCCATGGCTCTTTGAAAAGGCTCTAATTTCACTTGTTGAGTAAACACCTCATGCAATGGATCATCGACAGAAGGCACACCTATAACATGATCGCGATAGGCAGTGGTCTGCTTAGGTACAAACAAGTCAATATTTAAGCCTAAAATATCTATAAGCTCCGTAGCGTGCTTATAAGTTTGAGTGGTATTGTAGCCCGTATCACACCACAACACATCTATAGAAGGACTTTGTTCTGTAACCACATTTAATATAGCTCCTTCATAGGGTCTGAAATTTGTTGTGATCACAGGTTTCTTAGCATTTTTAAGTGCCCAAGTCACAATTTCCTCAGGACGGGCATCCTTTAACTCTTCATTAATTAATTCAATATTCATTTTAATTTCTTGTCTTGTTTACCCCAAGTAATTTGATTCCAGAATCGTTCATGGAAAAAATACAGGAGCATTTTAGTTAATAACTCAATACTACCAATTGAAAAAGCTAGAGTTAATTCACCTGTAACGATATAGGAAATCACAACCGTGTCGAGCGTCCCTATGATCCTCCAACTTATAGATTTCACAACACTACGTGCCGTAGCTTCGGAAGTAGCACTTACTTTAGATGGCTTATTGGATTTTTGAAAAAAATAGTCTATTATCATAAAACCTAATACCCTATGGATTTGGTAGGGTAATAAAGTGTAAAAATACTAATTATCCGAAAACCACATAATTAATTCTAAAAAATTAACAAAATTATTAAAATTTCTTAAAGTAAATCCGACAGGTAGTGCCCTCCGAGAACGGATAAAGTCTGGTCTCTAACCTCCAACATTAGCTTGTGAACCCCACAAGAATTTTCATCCGGGCAATCTGAACATTTTTCATAATAATTCAAACTCACACAAGGAAGCATGGCAATAGGTCCTTCCAAAACTCGGATGACCTCAGTCATTGAAATTTCAGAAGCTGGCTTCAATAAGTAATATCCACCTCCTTTACCCTTCTTAGCACCTAAATAACCAGCTCGCTTCAGACTCAGTAAAATGGTCTCCAAGTATTTATGAGAAATTTGCTCTTCTTCAGAAATACTTGCAATCTGAACAGGCTCTTCTCCTGACGAGTACTTTGCTATAAAAGTCAGAGCCTTTATTCCATATTTAGTTTTTTTCGAAAGCATATTCGAATTTAAACAAATTAAATTTAAAAGACTTCAGAAGCTATTCGTTTAATATTATCCGCCTTACCCATAGAATAATAATGTAATACCGGTACTCCCGCAGCCATCAACTCTTTACTTTGAGCAATAGCCCACTCGACTCCAACCTCTCTTACATGAGCGTTGTCCGGGGCAGACTCAATAGCCTTAACTAAAGCTTCTGGAAAATCTAAATGAAATACTTGTGGAAGCATTTGTAAATGACGTTTCACAGCCACAGGTTTAATTCCTGGAATAATAGGAACGGTAATTCCCATTTCACGAGCGGCTTTCACGAAGTCAAAATATTTCTGATTGTCAAAGAACATTTGAGTCACCACATAATCCGCACCCGCATCTACTTTAAGCTTCAGCATTTGTAAATCTCTTTTTAAAGAAGGAGATTCAAAATGTTTCTCAGGATACCCCGCCACTCCTACACAGAAATCCATAGGGTATTCCATAGACATCTGTGGATCTAAAAACTCCCCTTGATTAAGACGTTTAATCTGAGAAACAAGCTCACTAGCATAGGTATAGCCACCTTTTGCCGCAGAAAAATAAGGCTCATGCTTCATTTTATCTCCTCTAAGAGCCATCACATTGTCTATACCTAAATATTGACAATCAACCAATAGATACTCTGTCTCCTCCTTAGAAAAACCACCACATAGAACATGAGGAACCGTATCTACGTCATACTTATATTTAAGCCCTGCACAAATAGCAATAGTTCCAGGACGCTTTCTCGTTTTTCTTCTTTCAAACAAACCATCTCCCTTAGGAATATCAATATACTCTTCCCTTGAGGTCGTCACATCAATAAATGGAGGATTAAATTCCATTAAAGGATCAATATTATCATATAATTTCTTGATGTCCTTTCCTTTTTCCGGAGTGACGATTTCAAAAGAAAACAAGGTAGAACCTTCTGATTTTTTAATGTGATCTGTAATTTTCATAACTATTTTTCTGCTTTATTCGCTTGCAACCATCTCTCAGAATCCACTGGATCTATTCCTCTTCTATGGGCGATATCTGTTATTTGTTCTTCTGTAATTCTTCCTACACCGAAATACTTAGAATCTGGGTGGGCAAAATACAATCCCGAAACCGAAGCTGCTGGGTACATTGCCAAGTTTTCTGTCAGTTCTACTCCAATTCTTTCGCTTACTTGCAGAAGCTCCCAAATCTTAGTCTTTTCCTGGTGATCCGGACAAGCTGGATAACCCGGCGCAGGTCTAATTCCACGATAGACTTCCTTAATTAATTCTTCATTGGACAAGGCTGAATCCTTCTGATACCCCCAATAATCCAATCTTACTCTTTGATGCATATATTCAGCAGCTGCTTCTGCAAGCCTGTCGGCCAAAGCCTTCACCATAATACTATTATAATCATCATGCTGTGCTAAGAATTCAGCAGCATGCTCCTGAACTCCGAAACCTGCACTCACACAAAAAGCTCCCAAATAATCTTGAAGTCCGCTTTCCACTGGAGCCACAAAATCAGCTAAAGCAATATTAGGTTTACCTTTTCCTTTTTTACCTTGCTGTCTTAGCGTGTGAATCAGATGTCTCTCCCCATTAGAATCCGTTACCTGAATATCATCTCGATTCTCAAGCGTATTTGCCTCAAACAACCCTACAACAGCTCTTGCTTGGAACCATTTCTGATCAATGATTTTATCCAGCATTTCACGAGCATCATCAAAGACTTTTTGAGCCTCTACCCCAACAATTTCGTCTTGAAGGATTTGAGGGTATTTTCCGTGTAAATCCCAAGTTTGAAAAAAGGGAGTCCAATCAATATAAGGTCTTAACAAGTCTAAATCTAACTCGAAATCCTGAACACCTAACTGATTTGGTTTGTATAAAGATTCCGAATCAAAATTCAACACAAGACGATTATCTCTGGCTTTTTCCAGGGCTAAATATTCTTTTCTTTTAGCACGTTTTAAATATCCGTCACGAACTCTGTCATATTCCAAATAGGTATTCTTTACTAAATCCGGCCCCTTTTCTATAGAAATCAAATCACTTACCACATTTACAGATCTTGAGGCATCCAATACATGAATCACTCCTTTACTGTACTCCTGTGCAATTTTAACCGCCGTATGCGCCTTGGAAGTTGTCGCTCCACCAATCAATAATGGAATTTTCATCTCTCTACGGTTCATCTCCTTGGCGATATAAACCATTTCATCTAAGGAGGGTGTAATCAGCCCGGAAAGCCCAATAACATCTACATTGTGCTTAACAGCTTCTTCCAGAATTTTTTCTGCAGGAACCATCACCCCTAAATCTATAATTTCATAATTATTACAAGCCAGAACTACAGATACTATATTCTTACCAATATCATGAACATCTCCTTTTACTGTAGCCAATAAGACCTTACCTTGAGTTTGAATTCCATCGGACTTTTCAGCCTCTATAAAAGGCATCAAATGAGCGACGGCTTTTTTCATCACACGAGCCGATTTCACTACCTGAGGAAGGAACATCTTTCCTTCACCGAACAAGTCCCCTACAACTCCCATTCCGACCATCAACGGACCTTCAATCACCTGCAAAGGGCGATCTGCGTCTTGACGTGCCAACTCTATATCCTCAACTATAAAACTATCAATACCTTTAACCAAGGCATAAGTGATACGATCTTGAAGAGGTTTACTTCTCCATTTTAAGGTTTTTTCTTCTTTTTTCTTCTCCCCTTTAACGGTTTGAGAAAATTCTAATAATCTCTCAGTTGCATCCTCTCTTCTATCGAGTAATACATCTTCAACATGCTCCAATAAGTCTTGAGGAATATCATCGTATACCACCAACATCGATGGATTAACGATCCCCATATTCATTCCCGCTTTGATGGCATGGTATAAAAAGGCCGAATGCATGGCTTCTCGAACCACATTATTTCCTCTAAAAGAAAAGGAAACATTGGAAACTCCTCCACTCACAGAAACATTAGGATGTCTTTCTCTAAGTGTTCTGGTCGCCTCAATGAAATCCACTCCATTTTTACGGTGCTCTTCCATACCGGTTGCTACCGGAAATATATTTAAATCAAAAATGATGTCTTCTTCTGGAAAGCCACATTCTTCGGTCATAATTCGATAAGAACGCTCGGCAATTTCCAATCTTCTCTCATAACTATCCGCCTGTCCCTGTTCATCAAAAGCCATGACAATCACGGCAGCACCATAGTTTTTAAGTTTTTTTACCTGCGCCTTAAAAGCCTCTTCTCCCTCTTTTAAAGAAATCGAATTCACTACACACTTCCCTTGAACCACCTGAAGTCCAGCTTCTATGATCTCCCATTTGGAAGAATCTATCATAATCGGAACTCTAGCAATATCCGGTTCTGCCATAATCAAATTCAAAAACCTGACCATCGCTTGCTTTCCATCGATCAATCCATCGTCCATATTGATGTCGATGATCTGTGCTCCGTTCTCTACTTGATCTCGAGCAATACTCAAAGCCTGCTCATAATCTCCTTCATTAATCAAACGCAAGAACTTACGTGAACCTGCCACATTAGTACGTTCACCTACATTGACAAAGTTCATATCTGGAGTAAAAACCAACGGTTCTAAACCAGAAAGCTTCATGAATTTAGTTTGCTTTACACTCATATCTTCCTTGGGCTTACCTGTTCAACAACCTGTGCAATCGCTTTGATATGTTCAGGAGAAGTTCCACAACAACCTCCAATAATATTAATCAAATTTCTATCGACATAATCTCTAATTTGACCGGCCATATCTTCAGGAGTTTCATCGTATTCTCCGAAGGCATTAGGAAGTCCGGCATTGGGGTGTGCAGAGATTGCAAAATCACTTTTTGTTGACAACACCTCTAAATAAGGTGTCAACTGCTTTGCTCCTAAGGCACAATTTAAACCAACGCTTAAAAGTGGGACATGAGAAACTGAAATCAAAAAGGCTTCAGCTGTTTGTCCAGACAAGGTTCTCCCTGAAGCATCTGTTATCGTACCACTAAGCATGATAGGTATATCAAGCCCTCGCTCTTCCTTTACTTCTTCTATAGCGAACAAGGCTGCCTTCGCGTTCAAAGTGTCAAAAACAGTTTCCACTAACATCAAATCAGCTCCACCATCAACTAAGGCTTCAACCTGTTGTTTATAGGCCAGTCTTAAATCTTCAAAACTTACCGCTCTAAATCCTGGATCATTTACATCTGGTGAAATACTTGCTGTCCTATTAGTTGGTCCTATAGAACCTGCAACAAAACGGGGTTTATTAGGGTTCAACGCTGTATATTCATCTGCTGCCTCCTTTGCCAGTTTTGCCGACTCAAAATTCAGCTCATAGACTAGAGATTCCATCTCATAATCCGCCATAGCAATGGTAGTTCCTGAGAAGGTATTGGTCTCGATGATATCTGCTCCTGCTTCGAGGTATTTTTTATGTATAGTTTTGATTGCTTCTCCTTGAGTAAGGGAAAGCAAATCATTATTTCCTTTTAAAGAGACCGGGTGATCTTTAAATCGTTCTCCACGGAAATCCTCTTCTTCAAAACGATATTGTTGTAACATGGTACCCATGGCCCCATCTAAAACTAAAATTCTCGTTTTTAATAGTTCTTTTATTTTCAAATCTTCCTAATTTCTTCTGCAAAGGTCGTCAAAACCTCTAGCTTATACAACAACTGAATCAATCGCTTGAGCGATATCTGCAATAATATCATCTACATGTTCTAATCCCACAGCAAGACGAACCGCTCCATCCGTAATCCCAACGGCGAGTTTATCTTCTTTTGCCAATTTCGCATGAGTGGTTGAGGCTGGATGGGTCACAATAGTTCTCGTATCTCCAAGATTCGCAGAGAGTGAACACATCTTAATGGCATCAAAAAATTCACGTCCTCCATTAACCCCTCCTTTTACTTCAAAAGCGACCACAACGCCACCAAGTCGCATCTGTTTTTTAGCAATTTCATATTGAGGATGAGACTTCAAAAAAGGATATTTCACCCAATTAACCTTAGGATGAGCTTCTAAAAACTCCGCAACCTTCAAAGCGTTCTCACACTGTCTATCCGCACGAACTCCAAGGGTCTCTAAACTCTTAGAAAGCACCCAAGCGTTAAAAGGAGACATGGCCGGCCCTGTAATACGAGAGAACAAATAAATCTCCTGCATCAAATCTGCCCTTCCCACAGTGACACCTCCAAGAACTCTCCCTTGACCATCCATCAGTTTAGTGGCAGAATGAATTACCAAATCCGCTCCAAACTTAATAGGATTCTGTAAATAAGGGGTCGCAAAACAATTGTCGATCACCAAGAGGCAATTATGCTTCTTAGCCAAATTGCTCAACAGTTCTAAATCCAGAATATCCACCCCTGGATTGGTTGGAGTTTCTGCATAGATAATCTTAGTTTCTGGCCGAATCAATTCCTCAATTTCCTCAGGGTGGTTTACATCAAAATAATCACATGAAATATTCCATTTCGGAAAATACTTAGTAAACAAGCTATGAGTCGCCCCAAAAACACTTCGAGCACTAATTACATGATCACCTGAATCTAATAAGGCTGCCAAACTAGAATAAATCGCTGCCATTCCAGTAGCAAAGGCAAAACCCGCTTCAGCTCCTTCCATCAGGCATACTTTCTCAATAAATTCGGAGGTATTCGGATTGGAATATCTCGAATACAAATCTCTTTTAAACTCCTCGGCAAAAGCCCCTCGCATCTCTTCTGCATCATCAAAGACAAATCCTGAACTCAAATATAAAGGGACAGAATGTTCCTTATGCTCACTTCTATTTGCCTGTGTTCTCACAGCAAGGGTTTCAAATTTTTTTTCTTTCATTTTTATAAGGCACTTTCGGTTAATCTCAAGATATCTCCTAATACTCCACGAGCGGTAACCTTGGCTCCAGCACCTGCTCCTTGAATTACTAAAGGTCTATCTCCATAAGACTCCGTATATATTTCAAATATTGAATCAGATCCCTGAACCTGTCCTAAACTACTGGTATCGGGAACTGACACTAGTTTCACTGCTAATTCACCTTTTTCACCTGTGAGATCACCGGATAAATCTCCTATATACCTCAGCACATGACCAGGTTTTTGATCCTCTTTAATTTTCTGATACACTGGATCAAGCTCTTTCAATCTTCCAAGGAAATCCTCAGATGACCCCTCTCTCAAGTTTTCAGGGATTAAATTATCAATTTTTATCTCTTCAAATTCATTAATTAAATCCAGCTCGCGAGCCAAAATTAATAATTTCCTCCCTACATCATTTCCACATAAATCCTCTCGAGGATCTGGTTCTGTAAAGCCTTTATCAATAGCCTCTTGTAAAATTTCAGAAAACAAACGATCCTCATTAGAAAAAGTATTAAATAAATAACTCAAAGAACCTGAAAACACTCCCTTAATTCTTGTAATACTCTCTCCGGAATGGTGTAATAAATTAATGGTATCGATCAGTGGAAGTCCTGCTCCCACATTAGTCTCATAGAGGTACTTTTTCTTGTTTTCCTTAAGTTTTTGACGCAGGTCACTATAGAACTCATAAGAAATTGTATTTCCAATTTTATTGGAAGAAACCAAATCAAACCCAGCCTCCACTAGTCTAGGATATTCCAAGGCAAAATCCGCTGAGGCAGTATTATCTACCGCAATCAAATTTTCTAAGTGATGTTCATGAGCAAAATCAATTACGGCTTGTACCCGATCCTCTAAAGGAAGACTTGCGTTAAGCTGCGCTTCCCAATCAGAAGAGATTCCTTGACCATTAATCAAAATGGCTTTTGAATTTGCTACGGCAAAAATATTCAAGTTTACCTGCCTCCTATCTAAAATCTGCTGTTGAGACTCCAAGATTTGCTCAATCAAAGTTCCTCCAACTAAACCTTTTCCAAACAAGGCCAAGTTGATCGTCTTATAAGCTCCGAAGACCTGTCCATGCACCACATTCACTGCCTTATTTAAATCCTTCTGATCAAGGACTAAACATATATTCTTTCCTGTAACTGTATTATTAATTAGCAAAGGACTAATGGTATTTCTACCAAGTGCGGCAAGCGCTTTATGGAAGTTGACCAAGTCTTGACCAATTACAGAAAGTACTGCTACATTAGACTTTACACTTACTGATGTCACATCTCGGGAGACAAAGTCATTTTTGAACTCCAACTCCAAGATGCGTTGGGCTTGTCGTGCGTCCTTCTGTTCTACAACAAAACCAATTCCTCGCTCGGAAGAACCTTGAGATATAATCCCTACACTAATGCGCTCACGTCCTAAAGCTCCGAAGATACGGGCATCTACTCCAACCTTCCCAAGAAGACCTCTTCCTTCAAGGTTTACCAATGCCATATTTTTCTGAACGGATAAAGACTTAATCCCTCCTCCTTGGGCTTCTGAGGAAATCAATGTCCCTAAGTAAGAAGGATCAAAAGTGTTCAGAATTCGCAGTGGAATATTCTTTTCGATTAAAGGAATAATCGTTTTAGCATGAAGAATATTCGCTCCAAAGTTCGCCATTTCATTAGCCTCCTTATAAGAAAGTTGTTCAATTCTCTGAGCATTAGGAACTAAATCTGGGTTAGCCGTATAGATTCCACTCACATGGGTATAGGATTCTAATTCTTCAGCATTTAGAAAATTTGCAATCAAAGAGGCAGAATAATTCGACCCGTTTCTACCTAAAGTTGTAGTTGCTGCATTGGAATCACTTCCAATGAATCCTGAATAAATTGCAACCTTCCCTTTTAGAGATTTTTGTTTTTCTAGGAACAATTCTGAGGACACAGCTTCCTCTGGAGAGGCCGCACCAAAGTTCGAATCCGTTTTTAATAAAGGTCTTGTATCCACTGCCACTGCATCGACTCCTTGCTGCTTTAAAAGACCTTCGACAACTTTGATACTCATGAGTTCTCCTTGGGCTAGAAAATCATCTTTAATTTTCTCAGAATAATCTCCAAGAATTTGAACCCCTTGAAGAATTCTGCTCAAATAAGACCTAAACTCAGATAAATCGAGACTATCTATTGGCTCTAATTGTTCTACAAAAAGCTGGTCCAACCCTGGAGTATAGTCCAAGCCTTTTCGTGCTTGTTCTAATAAATTTTCCAATTGATCCGTCGTGGTTCCTCGAGCAGACAAGACTAAAGCAATTCTTTGCTCCTGGTTCAACTTTTCCTCTATAATCTCAACTACGCGATTCACACCTTTTCCGTTGGCAAGAGATCGCCCTCCAAACTTAAGTACTTTCAATTGTTTATGTTTTTTATCAGGATTAAAAATAGGAGCTAACATCTCCTCGAGTTGGTCATATTCTATCAAAAACGCATCATGACCATGTGCGCTATGTATTTCGTGATAATGCACCTTAGACTGCATCGATGCTAATTTTTTATAGGTCTGTCTGTTTTCCTCTGCAGAAAAGAAAAGGTCCGAGTCAACTCCTATAATATGTATTTGAGCCTTAATTTGAGAAAGTAAATCCTCTAAGACCCCATCATTTCTTTGAATATCAATGGATTTCAATAATTGATTCATCAACTTATATGCCGAGAGCTGAAATCGTTCTTGAAGCTTATTCCCATGATGGTTGAGCCAAGATTCAACATTAAAAACTTGCTGATCAAAATTCACCGAACGCTGAAATTTTTCAGAAAAACTTTGAGGTGTTCTATAACAGAGCATTGCATGCATTCTGGCATCGTGAACAGGTTGCGAAGAATTCAGCAGGATTTGTTCTTGAATTTGACAATTCGCTATCAACCAATCCGTAGCCTTCCAATCTGTGGCAACGGGGATTAAATAATCACAAAGTTCGGGTTCTAGTACCGCCATTTCCCAAGCAACACCACCTCCTAAAGACCCTCCAATTAAAGCAAATAAATGAGATACATTTAATTGCTCTAGCCCTAAAAGAAATATCCGAGCGACATCCTGGGCCACAAAATCCTTGTACTGAGAAATCTCAAAACCATCAAAACCATTTCCAGGAACGTTAAAAGCCAAGACCGTGTAAAGACTTGTATCAATACATTTACCTTCTCCTACCAACTCATTCCACCACCCTTCGGGTCCAACTATTTTAGCATTTCCCGTCAAGGCATGATTGATCATAACCACAGGAGCCTGACCTAATTCAGGTCCAAAAACTTCATAGGACAATGGGAGGTTTGAATAGTTCGAACCACTTAATGTTTTATAATTATGTATTGATATTTGTTGCATTCACTTTATAATATTCAATATGTTATAAAGCAGGCAGAGCATAGAAAATACTCGAGGTTATCTATCCCTTTCGGGTAGAATTTAGCACCTTCTTTCAAAGTGAAAGGGTTGCTAAGGTTTCACAGGGTCTATCCCTCCACCTTTCTTGATAACATATTATTGAGCTACAAATTAATATCTTTTTTTTTGCTCTACCTACTTTTTTTTTCTTTTTCTGAAAATTTTAAGAAAGCTCAAGTTTCTGATTGACAAAACTTAACGCTTGTACAAAGTCTTTCTTTAAATCGTCTAAATGCTCCAGACCTACAGAAACTCTGATCAAATCCCTACTGACCCCAGAGGCTTTCTGAGCCTGCTCGTCTAATTGCTGATGCGTGGTGCTTGCTGGATGAATCACCAAGGACTTTGTGTCTCCAATATTGGCTAATAAAGAGAATACTTCTAAACGATCTACTAGGGTTTTGGCTCCTTGGAAGCCGGACTTCAACCCAAAGGTCAAAATTCCACTTTGTCCTTTCGGAAGGTATTCTTGAGCAAGTTTGTGATAAGGGCTTGATACGAGACCTGGATAATTCACCCAAGCTACCGCCTCTTGATTCTCTAACCACTGAGCAAGTTCTAAGGCATTTTCACTGTGCTTTTTGATCCTCAAACTCAAGGTCTCCAATCCCTGAATAATCTGGAAACTATTAAATGGACTCAAAGCCCCTCCGAAATCTCTTAATCCTTCGATCCTAAGTTTTGCGATATAAGAAGCCGCTCCTAAAGCCTCATGATAGACTAAGCCATGATACCCAGCCGAAGGTTCAGTAAATTCAGGAAACTTCCCACTGGACCAATCAAATTTACCCGCATCAACAATTGCACCTCCAAGGGAATTTCCTTGACCTCCGATATATTTAGTCAAACTATACAAAACAATATCTGCACCGTGATCAATAGGATTCAATAGCGCTGGTGAAGCCACTGTATTATCTACTAACAATGGGATTTTAGCGGAGTTAGCTATTTTCGAAATGCCTTTTAGATCCAGAACATCAAGCTTCGGGTTTCCTACTGATTCCACAAAAATCGCCCTTGTATTTTCCTGTAAAGCTTCTTGGAATAACTCTACCTGATCCGCATCGACAAAAGTAGTTTTGATTCCTAATCGAGGTAGGGTTACCGCTAAAAGGTTATAAGTCCCTCCATAAAGACTGCTCGAAGCTACAATATGATCTCCAGCTCTCAATAGCGTTAACAAAGCTGTGGAGATTGCAGAAGTCCCTGAGGCAAAAACCGCAGCCCCTATAGCACCATGCAAGGCAGCAAGTCGGCGCTCTAAGATATCGTTAGTAGGATTATTAAGTCTTGTGTATATAAAGCCAGGCTCCTCTATGGCAAACAACCTTGCGGCGTGATCGCTATCATCAAAGACATAGGAAGATGTTTGATAAATTGGGACGGCTCTAGACCCTCCTGTTTCTTTTGTGTTATGACCTGCGTGTAAACTATTTGTTTCAAAATTAAATGTACTCATGATAATAAAAATTTAAATATTTAGATAATAAAAAAAGCCTCTCAGTAATTGGACATTACCAGAGAGACTTATCTATATTCTTTCATACAGTTTAGGCAATGTCAGATCATCGTATACATGTTAAACATGCTACGCATCGTGGTTACCGTGATTGTATTTATTCTAAATTTTCCCATTTTTGATTTTAAAAAAACCTCTTTCCGATTAAAAAAAGAGGCTCTAAACAAACGTTAACATAAAACATCAATAAAGCCTTGCGAATTTTACATCACAAATCGTCATTAAATGCATATTGATAAATGAAAACAACACTTTCTTGATTTTATTTAAGCAAATATATAAAAGTATTATGAATAACAAAACAAATAGACTTAAAACATTAAAAAAAAATCAAGGCCTATACCCTGAACCTCAAATATTTCACATTATTTTATCATTTTAATTGAATATTATTCATAAATTTGCAAACGAAACAAAGAGGAAAGATTTGACTGATTGCCACCTCTATAATAAAGTGCTAAAGCAGTGTACTACACCTTTGGCCCTTATTTTGACAGGCATACCTCCAGATTCTTTCCATATTAAATTGTAATAAACACTATAAGATATGGCCTATTTTTTTACATCTGAATCAGTATCAGAAGGACATCCAGACAAAGTAGCGGATCAAATATCAGACGCATTAATTGACAATTTCATGGCTTTTGACCCTAATTCAAAAGTAGCATGTGAAACCTTAGTAACTACAGGTCAGGTAGTTTTAGCAGGAGAAGTACGTTCTAAAACTTATTTAGACGTTCAAAAAATCGCAAGAGACACCATTAACCGCATTGGTTATACCAAAGGAGAATACCAATTCGATGGAAATTCATGTGGGGTATTGAGTGCAATTCACGAACAATCTGATGATATTAATCGAGGTGTAGATCGCGAAAATATTGAAGAGCAAGGAGCTGGAGACCAAGGAATGATGTTTGGTTATGCCACTAATGAGACAGAGAACTTCATGCCTTTAGCTTTAGACTTATCTCATTTAATCCTTAAGGAATTAGCTGCCTTAAGAAGAGAGAACAAAGATATTACTTATCTGAGACCAGACTCTAAAAGTCAGGTTACTCTAGAATACAATGATGACAATACTCCTAAACGTATTGAAGCCATTGTAATCTCTACTCAGCATGATGAATTCAATTCTGATGACGAAGCCATGCTAGAGAAAATAGAATTCGATTTAATTCATATTTTGATGCCACGTGTTATCGCCAAATTAAGACCAGAAATTCAGGCTTTATTTGGAGAAGACATAAAGTACCACATCAATCCAACAGGTAAATTCGTAATCGGTGGCCCTCACGGAGATACAGGTCTTACAGGTCGTAAAATTATTGTTGACACTTATGGAGGAAAAGGAGCTCATGGAGGTGGTGCTTTCTCAGGAAAAGACCCTTCAAAAGTAGACCGTTCTGCAGCTTATGCAACACGTCATATTGCTAAAAATCTAGTTGCTGCTGGAGTCTCGGATCAAATTCTTGTTCAAGTATCTTATGCCATTGGTGTCGTAGAACCTATGGGAATCTTCGTCGATACCTATGGTACTTCAAAAATCGCGTTAAGCGATGGAGAAATTGCTGAGAAAGTAAGTGAGTTATTTGATATGAGACCTGCTGCTATTGAGCAGAGACTTAAATTGAGAAACCCAATTTATCAAGAAACTGCTGCCTATGGACACATGGGAAGAACTCCGGAAATCAAAACCGTGAGATTCAGTAATCCTTACGGAGAAGTTGTAGAGAAAAAAGTAGAGACATTTACATGGGAAAAATTAGACATGGTGGATCAAGTTAAAAAAGCTTTTAACCTTTCTATCTAAAAAAGGAAATATAAAAAAAGCTGCCTTGTAAGGCAGCTTTTTTTTGCTTTATACTATAGATTATACTTAACTGTGAGCAACCATAAACGAGGTTGAACAAAATAAGAAGTAGTCTGGGTAGCATTCGATATTTGGTTGAAACTATCACTAACCAAATTGCTATTATTAGTCAAGTTATTCCCCGTTAAGAAGAACTCCCATTTACTATCTTGTCTCTGATAATATAATTTTGCATTCAAGAAACCATAGGTGTTCTCCAGGTTTTGTCCCTCGTTGACAAAAGAATAATAGGAATAATCTGTAGTTAGAATAAAATTCTTCAAAAAGATGGCATCTAATTTTGCAAAAGGCTGATCTGTAGTAGATTTTTGATCCGTATACTTATTTAAATTCTTCTGATATCCCAACTCTAAATTCGGAGCCTTTTTAAAGTTACTTGCCAAGGAGACTCTATAAGTCTGACTTAAGTTATCCGCAGTAGCCGGCTCATCATTCACAATATTGGTATATTTAGATTGATTCAAATTCGCACTTGCATTAACTTTTAAAGTTTTAAAAGTACGCCCATAACGCAATAAAGCAGTAAAAGATTCATCAGCAAACTGAGAATTTATCGGTGTACTTACCTGATCGACTCCATTATTTAATAAGACCACCTGATTCTTGATGGCATCTGTTTTCTTATCATAACTCAAGCGAGCAACAATGTTGGTAAAGGAAAACATGCTAAACATAAAGTAACTCAAAGAATAGCGATTATAAGTCGCTTGATCCAAGGCTCTATTTCCTCCAAACAATCTATTATAGGAAGTCAATAAATACCCTTCGGCTCTAGATCCAACATCCACAAACTCTGTTGTCATCTGATAATTAAATCTCAAAGATTCCGAAGATTTAAATTGTAAACGAGCATATACAGATGGAAGTAAGACCGTTTGATCCACCACATGCTCAGTATTATTTTGTACATCATCCGTATGATAGGAATGTACCGTAAGTCCAGGTCTTAAGGTAAAAATCCCGCTAACCATATTGTAAAAAACTCCTCCAAAAACATCTCTAAAAGTATAATCTACATCATTAACCAAATCCGATTCATCTAAGGTCTTTATAGAGTCATCATCTAACTTTTGATTGATAAAACTACTATAGTATTGATCTAAATAAGTCGTTCCAAAAGCAATATTCAGATTTGACTTTTGATTGATCACGTAATAATAGTCCAACTTAAAATCAATCTTATGAGTTCTAATCTCCTTAAATTGAAACAAATTATAAATTGATTGATTAGGATCTGTAGGCAACACACTAAAAGGTTGATCCGTGGACAATGAATTAAACAACGGCTCATTGTATTGATACAGGTAGGATGATTCTAAAGCAAAAATATTCTTAGAATTCAAGGTATAATACATATTTAGATTTTGATTAACACTCACCGGCTTCTCATCTAAATTTGTATCAGCCTCTGCCCTAGCTGTGGAATTAACATCTGTAGCTTCCAGTGCATTATTCTGTTTTGCAATCACCGAATAGTCCAATTGGAAATTTGCATTGGCAACATAATCTAAATTTAGCTTTGCAATTCCCTGAGTAGTTTCTTGATTAGTATTCACTAAGCGATTTTCTTCTAACCCAGACTCATTATAAAGGGTTCTACTCTCAGTTTTGATGATGGTTTGATTGTTGTTCACAATCCCAAAACCTCCAATATCCACTTTATCATTCACCTTTTGAGTGAAATTAACTGCTGCAAAATTCGAAACTATCTCTAAGGCCCTGTTATTTTGAGTATTGGAAAACCCCAATCCCCCATCACTAACATTAACATTAGTCATAGATTCTCTCGGACCATTCCTAAGTCCCCCTGTAAACCTGAAAAAATCTTGTCTAGAAAACGGTGGTTCTCCAGTATTATTGAAATTAGTCAACAAGTTTACACTTGAGTTCGGACTATAATAAAATAACTTAGGCTTTATATTGTATTTTACCTCCTCGTTAGGATCTGTTTCTGAAGCTCCAGCACCCGCCGAGACATCTCCAAACCAGAATTTTTCTTTTCCCGTTTTAAGCTTAATATTTAAGGCTATATTATCTTCATTATTTCTAACCTTTGATACAGCCCCAACTTCTGAATAATTTTTGAGGACCTCAACCTTTGCAATCGCATCAGCGGGAATGTTTTGGGTGGCAACCTTGGTATCTCCATCAAAAAACTCTTTTCCATTAACCAACACTTTAGTGACTTTCTTCCCTTCAACTTCCACTTCTCCGTTGTCATCAACTTCAACACCTGGAAGATTCTCTAAAACATCTTCTAGCTTTTTCTCCGTACCGTTAGAAAAAGAATCGGCATCGTAAACGATAGTATCTCCCTTTATAGTAACAGGCATTTCATAGGTCAACTCAACTGCATCCAAGGTATTCTCCTCACCTTCCAATACAAGATCAAATTCAAGATCCTTCGATCCTAAATTTAGCTCTTCAACCTTAGTTTCGAAACCTATATAAGACACTCTAATATTATAAACCTTTCCACCTTCTAAAGAGAGCTTATAATGCCCTTTAGAATCTGTAATGGAATAGCCTTTCATGGCGTTTGTTTCCTTTTCAAAAGCAATTACATTAGCCATCTCCAAACCTACCTGGGTAGAATCTATCACTTTACCGGATAGTTTAACTTGCTGGGCAAAAACACTTCCTGTTGACATACAGAGCAACAAGAAGAAAAATATCTTTATGGACTGCAGCATCTTAGTTACGGATTATAACTCGATTGCCATTTCCTCCTCTACGTGAAAAGTTCTCACGCATCTCCTGCATCTTTTCACTAAGGATTTTATCGAATTCCTCTTGAGATACTTCTTTTCCCTTTTTAGGAGCTTTAATCTCGGGTGCATCCTTAGGATTAAGAACAACCTTAGTACAAAGCATGGTTGTATTTCCTTGACTCACTTCTAAAATCAAACCTGGCAACCCCCAATAATCTGATGGCCCAGTTGACACTGGAATATCCAAGGTATACCAAGCTGTTATAAACTCAACTTCAGGAACCTCTGGAGTTTGTGGAGCTTCAGGAGTTTTAGGAGCTTTAGGAGCCTTTACATCTCCTTTGCTTAAACTGTCTTTTTCAGGTGTACTAGGAGGAGTTGGACGCCTTCCAAAACGCATCATTGGACTGTTTTGAACACTTACAGCAGCAGTTGCCTTAAAAGCTAAATAATTTCCAATCATCTTAGTTTCTGAAGTCATTTGCCAATTGTACTGAACTAAACTGTCATGTATCAAAAAGTTCTTTCCGGTGATTTCCCTTTCCTTATAATATTCCTGGGTACTTAAGTCTTTATAATTGACTCCGGCAGAATTACCTCCAAACATTCTCATTCTTCCACCTCCTTGACCCGGAGTTTCTAGACGTTCCTGGGCCTTGAATACAGAAGCTGTTTGATTAAAATCCAATTCATAGACTTGTTCTAAACGAGATTTCATTCTTTCCATGATTCTCTTCTTTTGTTCTGGACTCATTTGGGCTGGAAGCCTGCTCATATCAAAAGAAGTTTTGGACTGATAAGTCACTCGCCCATTAAATTCTTGTCCTTGGCTTTGAAGCACAAAAAGGCATAAGGCGGCAGTAATAAGTAATTTAATTTTCATAATAGTCTGATTAGTTTTCAGTTGTTAGACTATCTAGAAAACAAAAGGTTTAATTCTTTATTTCTTTTTTGAAAATTTCTTTTTTAAGCCCAGATGCCACTGGGTTATTATTTCATCATATTCAGCTGAACTTATCGTCGGCTCTTCATAGGCCGGAACCTCAAAAACATCATCATCCACATCTCCCATATTGATCGCATCCACATGAAAAACCATATTACCCTCATCTACCTCAAGTATCATCCCCGGTAGCCCCCAATAAACGTCTGGCCCATTAGAGATAGGTAACTTTTCACTATACCAAGCATACACTTCCCCTTCTAGCCTATTTTTTGATTTATCTAGATTATAACGAATATTCATAATGGGATTGTCCCCTGCTTTTACTTTAATTTTTGCCAACTTACATGAATAACCTTTAATTACTTTAGTAGAATCAATAAGTTGCCAATTATAGGGAACTAATGAATCGCTCACCGTATATGAATCACCTCCAAGAGTGGGGTGCATCACGAAAGTAGAGTCTTTTATACTTTTGTATATGGGTCCGAAATCGAATTTTCCCAAGATCAAGTTCACACCTAGATCAACAATACTCAGCCCTTTATGTTCTTTATCAACTAAAAAACTTGAGCGCCCCTGATCTTGACTCAAGGTATAATGATGATTAAACTTGCGGTCAAACTCTTTCTCTAAAGTTTCAATCTGTTTATCACTCATGTTCGTCTCTGTATGTAAATCTATAGTCAAAACACTTGTGGTATGATACTTAATTTCCATACCCTGAGCCACGGCTATAGTATTTGTGAAAAAACACATTAGAAAGATACTCCCAATTTTAAATTTTAACATACCTGGATATTTTTATTCTAAATTTACGAAATTCTATGTTTATTAAAGGAAAACAAAATACTAAAGGCTAAAAAGAAAACATTCTGTAAAATTTATCTTTTTTTTGGTTCAATTTCTCCCGCTCTTTCAACTTACACGAAAAAATCCATGAATGATATTTCCAAAAAAACACTAATTTAGCCCGGTACAAAAATCAATATATATGCATGTAGCTGTTGCAGGGAACATCGGAGCAGGAAAAACCACTCTGACCAAACTTTTAGCCAAACATTATAATTGGGAACCTCATTTTGAAAGTGTGGATGAAAACCCATATTTGGACGACTTTTATGGTGAAATGGAAAGATGGTCCTTCAACCTTCAAGTATATTTTTTAAATAGTAGATTCAGACAAGTTCTAGAATTCCATGAAAGTGGGCAGAACATCATTCAAGATCGAACTATTTACGAAGATGCTCATATTTTTGCGCCCAACCTTCATTCTATGGGATTGATGACCAATAGAGATTTTTCGAATTATGAATCTTTATTTGAGCTTATGGAGCGTTTAGTTACCCCACCGGACCTTCTTATTTACCTCAGAGCGGACATTCAGACTTTGGTAGGTCAGATCCATAAACGAGGACGTGATTATGAAAACAGTATTAGTATTGATTATCTTTCTAGGCTTAATGAAAGATATGAGGCTTGGATTACAAAATACACTAAAGGAAATTTACTGATCATCGATGTCAATGACTTAGACTTTGTAAAAAAACCTGAAGACTTAGGAACTATCATTGATAAAATAGACGCGCAAATCAACGGATTGTTTTAATCAACCTTGATTATTCTCATAAAAAAAGCCGAATCCTTAAGGATTCGGCTTTTTAGTTTTATAAAATAAGATACTACTCTAGGTGACGTTCATCATCTCCTAAAACAATAGCAGTATTATCGTTCTTTTCAACTTTTGCTGCCTTAACGACTTCTTGTTTTACAGGAACAGGAACATTATCGGACGTTCCATGCTCCGCAGATCCAATAATTGGAGCTATTACCAACCCAATTAAACAAGTTAGTTTAATTAAGATATTCATAGAAGGCCCCGAAGTATCCTTAAATGGATCTCCAACAGTATCTCCAGTAACTGAAGCTTTATGCGCATCAGAACCTTTAAAAGTCATCTCACCATTAATTTCTACACCAGCTTCAAAAGATTTCTTTGCATTATCCCATGCTCCACCGGCATTGTTTTGAAAGATAGCCCAAATCACTCCACTTACTGTCACACCAGCCATATACCCCCCTAACATCTCAGCAATAATCAAGTTTTCATAGCCTAACATTTTAGGGATAAAAACAATGATCAAAGGAGTTGCAATAGTCAATATTCCAGGAAGAAGCATTTCTTTTAAGGCGGCCTTAGTAGAAATTTCAACACATTTATCATATTCAGGCTTCCCTTTTCCTTCAAGAATTCCAGGAATCTCTTTAAACTGTCTTCTAACCTCATGAACCATTTCCATTGCGGCCTTACCAACTGAACTCATCGCTAAAGCTGAGAACACCACAGGTATCATAGCTCCCACGAATAACATTGCTAATACAGGAGCTTTAAAAATATTAATTCCCTCAATACCAGTAAAAGTTACATAAGCAGCAAATAAAGCCAATGCCGTAAGTGCAGCAGAAGCAATTGCAAATCCTTTTCCTGTCGCAGCTGTTGTATTCCCCACTGAATCCAAGACATCTGTTCGCTGTCTAACCTCTTTAGGTAATTCACTCATTTCAGCAATCCCTCCAGCGTTATCAGCTATAGGTCCGAAGGCATCAATAGCCAATTGCATAGCAGTAGTAGCCATCATAGCTGAAGCGGCCAATGCAGTCCCATAGAATCCTGCGAACTCATACGAAATCCAAATTGCAACAGCAAATAACAAAACAGAACTAAAAGTAGAAATCATTCCTGTTGAAAGACCTGCAATAATATTAGTAGCCGCTCCAGTAGAAGATTTATGTACGATTTGTAAAATTGGTTTTTTACCAAGCCCCGTGTAGTATTCAGTAAAGTAAGAAATTAAACCACCTACTATAAGACCAACCAATGAAGCATAGTAAACATCCATAGAACTAATTTGTACTAGCCCTTCACCGAAGAACTCCATATTAATGTTATCTGGCAACATCATAGTCACAAGAAAGTAATTCAAAATAGCTACAAGTAAAATTGAAAGCCAATTCCCTTTATTTAGAGCCATTTGAACCTCGGGCTCTTTAGCATTATTGTTTGACACCTTAACGAACCAAGTTCCTATAACAGACATCAAAATACCAAATCCGGCTATCACCATAGGTAATAATATTGGACCTATTCCTCCGAAGTTATCATCTATACTTCCTCCCATATCACGGATGATATAGTTACCAAGTACCATAGTAGCAAGAACCGTTGCAACATAAGACCCGAATAAATCGGCTCCCATACCAGCAACATCTCCAACATTATCTCCAACATTATCAGCAATCGTAGCCGGGTTTCTAGGATCATCCTCTGGAATTCCTGCTTCAACCTTTCCCACTAAATCAGCTCCTACATCTGCTGCTTTAGTATAAATACCTCCACCAACACGAGCAAATAGAGCAATCGATTCAGCTCCTAAAGAAAATCCTGCGAGAGTTTCCAATACAATAGTCATGTCTTCGGTATTGGTCCATACTCCCCCCATAAATTTATTGAAGAAAATAATGAAAAAACCTGTAAGTCCTAGAACTGCCATACCAGCAACTCCGAGCCCCATTACAGTTCCACCTCCAAAGGCAACATCCATTGCTTTAGGCAGACTTGAACGGGCTGCTTGAGTAGTTCTAACATTTGCTTTAGTCGCAATTTTCATCCCAATTCTTCCTGCATAAGCAGAAAACAAAGCTCCAAAAATAAATGCAATCACAATCAAATAATCAGTAGTAGGCACGATAAAAGCAATTCCAGCCAAAGCAATCGAAGCAATTAGCACAAAAATAGCTAAAAGCCGATACTCTGCATGTAAAAAGGCTAAAGCCCCCTCATATATAAAATCCGAAATTTCTTTCATTTTACCATCTCCAGAGTCTTGTTTTAATACCCAAGCTCGTTTAATCACCATATACACTAATCCAAAAATAGCCAGTGCAATCGGCGACCATAGCATCAATTGTTCCATAATTTAGTACGTCTTTTTTTTAGTTAAATTTTATTAAACTTAGTTAAATTTATTAGCAAAAAAAAATAGAGCTCCTAGGAGCTCTATTTCTTTCTGTTTATTGTTCAAGAAATTAGATTTTAAAATCACCATTTACCTTATGTTCACTATCATTATACCTTTCCGTACATTTGATAAAGATTTCTTTAGCTTCTTCAGCATCTCCCCATCCACCAACGTCAACTTTTTTCTCTTCTAAATCCTTATATACTTGGAAAAAATGTTCAATTTCCATAACGATATGTGGATTTAAATCCGATAAATCATTCAATTTATTCCAAATTGGATCAGAAACAGGAACACAGATAATTTTCTCATCTGGCCCTTTTTCATCCGCCATGTGAAAAACACCGATAGGCTTCACCTCGATCACACACAAAGGAAACGTTGGCTGAGATCCTAAAACTAACACATCTAATGGATCTTTATCTAAGGCTAATGTTTCTGGAATAAAACCATAATCTGCAGGATACATCATTGAAGAAAAAAGCATTCTATCAAATCGAATCTTTTGTAAATCAAAGTCGTATTCATATTTATTTCTACTCCCTTTTGGGATTTCGATCAAAACGTCGAAAGTTTTTACATCATTTGTACTCATGTTTGCCTGATTTTTAGGCTGCAAAAATAAAAATAATTTAGCTTTAATCCTTGATTCACAAAGGTTTTTTTACTAAAAATGGAAATCTACCTCAAATTGAACCCCGAAATCCCTACCGCTCGGAACATTCTTATAATTACCTCTCCACATAAAATCCACTCTGAACATCTTAAATATATTATCGATTCCAACGAAATACTCATAATAAACCTCATCTGGAGCTTGATACACTACATTGGATTGGTTTATAGCTATATTCTCCTCAGAGATGGTTCCGTAGATTGCCTTTAAGCCGATCACCTCTCTCCATTGTAGTCTTTTTACTAAAGGGATTGTATTTAAAATTCGACCGTTAAAATTATGCTCAAACTTAAAACTGACATAGGAATCTGTAACGAATTCATAATAATCAACTAAACCAAATGTATTATCAACAATCACAAAAGACTGGTTTCCGGGAACCACATCCAAAAGTGCTAAAGGCACTGTACCGAAGATTTTCCCTGTTTCAACCGTAGTAAATAAACGACCTAAACCTCCAATATTAAAAGGCTGTCGATAATAAAATTGAAGTTTTCGGTAATCAAAATCACTTCGATTAACCCCTTTATATCCTCTGGCAAAATTAAGAAACAAGGTAGCGTAATCATTGTCATCTACATCCATTAATTCCACACCATTTCCAATAGTCTTTCTTTTAGGGGTCCACTGAATTCCAGCATCCCATTCAGATTGTCTTGTACGAGATTGTACCTCTCCATTTTCATCTAAATAATCCAAATTAAATGTAGGAGAAGCTGATATTAAGTCCTTGAAACTCCCCCCTAACCTAAATTGTAAATTTTTAATTGGCTCAAATCTAACATTTGCAGTGGTCATTTCTATCTGAGTCAATTTACCCGAATCACCTACAGAAAAGAACGCTGAGGATAACACATTAGTCCCCAGAACTTCGTTAGTGGTAGTTAAACTAGTCCCTATTTGCTGAACATCATTAATATAACCGGCAGAAACAGTGACCCTATTAACCTTATTCACAAGCCATTTTCCTGAAACAGCATATTTAAAGTTTTGGTCCTTGGTACCCCAAGCCGTGTAACCCTGGATTCGCCATGGATCGTTAGGTCCGAAATAGGTTCTAGCACCGGCCCTAAGTCGAATACCCTCCACATCATTCCTTCCCAAAGAGGCAGATAAGGGGCCATAATCAAAGCCATTGAATTCAATATAATCCGAAGCTGCAATCGAAGCAAGGCCATACATCCTCTTAAAGCGCTTAACTTTTGAAAGTGTATCTAGCATTTGATAAACACCAGATTCTTGCTCATTAAGTGCTTCTAAACGATTTAAATTCCAATAAACATCATCCTTATTATATATCTCTGTATTGTAATTGTCTGCAACTTTTCTATAAAATTTATCAGGACGACTAGTCTGAAAATCATAATTACCATACAAAGTTGTTCTCTTTCCATAAACCCCTTTTGAAGACTCCTTCTTTCTCAATGCAAAATCAGAAGTGATATGATCTCTCTTTAGGACGATAACTGAATCATTTAATGCTTCAAAAGACTGACTGAGATATAGATCTTTTACCCAATTGATATTAGCCGACTTTGAGACGGACATCTCTATCTCCTTCACGGTATAGGTCGTATCAGTTACCCAGAAATCACCTTTAAAAGTAAGCTCCCCTTTTCTTCTTGGATAGTATACTATATTATAACACCATTTATTATCTATATAGGCAGAATCGGATAAAACATAATTATAGGTAAGCAAACCAGTTTTTGCAACAGGAGAAACAAAAGCTTTATCAAAGAGTTTAATATAAGGGCTATTCACATCATAATCCACATATAAATCCTTTACAAAAGCGATAATGTATTGGTTAGATTCAAATCCGGAATTGCGATTTGCTTCAAGGTCCTCCTTATAGAGTTTACCTTTACTCTTTCCATAAACCTTATAAATGGCTTCATTAATAAATACGGGCAAGTATGTTTTCCCCGAAATATCGGAGGTATCCATTTGCTCAAAAACAAACTCCATATCTTTAAAAAGTTTACTTTTGATTACACTACTATCGATATTATTTAAATCAAACTCGATTTTTTCATATTTATCAAAGGCATACTCCTTATATACTTTTAATCCATTCTTGCGCTTATTCTCCCATACTTTACGTAAAATTTCCACCGCTGGATTCCCTTTATTCTTTCGTTTTCCTGAATATACTTGAACAGCCTCTAGGTTGTTGGTCAGCTCCTTTAAAACAACAGAAAGATTTGCATCATAAGGCTTCACCAATAACTCTCTCGTTTCAAACCCTACAAATGATACCTGAAGAACTTTTAAATCCAAGTCACTCTCAAGATAAAATCGTCCATCTTCGTCACTCACGGTTCCCTGAGAAGTTCCTTTGAAGATTATGGAAGCGTAAGGTATAGGATAACCTTCTTGATCTTTTACAAGACCTCCAACCTTAGTTTGAGCGCAAAGAGACGCACTCAAAAAGAAAATAAATAGAGTAGTTAGTTTGATTGTTGATGGCATAAAAAAATTCCTTCCTTTGAAAAAACAAAGAAAGGAATTTAATTAATATTTCTAAGCAAGGCTCGTGATTATTTCACGTACATTACTTCTTTCACAGCATCAATAACATCTTGCGAATTAGGCAACCATTCTGCCAATAAAACTGGAGAATATGGTGCTGGTGTATCTGCTGTATTTATTCTTTTAATCGGAGCATCTAAATAATCGAATGCTTCATCTTGTACTCTATAAGTAATCTCAGTTGAAACTGATCCAAACGGCCAAGCTTCTTCTAAAATAACAAGTCTATTTGTCTTCTTAACAGATTCTAAGATCGTGTTAATATCTAAAGGTCTTACAGTTCTAAGATCAATTACTTCAACAGAAATACCTTCTTTCTCTAAAGCATCAGCTGCTATATAAGCTTCCTTAATAATCTTTCCAAATGAAACAACTGTTACGTCCGTTCCTGCACGTTTAATATCAGCAACTCCAATAGGAAGAACATATTCCCCTTCTGGCACCTCACCTTTATCTCCATACATTTGCTCAGATTCCATAAAAATAACAGGATCATTATCTCTAATCGCTGCTTTCAACAAACCTTTAGCATCGTATGGATTAGAAGGAACAATTACCTTCAAACCTGGTACGTTTGCGAACCAATTCTCAAAAGCTTGAGAGTGGGTAGCGGCTAACTGTCCTGCAGATGCAGTAGGCCCTCTAAATACAATTGGACAATTAAACTGCCCTCCTGACATTTGACGAATCTTTGCTGCATTGTTCACAATTTGATCAATACCTACAAGTGAAAAGTTAAAAGTCATATATTCAACAATCGGACGATTACCGTTCATTGCAGAACCAACAGCAATTCCTCCAAAACCTAATTCAGCAATTGGAGCATCTATTACTCTCTTAGCACCAAACTCATCCAACATTCCCTTAGACGCTTTATAAGCACCATTGTACTCTGCAACCTCTTCCCCAATCAAGTAAATTGATTCATCGTGACGCATTTCCTCAGACATCGCTTCGCAAATTGCTTCTCTAAACTGTATAGTTTTCATTTTGTATCTCTAATTTGGATGACAAAAATAAATAAATCCAACCTAAAATCACTTCAAAAACATGAAAAAATTTATTATGCATGCATAATAATTTAGTTTTTTTTTCTATATTCGTTTCCAAGCTAATAACTAATAACACAAACGTTTAAAGAATATGAAGATTTTAGTATGTATAAGTCACGTACCTGATACGACTTCAAAAATCAATTTCAATTCGGAAATGACAGAATTTGACTCTACTGGAGTTCAGTTCGTAATCAATCCGCATGATGAATTCGCCCTTACTAGAGCTATGTGGTTCAAAGAAAAGCAAGGCGCTGAAGTAACCGTAATCAATGTAGGAGATTCAAGCACAGAACCTACTTTAAGAAAAGCTCTTGCTATAGGAGCAGATAAAGCAATACGTATTAACACAGCAGCACTTGACGGATTTCAAGTAGCCCAGGAAATTGCTGAAGTTCAAAAATCAGAGCAATTTGATCTTATTTTAACCGGAAGGGAATCGATAGATTATAATGGAGGAATGGTACCGGGAATTCTAGCATCACTTTGTGAGATGAATTTCGTTAATGCATGTGTTTCAATAGAAGTAGAAGGATCTGACGCCACATGTAAAAGAGAAATCGATGGAGGAACCGAAACAATAAAACTAACACTTCCTGCTGTAGTTTCAGGTCAGAAAGGAATGGTGGAAGAAAAAGACTTAAAGATCCCAAATATGAGAGGGATTATGATGGCCCGCAAAAAACCATTAACGGTTTTAGAATCTAATGGATCCCATGCAGCCACAACAGACAACAAGTTTGAAAAGCCTGCACAAAAATCGGCTTGTAAGATTGTTGATGCATCTAATTTAGATGAACTAATAAACTTATTACACACAGAAGCAAAAGTCCTTTAATTTAAACTCGAAGAAAATGTCAATTTTAATATATGCCGAATCGGCACAAAACAAATTAAAAAAACAAGCTCTTGAATTATGTAGTTACGGAAGGGCTTTAGCAGATCAGTTAGGAACCGAAGCTATTGCTCTAGTGGTTAATCTTGAGGATCACGCTCAACTTTCGGCACATGGAATTCAGAAAATTATCAGTATCACAGATGCGGATTTACAAGATTTCAAAGCAAAAAGTTATGCTTCATTAATCGAAGTAGTAAGTAAACAAGTAGAAGCTAAAACTATCGTTATATCCTCAAGTGCAGACGCTCAATATCTGGCGCCAATTCTGACAGCACAACTCCAAGCCTCATACGCTTCAAATGTTGTTGCTCTTCCAGAAAGCACAGAACCTTTTGTAGTTAAGAGAAAAGCCTTCTCTAGTAAAGCATTTAGTTTTACGGCCTTAAATAACGAATTTAAAGTTTTGAGTCTTGCTAAAAATTCTTTTGGAGCTAAGGAAAATCAAACAGATTCAAGTGAAATTGAATATACTTTTGAAGGACCTAGACAAGAGAACCTAGAAGTTCTTGAAGTTGCAAAAAGCTCAGGTCAAATCAGTATTGCAGATGCGGACATTGTAGTTTCAGCAGGAAGAGGATTGAAAGGACCTGAAAACTGGACAATGATAGAAGACCTCGCAGAGGTACTCGGTGCGGCTACAGCATGTTCTAAACCAGTCTCTGACTTAGGATGGAGACCTCATTCGGAACATGTAGGACAAACAGGAAAGCCTGTTGCTTCCAATCTATATATAGCTATTGGTATTTCTGGTGCCATTCAGCACCTTGCAGGAATCAACGCCTCTAAAGTTAAGGTCGTTATCAACTCAGATCCTGAGGCACCTTTTTTCAAAGCAGCTGACTACGGTGTGGTAGGAGATGCATTTGAAGTAGTACCTCAATTAATTGAGAAATTCAAAGCATTTAAATTAGATAACTAAACAATTTAACTGATAATTTTTATTAAATTCGCAACGGAACTGCCTATGAGCTCAATCCTTTATAGGCAGTTATATTTTTTGACCAGATATCGGTAAAAATGAGTTTAATACAATTAACAATAAAAGGAATTTCCTACAGTCAAACCCAAAGCGGTGCTTACGCCCTAGTTTTGTCTGAGCTTAACGGAAAAAGAACCTTACCTATAATCATTGGAGCTTTTGAAGCTCAAGCAATCACTATTGCTCTGGAGCGTGAAATCAAACCACCGCGTCCTTTGACCCATGACCTTTTTAAAACATTTTCTGAAGCATTTGAAATTAGATTAGATAAAGCAATTATCCACAGGCTTTTAGATGGTGTATTTTACTCTAGTCTCATTTGCAATTCCAATGGTGAAGAAAAAACAATTGATGCAAGAACCTCAGATGCTATTGCATTAGCGATAAGATTTAAAGCACCAATCTACACTTCTGAGGAAATCTTAGAACAAGCTGGAATCATACTACAAAATGAATCCATTTCATTGGAAGATGATGAATTGGAAATGGAATCTGTACTTGAGCGTGAACTCGAGGAAGATGCTTTCGATCCAAATGGAGATGACACACTTGCGAGCTTGAGCCTTCAAGAATTGCACGATCAACTCAACGAGGCCATCCAGAATGAACAATACGAATTAGCGGCCTTACTTAGAGACGAAATAAACAAAAGATGATTTAATGAAGAAGTTTATATTATTAATAGTGGGACTATTAACCACAGTTACATCAAGTGCACAAGAATTAAACGATCAGGGAATGATTGCCAGTGAAGGGATCACACTTCCCTCGATTCTAAGAGGAGTTCTTGGAATGTTTAGTATACTAGCCATTGCGTACCTATTGAGTTCTAATCGAAAAGCTATAGATTGGAAAACAGTTGGTATCGGAATTGGTTCTCAGCTACTTATTGCTATCGGAGTACTGAAAGTATCTTTTATACAAGCTGGTTTTGAGGCTGTTGGAAAGGTGTTCGTAGAAATATTAAATTACACCAGAGCAGGAAGTATTTTTGTCTTTGGCGATTTAATGAATGTCGATACTTATGGCTTTATTTTTGCCTTTCAGGTATTGCCTACTATTTTATTTTTCTCAGCCCTTACTTCGGTATTGTTTTACTTAGGAATCATACAAAAGATCGTTTATGGTCTAGCTTTAGTCTTTACTAAGATATTGCATATTTCTGGTGCAGAAAGCCTGTCAGTTACTGGTAATATATTTTTAGGTCAAACGGAAGCTCCCCTGCTTATTAAAGCTTATTTAGAAAAGATGAACAGGTCTGAAATCCTTTTGGTTATGATCGGTGGAATGGCGACCGTCGCAGGAGCTGTACTCGCGGCATATATCGGATTTCTAGGAGGTGATGATGAGGCTTTGCGACTTCAGTTTGCGAAACATTTACTTGCAGCATCTGTAATGGCGGCACCTGGAGCTATTGTAATTTCAAAAATGCTTTACCCTCAAACTGAAGACGTTAACACACAAGTAGAAATCTCAAATGATAAGATAGGATCTAACATCTTAGATGCTATCTCAAATGGGACTTCGGAAGGTTTACAATTAGCCTTTAATGTAGGGGCCATGCTATTAGTTTTTGTAGCCTTTATAGCAATGATTAACGGAATCTTAGGATGGGTAGGTGGATTCACCCACCTCAATGAATGGATTGCAATGAACTCCAGCTACCCTGGATTAACTCTAGAAGCTATATTAGGTACCATATTCTCGCCATTGATGTGGTTGATCGGGGTTCCGAATGCAGATGTATTAATGATGGGACAATTA
>JBMYWH010000014.1:0-55105 GCA_049607205.1 Flavobacteriaceae bacterium | reverse complement strand
AAATCGGCTGCTTGAAGGCTTCCTTCTGAAGTTTCAAAACCATGACGTTGCTTCCCAAAAAGAGCCTTGATATAAATCTTCTCTGCAAGTTTAGCTTTTACCCGAACTCCTTTCAAAGCATTGTTCAGGCCTAATTGTCGATCTTCCCAGGATCTCAAAGCCAATCCATTTCCGAATTCTTCATAAAAATATCCAGCGGTCACCGAAAACTCATCACGGGTATAAGTCCCGAAATAAGTTGCAATCTCATTCCCGTTTAAGGTTGGATCATAACCCAATAAAGGTCCATTAGGTAGATAGGCCTCATATTGAGCACCAACGGTAAATCCGTCCATCTCAAAATTTAAGGTAAAATAATTATTCGCTCTCAATCTGTCCTGAGGCGCAGTGATTCCAAACTCCTCACTACTCATATAGTATTGAGAGTTTGATTCAAAGTTTCCAGAAAAGTTCTGGGCTTGAAGTCCAAGACAACTCCCTAGGAGTGTCAAAGACAATAGATAAATCTTCATCCTAAAGTTCGCTTAAAATATCAAATAATTCCTCCTCGTCTCCCGGGCGATATCCCACATGCTCGAAAACTATCTTTCCATCTTTTAATACAAAAGTATAAGGTGGATTCAATACATTAAATTGTCTTTTCAAATCCTGATTGGGATCAAGGACTATTTCGAAGTCCCAGGCCTTTCCACGAACCATGGATTTAACTCGTTTAGAAGTTCGAGCATCATCAATACTCACCGCGACCACTTGAACCTCATCATCAATATCACCATCTTCAATTCCCTGATTTATGGCTTCTAATTCTTTTAAACAAGGTCCACACCAGGTAGCCCAAAAATTCAAAACAATCACCCCTTCATTGAGGTTGATTTCTTTAGATTCAGTGGTTTGAATCGAAGGGTATTCCTGAGCCTTTCCTAGAAAGGGAATACAAAAAAATAAAAGTAAAAGGTAGTTTTTTGTTGATTTCATTGTGGTTTAATTGCTTACAAGGATAATTATTTATGTAAAAAAATCAACAACTCATGAAAACTAAATTTTTTAGCCTTACCCTATTTCTTAGTCTTTTTTTGATTGCTTGTGATTCAACAGGTACCGAAGAAGATACAGAACAACAAGAGCAAAATCAAATCACCGCCTTAAGCCTATATTATGCCCAGGACTTCATATTTTCAGGGGATCAGATCGACCTTCAAATTTCAGATAACCATGGAAATAATGTAAGTCATAAGGTTAGTCTAGAACTCAATGGCACTGCTATAACCGGCAGTAGTATCACCTTTGATCAATCGGGTAGCCACAGTTTGAAAGCAAGTTACGAAGGCTACACTGAAACCTTTAGTATTGATGTTTATGAATCTACTTTTACCACAAAGATCTTAGTCGAAGATTATACAGGAGCATGGTGCGGATACTGTCCTAGAATATCTTTCAAATTGGAGGAGATTATGGAAACCAATTCAAATGTGATTGTCGCAGCCATACATAATGGAGATGCCATGCATTATGAATTTGAAGCACAAATGCGCGCAGCTTATGATGTTTCAGGCTTTCCTACGGCAAAAATGAATAGACTGGACAAATGGAATGAAGCAGAAGCTCAACTGTTAAAGAAAATGTCCAACAATGCAGGATTAGGTCTTTCCATTAACTCCACAGCTCAAGAAGAGCTATTATCAATTGAAGTGGGAGTCGGAGTAGACGTTCCATATCAAGACACTAAACTCGTAGTCTATGTTTTAGAAAACGGAATTCCATTAGATCAAGTTTCTTATTATAATGCAGACAGTAACAGTCCTGCATATGGACTTGGGAATCCAATTTCAAATTACATTCACAATCATGTCTTGAGAAAAAGTCTTACCGATGTTTTCGGAGAATCTATTGACTCAAACGAATTGACCATAGAAAAGAATTACCAAAGAACCTTTGAATATAACTTCTCCGATTTAGGGATAACGGCTAACACTGTAGACCAATTTGAAATCGTGGCCTTTGTCATGACTTCCGGCGATAAAGTAATCAACGTACAAAAAGCTAAATTAGGAGAGCTCAAAGCGTTTGACTAGTTCCAAGAAAGACATAAAAAAAAGGCTCGTTTAACAAACGAGCCTTTTTTTTTAGTCCAAAACCAATTCTATAAAAGGTTCCGCGCCACTAGATTGTTTATACATTAATTCTCCTTGGTAGTAAACCTCATCTAAATAATAAATATTTCCGGTAGAATTGACCTTGCTATGAAGCTCAATCCTGAAACTAGAAGCTTGATTAAGTTCTATTAAATATTCAAAGTTTCCGGTATCAAAACCACTTCCTAAAAAACTCAAGCGATAGAAGTCTTCTGATTCTACCTGGTAGATATGAAACAACTTGTAAGAATCTTTGACAAACTCTTGAGTTCCTTCTACAATTTTATAGGCCTTTATCTGTTGCTCTTCTATAGGAGTCGGACTGTTTTGATCCAAGAGATCTAGGCCTTGTCCGTTAGAAATTTTCATACTAAGACTTGTTTCCACCACCGTGCAACATTCTCTTTGAGAATCACAGGAAGTCAATAAAACTAAGGCAAAGGCAAGTAAATAAATTGTTTTTTTCATTTTATAGCTTTTTATTTAACTCAATATTAAGCATTTAATTCAAAAAAAAAAAAAAAACAATTCCTCAAAAACCTTAAATTCCAAGCATAAAAAAACCCTTAAAAACTTCCGTCTTTAAGGGTTTGCGTTGTGCGGGCGGAGAGACTCGAACTCTCACACCTTGCGGCACTAGATCCTAAGTCTAGCGTGTCTACCAATTCCACCACGCCCGCATACTTATTTTGTGCGTGCAAATATACATCTTATTTACAATTCGCAAAACATAAACCGTCATTTTTTAGTAAATTTGATGAAATTTTTTGTTTTATGAGTGATATTGAAAATTATATAGAATTACACAAGGACCGATTCATCTCGGAACTAATTGATTTACTGAAAATTCCATCAATTTCTGCAGACCAGGCCTATGAAAAAGAGGTTTTGGCCACAGCCGATGTCGTCAAAGCTATGCTCGAAAAAGCCGGTTGCGATTTAGTAGAATTATGTGAAACTCCAGGCTATCCTATCGTCTATGGAGAAAAGTTAATTGATCCTTCTCTTCCAACGGTATTAGTATATGGTCATTATGACGTACAACCTGCCGATCCCATTGAATTGTGGGACAGCCCACCCTTTGAACCTGTGATCAAGAAAACAGAGGCGCATCCTATGGGAGCGATTTATGCGCGTGGAGCTTGTGATGATAAAGGACAAATGTATATGCATGTCAAGGCTTTTGAATATTTAATTGCCGAGAATAAATTGCCATGTAATGTGAAATTCATGATCGAAGGTGAGGAAGAAGTTGGATCCCCTTCTTTAGAGTGGTTTGTCAAGAGAAATCATGAAAAATTAGCCAATGATGTCATTTTAATTTCCGATACAGGAATGATCTCTAACGAGCAGCCTTCTATTACTACAGGGCTGAGAGGATTGAGTTATGTAGAGGTTGAGGTGACAGGTCCGAATCGCGATTTACACTCTGGTCTTTACGGAGGTGCCGTGGCAAATCCTATCAATATTTTGACCCAAATGATTGCTTCGCTCCACGACGAAAACAATCACATCACCATTCCTGGATTCTACGGCGGAGTTGAGGAACTTTCTCTAGAAGAGCGCGCCGAAATGGCCAAGGCTCCTTTCTCTTTAGAGGCTTATGAAAAAGCATTGGATATCGCCGAAGTTTACGGTGAAAAAGGCTATACCACCAACGAACGCAACTCGATTCGTCCTACCTTGGATGTCAATGGAATTTGGGGTGGATATACCGGTGAAGGTGCTAAGACCGTGATTGCTTCAAAGGCTTATGCAAAGATTTCTATGCGCCTGGTCCCAGGCCAAAACCCGGATCAAATCACCGATCTTTTCATCAAACATTTTGAATCAATTGCTCCTAAAGCCGTAAAAGTAAAAGCAACTCCACATCATGGAGGATTACCTTATGTGACTCCTACGGATAATATAGGATACCAAGCTGCGAATAAAGCTTATACAAAAACCTTCGGAACCCAAGCTATCCCACAACGCTCGGGAGGATCTATTCCAATTGTAGCACTGTTTGAGCAGGAATTAGATTCCAAATCCATTTTAATGGGATTCGGTCTGGATTCAGATGCCATTCACTCTCCAAACGAACATTATGGAATCTTCAATTACCTCAAAGGAATTGAAACCATTCCTTATTTCTATGAGTATTACTCGGAATTAGCAAAATAAAATCTCACAAAAAGCTCATTACACTTCTAATGAGCTTTTTTTATGCTCAAAAACTTATCTAATTCTGCTATATTTACGCGCAAGTTTTCCCTATGAATTGGGAATACCCCATAAATAACACCTAAATCAAATGAAATTTAAACTCACCCTACTCTGCCTTGTACTCTCCATGAGTGCAATAGCTCAAAAAAAAGTTCTTAACCACACGGATTATGACCTCTGGAATACGGTAAAAAACAAAACCATTTCTAATAACGGGTCTTTTATCATGTACTCCTTAGAAAGAGGCGAAAAAGACAATTTCCTTAAGATCAAAAACCCTCAAGGAACTTCTATTTTCCATTATGACCGAGCGGAAAAAGGAAGATTCACTACTAATTCTAATTATGCCACCTTTACTATCAAACCTTGGAAGGACAGCATTACAGAACTCAAAAGAGCTAAAGTTAAAAAGGACAAACTCCCTAAGGACACTCTCGGGATCTACAGTCTTAAACAAAACAAATTGACTAAAATTGCCAATGTCAAATCTTATAAAACTCCAGAAAAATGGGAGGGTTATCTAGCCTATTTATTGGATGATGTCAAAGCAAGTCCTAAAAAGAAGGAAGCTTCAAAGGACTCTGTAAAAACGGTGAAGCTTAAGAAATCTAAAAAAGCAAAGAAAGTCAGTGCAAAAAATGGCTACCATTTGGTGCTTAGAAATCTTGAAACAGAAAAGCAAGACACCTTAAAATTCGTTACAAATTATCTTTTTGCTAAAGAAGGAAAAGTTCTTGCCTACACCACAACAGGACTAGACTCTACGGTAAAAGCAGGTGTGTATATCTACGATTTAGCAAAAGGTGAGAAACAAAACGTTTACACCCACAAAAAAGCAAAATACGGTCAACTTAACCTAAGTGATTCAGGTAAATACCTTGGATTCATAGTGGATACAGATAGCACAAAGGTTCAAATTAGACCTAATGAATTCT
Source organism: Flavobacteriaceae bacterium (assembly GCA_049607205.1). Classification (GTDB taxonomy): domain Bacteria; phylum Bacteroidota; class Bacteroidia; order Flavobacteriales; family Flavobacteriaceae; genus JBELHR01. Next base: position 49,833 of record JBMYWH010000014.1, on the reverse strand, counting down.
ATACATGGAAGCAGGGTGATGCAAACGCTGCCTTAGTCTTGAACAACACAACAGCACCTCAAGGCTATATCGTTTCTCCTAATGGAAAAATCTCTTTCTCTAAGGATGAAACTAAAGTATATTTTGGTCTGGCAACGCCACCAATTATTAAAGACACCACACTTTTAAAAGAAGAAATTTCTAGTGTTGAAGTTTGGAAATACGACGAGCCTAGATTGTATACTGTTCAAGAATTACAAGTTAAAAATGATCGTAAAAAATCATACACTACTGTAATTCATTTAAAAGACAAAAAACTTACTCAAATTGCAACTACACAATATCCTAATGCCATTATTGGTGCAGAAGGAAATGCGGACCAAGCACTTGTAAGTACTTCATTACCCTATCAATTAGAAAGTCAGTGGAAAGGATATACGGCTTATGACTATGCTCTAGTAGACCTTAAAACAGGAGAAACTAAAAGAGTATTAACCAATCTTGCTGCTAGAGCTCAATTGAGTCCTGAAGGAAACTACGCCTATGGATATAATTCTGTGGACAGTACTTGGTTTACTTATGATCTAGCTAAAGATAAATTAAACAACTTTACTAAAGGAAAAGTTTTTTATAACGAGCTTAATGATTCTCCTAAACACCCAGGTTCTTATAGAGCCGCAGGTTGGACCAAGAATGATGCTTCTTTTGTAGTTTATGATCGTTATGATTTATGGGCGTTCTCTCCTAGTTCAGAAAAACTGGAGCGATTGACTCAAGGTCGTGATTCTCAAACTGTATATCGTTTTATAAGACTGGACAGAGAAGAGAAGTATATCGCTTCAAAAAAATGGCTTTTAAGTTCTTTTGATGAAAATAGCAAGGACTCTGGATATAACCTATATGATACTAAATCAGGAAAAACGAAAACACTTGTTTCAGGACCTTATGCCTATAGCAGTCCTATGAAGGCAAAAGATAGTGATGCCCTTATTTTCACCAGAGAATCTTTTGTAGAATTTCCAGATGTTCGCTACGCTGATTTGAGTTTCAAGAATCAAACGCAAATTAGTCATGCCAATCCTCAACAGAAGGACTACAATTGGGGTACTGCAGAATTGGTAAACTGGAACTCTTTAGATGGGATTGAATTAACCGGAATGTTGATCAAACCAGAAAACTTCGATCCAAATAAAAAATATCCAATGATCGTAAACTTCTATGAAAGAAGTTCTGATCGATTGCATAGACATATCGCTCCTAAAGCCGAGCGTTCTACCATCAACTATAGTTTCTACACTAGCCGTGGTTATGTCATCTTTAATCCAGATGTAGTGTATAGAGTTGGTTACCCTGGAGAAAGTGCTATTAACTCGGTACTTCCTGGAGTGACTTCTTTAATCGAAAAGGGCTTTGTAGATAAAGATCATATCGGTGTACAAGGTCATAGTTGGGGAGGATACCAAATTGCATATTTGGTGACACAAACCGATATGTTTGCCGCTGCAGAATCTGGAGCACCAGTAGTAAACATGATCAGTGCTTATGGTGGAATTAGATGGTGGACTGGATTGAGTAGACAATTTCAATATGAACATACTCAAAGTAGAATCGGTGGTACTCCTTGGGAATATCCACTTAGATATATTGAGAATTCTCCTATTTTCTATATGGACAAGGTAAATACTCCACTGTTAATAATGCATAACGATGCAGATGGGCATGTGCCGTGGTACCAAGGAATAGAATACTTCACAGCTTTGAGAAGATTAGGGAAACCATCATGGTTCTTAAATTATAATGACGAACCACATTGGCCACTAAAAACCCAAAACAGAAAAGATTTCAGCATTAGAATGCAACAGTTCTTTGACTATTATCTGAAAGAAACAAATAAACCGAAATGGATGGAAAGTGGAGTTCCTGCAATTCAAAAAGGAATTCAGCAAAACTTAGAGTTACTGGATTAATACGCATTTTATAAAATAAATTAAAAGGAGGCTTTCTATTATAGAGCCTCCTTTTTTAAGTTTTAAAAAAAACTTTATTTTATTTTTAATGAGTCTAAATAACCATATATTTGCTCAAAAAAAATCACATCCCCAATGAGTTACAAGTTTACCAACAGAAACCTACACAGAGATTTTGCCTATTTCTATTTCGGGCTAATCATCGCTTTTTCCCTTTCGGGAATTGTTCTGAATCACCGCCAAGATTGGTATCCTATGGATTATACTTTTGAACAAAAGGAAATTCAATTAGACACAGATTTTGACGCAAGTATTTTAGAAGACCCTCAAGCCACTAAAGCTTGGGCCTTAAGTCTTAATCCAGATGCTAAATTTGACGGACAGCGTCTTAATGGAGAAAAACTTAGAGTATATTATAAACCGAGCGCTATTGCAGACATCGACCTTAGCACGGGTAAAGGAACCCTTGAGTTTAAGCGAAAAGTTCCCTTATTAGGACATTCTATGTATTTACATAAAACAACCAATGCCTCTTGGGTTTGGTATTCGGACATTTTCGGAGCTGCTATGCTGCTCATAGCTATTACTGGGGTTATGATTCCACTAGGTAAAAATGGATTCAAACAAAGAGGTTGGAAACTAGCCTTGGCCGGGATGATTTTCCCGCTGATCTTTTTGATGTTCCTCTCCTAAAAAACATAAACCGACCTGCAAGGGTCGGTTTTTTAATTTAATATTTTCTGTTTGGATGGAACACCTCGAGATCCATTCCACTGGATTCTCCATCGATGAGTTCTTGAAGTATCTTGCCCGTTGCAGGACCTAGGGACCACCCCATCATGGCATGACCAGTTCCCCAATAAACATTAGAAATACGATCGTCCTTTCCTATCATAGGAAGTCCATCAGGACTCACCGGTCTCAAGCCATAATGCGCTTGTTCTAATACTTTTTGACTTATATTCAAGTTTGTATAAAAAGCTTCTGCGCCTTCCTTTAAGGCCTTTACTCTTGAAGGATTAATCTTATCATTAATCCCAGCAAGCTCCATAGTACCTGCAAATCGAGTATAACCCTCCATAGGACTGATGGCCATATTTCGTTCTACTAAGATGGCCGGTTGGCGAATCCCTGTAGGAACTTTCACATCCAAACGATAACCTTTTCCTGCTTCAACAAGCAAGGTACGCCCCAGATTTTTAGCAAGTTGTGGGCTCCAAGTTCCAGCACATATTACGGTTTGATCACATGAAAACACACCGGTTTTAGTTTTTATTTCTTTGACCTGATCCTCTTTTATCACGAAATCTTGAACCTGTTGATTTCTATACAACTCTACCCCTTGCTTCTCTAGATATTTAATCATGGTTTTCATAAAATCTCCAGGGGTCATTTGACGGTCACAGGGATACCATACACCTCCCTTGATGTCCAAATCCATGTCAGGTTCAAAACGTTCTTTAATTTCATGAGGCTCGAGCACTTCGGTCTGAATCCCGAATTCCTTTCTTGCTCTATGCGCCAGATCGATCTCATGGTAACCGAGCTTCTCGGTTTGAAAATACATCATAAGACCGCGCGCATCGAACTGACTGTCCCAATCTTCATCGTTTAATAGATCCTGATATAAGGCTCTGGATCGCATGTTGATCTCAAAAATAGGCCTCGAGGCCTTTGCAACATTTTTAGAGGTACAGGATTTAAAAAAAGCATAGCTCCATTTTATAAAATCAGATTCAAATCTAGGTTTCATATAAAAAGGAGAACTAGAATCCAGCATATAACGCAATCCCTTTGAGACCATTCCTGGAGCAGCAAGTGGCACAAAGTGACTCGGAGCCACATAACCTGCATTGACAAAAGAGGCACCACCGGTCATATCACCTGCATCAATCACCCGAACGCGATGTCCCGATTTATGTAGATAATATGCAGTGCATAAACCTATAATTCCTCCTCCTATTACGACTGTATTTTTCATAACTATATTACTTGAAATCCAGCAGCAAAAGGGTCATCCTCTGGATCCACTGTAATGGTATTTACTCCATATTGTTTTGCCCAACCTTTGACACTGGGTCGGATGGCATTTATATCTCCCACCTTAGTAAGTTCCACAACCTTTGCCTCAAAGGTAGAACCGATAAAAGACTCATGTATGAAAACTTCATCCGAGTTTAACTTCCCCTTGGCATGCCACTGTGCAAGTCTTGCTGAAGTCCCAGTACCACAAGGAGAACGGTCTATAGCTTTGTCTCCATAAAAGACCGCATTGCGCGCTGTAGAAGAATTATCAAGAACCCTTCCCGTCCACATGATATGATGTATGCCTTGAATTTCTTTATGCTCTGGATGTATGAATGCATTCTTGTATTTGGATGCTATTTCACGCCTGAGTTTTTGGCTCATATCAATGAGCTCAGAAGCAGTATAATTTTCTATTCCTTTGAAATTCTCCTGTGGGTCTATAATGGCATAAAAATTCCCTCCATAAGCCACATCAAAAACTAAGCTTCCACCGACTATATCCAATTCAATTTCAAGATTGTAAGCGGCTAAAAAAGAAGGAACATTTATGAGCTCCACCCATTTTACCTTTCCTTCCTGCATTTCATAACCTACCTTCACCAGACCTGCTGGAGTTTCCATATTGAGCTTCCCTTCAACCTTGGGATGAATAAGTCCATTTTCCAAGGCCATAGTAATCGTGCCTATAGAACCATGTCCACACATAGGAAGACAACCCGAGGTTTCTACGAACAAAATCCCAAAATCATTCTTAGGGTCACAAGGCGGAAATAACATCGAACCACTCATCATATCATGACCCCGTGGTTCAAACATCAAACTCTTGCGAATCCAATCATAATGTTCCATGAAATACAAGCGCTTATCCGCCATAGTATTTCCTTTTAAAAAAGGAACACCACCTGAGATTAAGCGAACGGGGTTACCGCAAGTATGACCGTCAAAACATGAAAAAACTCTTTTTTCCATTAGCGTTGCCAATTACCATCTACTTGTCTCAAAATTTCTAAAGGATTATCCTCTTGTAAGGCATCTGGCAGTAATTCTCCTGGCCAGTCCTGGTATGAAAAAGGTCTGAGCCATCTGTCTACGGCATTGACTCCAACGGCCGTAAATCTCGAATCCGAAGATGCTGGGTACGGCCCACCATGAACCATAGATGGAGCCACTTCAACTCCGGTAGGAACACCATTAAAAATCAGTCTACCCACACGGTTTTGAAGTTTTTCAACTGTCGGTGCATAATTGATAAGTTCTAATTCTCCAGCAATGATACTGGCAGTCAACTGTCCTTCTAGTCCATCAATAATTTCATTTAGCTCTTCCACAGAATCACAAACTACTAATAGAGACGAAGGTCCGAACACTTCCTGATGCAGTGCAAGATTTTTCAAAAACTCCCCGCCACTCACTTGCATCAAATAAGGACCGACACGAGTCAGATCCTCAAAGGTATCTGAATTTACAAGAGTTTCTACCCCTTCTTGCTCGGCTATTTTTTTAAAATTTTCATCAAAATTATTTTTAATCCCAGGATGCAACATCACTTGAGCTTCTACTTTTTGAATCTCATGGGTAAGGTCTGCACCAAAATTGACAAACTCAGAATCCTTCAGACCAAAAATCAATCCTGGATTGGTACAAAACTGTCCCGCAGCCAGTGAAATAGAACCCGCATATTGCTTTGCCCATGCTGCTCTCTCTTCACTTTTAGCAATACTCTGTGGTAATACCACTACAGGATTAATAGATCCCATCTCGGCAAATACAGGAATAGGTTCCTCACGTTTACTCGCTAAATTATAAAGGGCTCTACCCCCTTTGATTGATCCTGTAAATCCAACCCCTTTAATTTGAGGATGAGAAACTAGAGATTGTGCTACCTCAATTCCACTAGAATTTAAATTTGAAAACACTCCCTTAGGCATTCCACAAGAGGCTACAGCTCTACTTATGGCTCCTGCAATATATTCACCTGTACCGGCATGCATAGGATGAGATTTAACCACCACCGGACAACCTGCCGCTAGAGCTGAAGCCGTATCTCCACCTGCGGTAGAATAGGCTAAAGGAAAATTACTAGCGCCGAAGACCGCAATAGGTCCGATAGGAATCATCATTTTTCTTAAATCAGGCTTAGGAGCCGGACTTCTCTTAGGATCTCCATGATCAATACTAGCCCTTACATAATCTCCTTGTTCTATGTGATCCGCAAAGCTATTTAACTGAAAGATGGTCCTTCCCATCTCCCCTTGAGCTCTACCCATAGGAAGTCCTGATTCTGCCACATAACGCGATAGCATAGGTCCTTCTATGGCTTTTATTTCACGAGCAATAGCACGCAAGAAGTCAGCACGCCTCACCGCTGGAATATTTCGGTAAATTTCAAAAGCTTTATGAGCCTCTACAACAGCCAAATCGATTTCTTCAATAGTGGCCTCGTAAAAATCTTGATCTAAAACTTCTGCAGCTTTAGGATCAAAAGTTTGAAAGACTTTTTGAGAGGCAGCAGAAAGTTCTCCTGCAATATAATTTTTTCCTGATAGGTTCATCTTAAAGATATTTAGGTAAAACTGGTCTGGATGCTAGCCCTTGGTCGATAATCTGCTGTACATGTTCCAACTCTTCTCCATATAAAGGAAGTCTTGGAGCGCGTACCATCGGACTGCCGATCCCAGTGGCCGTTTCTGCCAATTTAATGTTTTGGACTAATTTAGTATTAATATCCAATTCAAGTAAAGGAAGGAACCAAGAATATATTTCACGTGCTTTTTCAAAATCTTCAAAATTTCGTCTTTTGATCAATTCATAGATACAACAAGTTTCTGCAGGAAAGGCACAAACTAAACCGGCAACCCATCCATCCGCTCCCATGGCTAAACTTTCCATAGCAAGGGTATCCACTCCACACAAAATGCTAAAACGCGCGCCAAAACGACTTCTCATTCGAGTCACATTAGAAATATCTCTTGTAGATTCTTTGACTGCCATAATATTTTCACATTCCATCAAAGACTCAAACATATCTAAGGTCACTTCAATTCCATAATCAACCGGATTGTTATAAATCATAATAGGAAGGTCGGTACTCTTAGCGATTGCTTTGAAATAAGTCACGGTTTCAAGAGCATCTGCCTTATAACGCATAGGAGGAAGAAGCATCAAGCCTCTCGCCCCATCTTCCTTTGCGATTTGAGCCGCATGTATTGCCGCAGAAGTACTTTGTTCTGCAATGTTCAAAATAACAGGAACCTTCCCCTGGACTAAGTCCACCGTACTTCTCACTAAAATTCTCTTTTCTGCAGCAGTCAATGTAGAAGCCTCGCCAAGTGTTCCTCCTAAGATTATTCCGTGTACACCAGCTTCTAATTGAGCCTTAATATTTACGGCAAAAAGATCTAAATCCAGTTCGTCCTTTTCATTGAACTTGGTGGTTACTGCGGGCATTACTCCCCTAAATATTTGATTCATGATTTGTTTTTTAATCAAAGTTACGGAAGAACTAAAGCTCGATATTAAGTATATATTATCTAGTTTTCGTCAAATATTATCCTATTTTTACCTTAAATGAACCATTTTAAGATAATATTTGATGAAAGTAATCGATTTTCACATTCCTAAGACTACTTCGGCTAATTTGATTTATCAAATAGATCAAGCTCCTTTTTACCCTTATTATCACAGACATCAAGAGATTCAAATATCACTTTTCACCCAAGACACTCAATATATAATCTCCGATCAAATCGGAACTTTTAAGGCAGGAGAAGTTTTAGTGCTTGGATCGCAATTTTCACATCTATTCCGACTGTCGGATTCTGACATTATAGACAAGCAGCCCGTGATGTATACCCTCTTTTTACCTCCATTAAATAGTGAAAATCAGGACAAGTCCTTGTATCAAATTAAAGAGCATGAATTCTTAAAAAATCTAATCAAAAGATCTCAACAACCTTTTAGTGTACAATTAAGCGCTTACAGACAGCGCAGATGGATCAAGCTTTTTGAACAATCTGGAGCAAAACAATATATCAAAACCTTAGGTTTCCTTGAGTTCATCTCAAGGCGAAAAACCTCAACCCTACATTTATTCCAAGATCAGCATATCAACGAAAAGGAAGGAGCGAGGCTCAACAAGATCATGCAATATATGCTCGAGCGTATAGACACCGAAATAGACCTAGATCAAATCGCAGCAATCGCCCACCTGAGTCCAACTTCTTTCTGTCGCTTTTTCAAACAACACACGGACAAGACTTATCTACATTTTTTTCAAGAACTAAAAATTCAAAAAGTCGCACAACTCTTAGTAGAAAACCCTGATACTCCTATAGGAACTATTGCCGTGCAAATGGGCTATGAAGATAATTCAAGTTTTAATCGACACTTTCAAAAGTTCAAGAAAACAACACCAAGTCGTTATAGAAAGAAGGTTTTAGAATCCAAATAAATCCTTTTGTTTTTTAGTCAACCCTGCAACAACAAGATCATAGGAATGATCAATGAGTTCTTTAAATAATTTAGGATCAATTGCTTCGTATTCTATGGTATTCCAATGTTTCTTATTCATGTGAAATCCAGGCTGAATAGCATCGTATTCCCCTCTTAGTTCCTGAGCATAATCAGGATCACATTTTAAATTCACTGTCCTTGGAAATCGCTCTAAAGGAAGTAAAGCAAACATCTTACCCGCAACCTTAAACACTAAGGTTTCTGCATCGAAAGGAAAGCAATCTTCTACCGCTTTTTTAGACAATAAATACTGATGAAGCTCTTCTATATTCATAAGAACATTGGGAATAAAAAAAGCCTGAACAACATCAGTCATTCAGGCTTTATAAAATTATTTTAATTGCTTAAATCGAATCTTAGAAGAGGTAAATACCGTGTGCATCTGAGATTGGAAATCTTCCTCGGAAGCCTTGTAGATATTATCTACATAAGTCTGAGGGTTTAAATCGATCAAAGGAAACCAAGTACTTTGAACCTGGATCTGAAGTTTATGTCCTTTTTTGAAGGTATGGTTGATATCTTGTAATTTCAAAGAAACTTCCGTCTTCTTATTCGGTACAAAAGGCTCTGGCTTAGCAAAACTATTTCTAAAACGACCTCTCATTACTTCTGACCTAACCATCAAATGATAATTAGACATCTTTAAGTGATCCTGCATCTTATCATTATTCTCCTCGGCATTTGCTGGATGTACATCGATTACCTTTACAATCCAATCCGCTGAAGAACCTGTAGTTGCTACTTGAAGGTCTGCTATTAAATCCCCTACTAAGGTCATGTCATCCTCTAAAACTTCTGTTTCATAAACTAAGACATCTGAACGCCTAGCAGCAAAACGCTGATCATCGGTCATGTATTTACGTGGAGTAAACACCGTCTTAATATCTTCAGAATAAGGAACCGGCTTGTTGATATCAGAATAAAATTTCACCGCTTCTTCACGGGGCTTAGTCCCAGATAAATTCTGATCCGCTCCAAGATACATCTCCATATCTTCCGCATTCTCTGGTGGCCACACATCATAAGAATTCCATTGTTTTTTACCTGTATCATAAACCATAGCTTCTGGTAGTCCTGAATTGTGATCTCCAGAGCCTTTAAGGAAGTGATTAAAGAACTTCGCCTCCACCTGAGTTTGATAATTCAAAGAAATTGAGTCTCCGAAATAATAATTCCCAACCGCATTTCTAGGATTCGAAGAAGCCCATTGCCCATGAGACCAAGGCCCGAATACTAGAGTGTTATAATTCTTCGGGTTGTATTTTTCAATATTCTTATAAGCCTCTAAAGGACCATATAAATCCTCTGCATCAAATTCCCCAGCCACAACCATAGTCGCCACTGTAGGTTTCACATTTTTCAGATGCTGAATAAGTCCTTTACTCTGCCACACCTCATCGTAATTAGGGTGTTCTACAATTTCTTTCCAGAAATAATCGTCAATCCTATTTGGATTCGCAGCCACCGAAGCCCCTGCATCTACAGATTTATCTTGAAAATATTTATTCAAATTAGAAAGTGGTCCCGCATCTAAAAAGAACTGATATTGATCCTTAGTATCCATAGAAGGAAGGGAGTACCATGCCGTATCCGTAGGTTTATCTTTATAGGTCCCGAACAGACGCACTGCTCTAAAATAACTCAATAAAAAAGCTCCATTATGGTGGAAATCATCAAAGAAAAAATCACCAATCGCAGCCTGAGGGGATGCCGCTTTTAAGGCAGGGTGAGCATCTACAACAGAATAAGTTGTATAGTATCCTGGATAAGAAATACCCCAAGTCCCTACACGTCCATTATTGTTCTCCACATTATTCACCAGCCAGTCAATTGTATCATAAGTATCCGAGGCCTCATCCACTTGAGTAGAATCCGTTTTATTAGGAATAAAAGCCCTCATATTATCATAAACACCTTCACTCATCCAACGTCCGCGTACATCTTGATAGACCACAATATATCCTTCTTCCATCATCGTCTTACTCGGCGCGATTCTAGATCTAAACTTATCTTCTCCATAAGGTCTAGCACTATATGGAGTTCGCTGTAACATAATCGGATACTCCTTGGAAGTGTCCTTAGGACTGTAGATCGAAGTAAAGAGCTTGGTTCCGTCTCTCATTTCAATTTCAACTTCCTTTTTAGTGTAATTCTCTTGAACGTAATTCACTTTTTTTGCATCCGACTTTTGCTCTTCGTTGGTGCTCGTACAAGCACTCAGCCCAAGGGCCAAAACCCCGATTGCAAGGCTTTTCTTAAGGGTAATTTTCATAAATCTATTTTATCTAGTTGATATATTACAGGTCGACTCGGACTCGCATCATTTTCGATAGGCGCTACGGCCAAATCTAAAAGATAGAATCCATCATGTATTTCTTCGTTCACATAAATAAACTCCGTAATTGTTGCATGTTTACGTGATTCTTCACTCTGGGTCTGCCAGAAAATATTATGGTTTACTAAGGCTCCTCCATCTTTTTCCTTATCCACCGAGGGTAAATCTACTAAAAGATGTTCAATTCCAAGCCCTACAATGAACTCCATTGCTTCCCTTGAAAAATAAGGAGGATTGCTATGTTCATAATTTCGTGAAATTTTAGAGGCATCATTAGGAAGAGTCCTGATTAAAAGTGCCTTGGCATATTGCATTTCCTTTCGATCTGATAAACGCGCTTTTAATTGTGCTAAATCAATAATTAAATCTCCATCGACCTCTTTAGGCGCTACGGTGATCAAATAGGATGGAAAATGAAATTCTTTGAGTTGGGAATTAATGGAATAAAATTCTTCAGTAATATGCCCTAAACATTCTGTGTGGGTCATATGAGCATGAGGATTGAAACGAATCCAATTGAAATTCGTACTCCCTCCTTCACTGACTTTACCAATAAAATCTCCTTGACGCACCGCTTGGATTTCTGGAGCATCCACATACCATGCAGCAGGATTTCTGCCATCATTTTTAAGAGAAATTGAAAGGTCTATTCCCTTGTCAAAATCCCATTGATACCACTGATTCCCTATTTTTAGCCTAAGTTCCATACTCGAAATTAGCTAAAAACTAGACCCAAAACAAATCTGAAGCTATTCCATCAGCTCTAAATCGAGCTTTTTCATTCAAAATATAACGACCTTTTTGAATCGAAATTAAGTTTTGGGCGAGGTATTTCTCAATATTAAGTTCTAAATACCCCAAAACCTCTTCTCCCAACTCCTTCAGCACATAACTCTTATCAATCCCGAAATCGGTTCTTAAGCCCGTCATGACATATTCATTAAAGCGATCTTTTAAGGCCAGAACCTCTGTTTCTAAGGGAAGTATACCTTGGTCAATACTTTTGATATACTTCGGATTGCTCGAAACATTCCAACTTCTAGTCTTCCCATTGAACGAATGAGCTCCAGGGCCTATTCCTAGATAATGGGCTCCTTGCCAATAGGCAGAATTATGTCTTGATCTAAATCCAGGTTTGGCAAAATTCGAAATTTCATAATGCTCAAAACCACGCTTTTTAAGAAGTGCTATAAGATGTTCAAAATGAGTTTTTGCCAATTGCTCGTCTAATGGAGCTGCTTTTCCAGACTTTATAAAATGGTCTAGGGCTGTTTTTTCCTCTACCGTCAGCGCATAAGCCGAAATATGGGGAATATCTAAATCAATCAAGGTTTGCACATTTTGCTCCCAAGTCTTAAGAGACATGTCTTGTACCCCATAAATTAAATCCGCCGTGATATTATCAAAGTACTTTCGCGCCAGCTTTAATCCCTCTAGGGCCTGCTCTGCTGTATGTGATCGATTGAAAAAAGTCAAATCCTCCTGTCTAAAAGACTGAATTCCTATGGACAATCTATTCACTCCAAGGGACTTCCAGGCCTCTAAACGTTCTGCATCAATATCATCTGGATTGACCTCAAGGCATATTTCAAGTTCTGTGCTCAATTCAAAATTAGACTTCACCCTAGAAATTAAACGCCCCAACTCCTCTTTAGTCAAAACACTCGGAGTCCCTCCTCCGAAATACAAGGTTGATATTCCCTGCCCCTTGAGATAATCCTTTCTTAAATCAAGCTCGCGCTCCATGGCCGACACCATCTTATCTTGAAGTCCAAGTTGGGTAGAAAAATGAAAATCACAATAGTGACAAGCTTTACGGCAAAAAGGAATATGTATATAGATCCCAGCCATTACTTGTTAACTTTGTTGGGGTTTTGGCTTATGAAAGAAGCCCAACCTGAATAGTTCTTACCTCCAACGACTCTACCAGAATTATAAAAATGACAAACTGCCGCAGCTAAACCATCGGTAGCATCCAGATTCTTAGGTATGGTCTTAAGTCCAAGTAGACTCTGAAGCATCTTAGCAACCTGTTCCTTAGAGGCATTACCGTTTCCAGTAACAGCCATCTTGATCTTTTTAGGAAGATATTCCGTGACTGGGATATCTCGAGAGAGTCCAGCAGCCATTGCTACTCCTTGGGCCCGCCCTAACTTAAGCATGGACTGCACATTCTTCCCAAAAAAAGGTGCTTCTAAGGCTATTTCGTCGGGATGATAGGTATCGATAAGCTCTATAGTACGCTCAAAAATAAGTTTCAATTTAATATAAGGGTCCTTGTACTTAGTCAATAAAAGTTCATTCATCTGGACGAATTCCATCTGTTTCCCTTTGATCTTGATCACTCCGAATCCCATGATAGTCGTTCCCGGGTCTATCCCTAAAATTATACGTTCTGTACTCAAATTAAATTTTGTATCTTATCTTAGCGAAGATACTAAATTCAATAGGCTTGTCATTTATAAAAAACAAATACTTTCAAGGACTCATAGGCCTGCTCTCTTTAGGGTATCTGATCTATGTTTTAGATCGTAAATCGACAGAGCTTACTTGGCCTAAGCTGAGTTTTATTCAAAATTTAAATTTAATAATACCCATTGTTTTCCTAGCGATTTCCAATTGGACACTGGAAATTTTGAGGTGGAAAATTATTAACAGCCCTAAGGCTCACATAAGCTTTAAACAAAGTTTCATCCAGAATTTAAAAGGACATAGTGCCGGTATTATAAGTCCTATGAAACTTGGAGAATATCCCATAAAACTCTCTTTTTTCCCTAAAGAAAAACACAAATACATTGCCTATAATATTTTTTCTTTAAACCTCACACAGCTCTTAGCTACCCTAATTTTTGGGACCATAGGTCTATTTTATATCTCAGAAAAAGAATTGGAATTTCTCTATGAGGAACTCCCTTTTATGAAATCCATCTTAATAACAGGGGGAGTGTGTTTAGTAATCTTTTATCTCGCGGTAAATCGCAATGTACTTATTCAGAATCGTCAATTGTGGAAAGTAATTTTACTGGCAATGACACGTTATCTCTGTTTTAGCTCAGCCTATGTCTGGGGACTCTATTATATCGGCTCCCCACTAAGTATTGCAGAACTCTATGCCTTCACCTCTGTATCCTATCTTCTATTGACTCTGGTTCCCTTGATGAGCATATTTGATTTAGTGATTAAAACAACGGTCTTTGTTGCTGTGTTCTCGTTGACAGGAACTTCTTCTATTTCCGTAATTTTCATTTCCTTTTTAATGTGGTTCTTCAATTGGGGTGTTCCGGCCATCCTAGGGTCCAGTCTAATGTTCAAAAAAGCTAAGCTTAACCTAAGATGATTCTATTTTTAGCATTTTATGCCCTACTTATTCTTGTTCTAATTCGAGGTGTATATCTTAATAAGCCCGGCAAGAAAAACCTCGTATCCCAAGAAGGATTCACGGTACTCATCCCTTTTAAAAATGAAGTTGATCACATTCAAGGTCTTTTAAATAGTTTACGACACGTAAACCTTAAAAACATTGATTTAGAATTGATTTTTATTTCTGATTATAGCCAGGATCAAACAGAAAACTTCATTAGGGAGCATCTAGAACTTCCATATAAAATCATAGAAAACAAAGATACTCCTGGTAAGAAAACTGCACTAGAACTTGGTGTTGCAACGGCATCTAATCCATGGATTTATACCTGTGATGCGGATTGTCAACTTCCTCCAGAGCTCTTTCAAACCATACTTCCTTATTTAGGATCTAGTGATCTGATTGCCGGACCAGTACTGAGTTTTGAACCCAGTTCTTTTCAAGGATTCAACTTACTTTCTCTAGCCTGTTACAGCGATGGGACTGCGGGTTTAGGGCAGATGCATACCATTTCAGCAGCAAATCTATGTTATAGAAAAGAAGCATTCATGCATTTAAAGCCCTATGCAAACAATAAAGACATAGCTTCAGGAGACGATCTATTTCTTTTACAAGCCTTCAAACAAAACAAACTCAAAACAACTTATTTGAGCACATCACAGAATATTGTGAGAACTCATAATAGTCCTGATCTAAAAAGTTTTATAAAACAACAAAGAAGATGGGCTTCAAAGACCTCTATTCTACCCTCTTTTTTCAATAAACTGGTGGCACTTTTGATCTGGACTTCGAATCTTATGGTAGTCTATTATTTCACTCAAGCCGTACTACAAGAACAATGGGATTCGTTTTTTACGGTGATTTTGACTAAATCACTGATAGATTATTTTTATTTCAGAGTCTATAGTCTTAAGATTAAAGAAAAAATCTGTTTGAGAAATTATTTAATTTCTTCACTGATTTATCCCTTTTTCAGCGCATTGCTCGGACTGATCAGTCTTGTTCCTAAGAAGAATTGGGATTAGGAATTCATAAAGTTGGCTACCCAGGCATCAACCTCTCCGATCAAATAGATTAAGATAAAAAGCAATGCAATAAAAATCAAACCTTTAATGGTATTTCTCTTTTTTGATTTTCTGAATTTTCCTTTCATAATTTATACTTTTTTTGCTCTAAGCATTTCTCTTTTTCCAGGAGGGCCAGGCAGCCTCTCCACTGTAAAACCAACAGCTTGAAGGGCACGACGAACAGACCCTTTTGCCGAATAGGTTACTAACACTCCAGAAGGTCTTAAAGCAGCATACATTTTAGCAAAAATCTCTTCCGTCCACAATTCCGGTTGAACTCTAGCTCCGAAGGCGTCAAAATATATTAAATCAAAAGCCTCTTGATCAGAGACATTATGAATGAACATTTGCCTTTTGTTTAAACTAAAATCAGCCGTAACTTCCTGCCACTGTTCCCAAGGAGACAAGTGCATTTCCTCAAATTTATGAGAGAAGTTCCTACATTCCAACTCATTGACAAAATTAAGTCTCAAAAGTTCATCCTCCTTAATTGGATAAGCTTCAATACCTGTGTAGTTAATTTTTTTACCGAGTTTATCCGCTTCCAGTAAAGTGATAAAAGCATTTAAACCAGTTCCAAAACCAATCTCCAAAATATCAATTTTATCTTGAGTCATGGCATGTAAACCATTTTTAATAAAGACATGATACGCCTCTTGTATCGCCCCGTGTTTAGAGTGATACTGTTCATTCCAAGCAGGAATGTGTAGGGTCGTAGACCCATCAGATGTGATAATTACCTTGCGTTTCAATATCTTAATGATTTCTCAAATGCAAATATATAATAAATCAGTTCTTAAAGAATTATGATTTCTGAAATCTTTACTCTATAAAATCTCAAAAAATCAGTACTTTTGTGAGAAATATATACGACTATTATGAGCTTAACGGTTACAAAAGCTGGAAACAGTAAAATTGATCAAGTAGACTTTTCGAATTTAGCCTTTGGAAATGTATTCACCGACCATATGTTTGTCTGTGATTATAAGGATGGTAAATGGCAAAACCCAAGTGTAGAGCCTTATGCTCCTATCATGCTGGATCCATCTGCAAAAGTATTTCACTACGGTCAGGCTGTTTTCGAGGGAATGAAAGCCTATAAAGACGACAATGGTTCCGTTTGGTTATTTCGTCCAGAAGACAATTTCAACAGAATTAATATTTCAGGAGAGCGTCTAGCTATGCCTGCATTTCCTAAAGGTTTTTTCTTTGAAGGTCTTGAAACGCTTTTAAATTTAGACAGGGAGTGGATCAAAAATGGAGAAGGAAACTCACTTTATATCCGACCATTTGTTATTGCTACAGAGTCTGGAGTTTCTGCTTCACCTTCTACGGAATATAAATTTATGATTATTTGTTCTCCTGCTCAATCTTATTACAGTGGAGAAGTTAAGGTGCTAATTGCTGAGAAATATTCTCGTTCCGCCGATGGTGGAGTTGGATATGCCAAGGCTGCCGGTAACTATGCGGGACAATTTTACCCGACTAACCTTGCAATTAAAGAAGGCTACCAACAAGTAATTTGGACAGATGCTAATACTCACGAATATCTAGAGGAAGCAGGAACAATGAATGTCTTTGTAAAAATTGGAGACAAACTCATTACAGCTCCTACTTCTGAAAGAATCTTGGATGGTATTACTCGTAAGAGTTTGATTGAACTGGCGCGCTCAAAAGGAATTGAAGTTGAAATAAGAGCAGTTAGTGTAAAGGAATTGATAGAGGCTGCCAACAACGGAAGTCTAACAGAAATGTTCGGTTCTGGAACTGCAGCGGTAATCAGCCCTATAGCTGGTTTTGCATATCAAGGAGCTCAATATGACTTGCCAAAAGTCGAGAATGGTACGGCTCAGTTTTTAAAGAAAAGTCTAACAGACATTCAACAAAATAAAGCTGAGGATCCGTTTAACTGGACGCATGAAGTCCCTAAAAACTAAGACCCATGGAAACACATACTTTAGATCATGCAAAAGCTAATTTGGAGGAAGTTGGTTTTTTGAATATTCCTACTACAGGCATTGACTATGTAGCAGAAATTAAGAGATTAAAAAAAGAAAAAAACGCTGTAATTCTAGCGCATTACTATCAGGAAGATGCCATTCAAGACATCGCTGATTTTGTAGGAGATAGTTTACAATTAGCTCAAGAAGCAGCCAAAACTGATGCAGATATTATCGTTTTTGCAGGAGTTCATTTTATGGCGGAAACAGCAAAAATCTTAAACCCTAAGAAAACCGTAGTACTTCCTGACCTTCATGCTGGATGTTCCTTAGCAGATTCTTGCCCTCCTTCAGAATTCAAGAAATTCAAAGAAGCCCACCCTGATCACATGGTGGTAACTTATATAAATTGTTCTGCTGATATTAAAGCGCTTTCAGACATCGTTTGTACTTCGTCTAATGCTTTAAAAATCATCAATTCAATACCAGAAGATCAACCAATCATCTTTGCACCAGATAAGAACTTAGGTACTTACTTAATTGGAGAAACTGGAAGAGACATGCTATTATGGGAAGGAGCTTGTATCGTTCACGAGGCTTTTTCTATTGAAAAACTTTTAGAAGTAGCCGCAGAGAATCCAGATGCAGAAATTATTGCTCATCCTGAATCTCAAACACATATACTTAGAACAGCTTCTTATATCGGTTCTACAGCAGGACTTTTGAAGCACGTTCGAGAAAGTGATAAACAAAAGTTCATTGTAGCTACTGAAGCAGGAATTTTACATGAAATGCAACAACAGGTTCCGGGCAAGATATTGATTCCAGCACCTGCAAAAGAAGACAATACTTGTGCCTGTTCAGAATGTGCTTTCATGAAAATGAACAATATGAAAAAATTATACTTGTGTCTTCAGCATGAGTTACCGGCTATCGAGGTGGATGCCGAATTAAGTAAAAAAGCATTAGCTCCTATCGAGCGCATGTTAGAATTATCTAAATAAGAGAATGATCAAAACCGATTTTTTAGTAATTGGATCCGGAATTGCGGGACTGTCTTACGCCCTGCGTGTGGGACAATATTTCAAAGACCAATCGGTTTTGGTCATTACAAAAAGTGATGAGAGTGAATCCAATACCAAATATGCCCAAGGAGGTATAGCTACGGTCCTAAATGGAAAATCAGATTCTTTTGATCAACATATAGAAGATACTTTAATTGCAGGGGACGGACTCTGTGATCCAGAAGTTGTAAAAATGGTCGTTGAAGAAGGACCACAGCGCCTGGAAGAGTTGATTAACTGGGGAGTTCAATTTGATGAAAATCCTGAAGGAGGTTATAACCTAGGGATGGAAGGTGGACATTCTCAGCACCGAATTCTACATCACAAGGATATCACAGGTTATGAAATCGAACGCGCACTTCTTGCTGCTATTGATAAACAAGATAATATCACAATTCTAGAGCAGCATTTTGCCATAGATTTCATCACGGAACATCAAACACAAAGAACCAATCCAAATCGTTATGACAACATACATTGTTATGGGGTATATGCCTTAGACATTGCGAATCAAAAAGTCAAAACCATTGGAGCAAAAGTAACCATGCTTGCTGCCGGAGGATCTGGTCAAATTTATAGAAATACAACCAACCCCCTAATTGCGACAAGTGACGGATTAGCCATGGCTTATCGTGCTAAAGCAAAAATCTCAGAGGTTGAATTCGTTCAATTCCACCCCACTTCACTTTTTCAAGAACCTAAGGAATCTCCTTCTTTTTTAATTTCTGAAGCCGTGAGAGGTTTTGGCGCTAGACTAAGAGATCCAGATGGGAACTTGTTCATGCATTTATATGACCCTCGTGAAGAATTAGCTTCCAGAGATATTGTTGCCCGTGCCATTGATACAGAGCTTAAAAAAACAGGAGCAACGCATTTATTCCTAGATTGCACGGATTTAGACTATGAAGCCTTCACGGAACATTTCCCTAATATCACGGAAAAATGCAGTAGTATTGGAATTGACATCAGGAAAGATTTCATCCCTGTTGTACCCGCAGCGCATTATCTCTGTGGAGGAATAAAAGTAGATCAAAGTGGCTTAACGAGTATTAAAAATTTATATGCCTGTGGTGAGTGTACGCGAACTGGTTTACACGGAGCTAATAGATTGGCATCTAATTCACTTTTAGAAGCCTTAGTTTATAGTTATAACAGTTTTGAAGCCGTTAAGAACAAATTTGATCAAATTCCTGAAATACCAGAACTTCCTCAGTGGGATGCCTCAAACACTTCTGAGAATAAAGAGGAAATACTGATCACACATGACCGTAAAGAAGTACAGAGAATTATGAGTGATTATGTCGGGATAGTTCGCTCGAATGCCAGATTAAAACGCGCTTCGAATAGGCTTAGTATCTTGTTTCAAGAAAATTCTGAATTCTACAAGGAAGCAAAAATATCTCTTCCCCTTTGTGAACTTCAAAATTTAATAACAGCCGCTAGTTTAATTACTGAATTCTCTATGAATCGCAAGGAAAATAAAGGAGGATTCTACAATAAAGACTTGACCTAGTCCTCAAGAATCTCTGCGATATTAGGTTTAAAATACGAAGGTCCCTTAAGAACTTTACCATCAGCTCTGTATATAGGGTTTCCATCTGCTCCAAGTTTAGACATATTACTGCGCTGAATTTCTTCAAAAACTGCTTCAATCTTATCTTGCATACCATGTTCGATAATTGTACCACAAAGAATATAAAGCATATCTCCTAAGGCATCGGCTACTTCAACCAAATCCCCGTTTTGAGCTGCTTCTAAATATTCCTCATTTTCCTCCTTCATAAGCTCAAACCTCAATGTGTTTTTTGCAGTTCCTAGATCTGCAGTAGGAGTATCTTTCATCCCTAATTTAAAAGCTTTGTGGAAGGCTGAAACGGCGTCGATTTTGTTTTTCATTTGATTGTTTTTTGGCTACTTTTGCTAAAAATAGGAAAATATGTTTAGTAAGGGACAAATAATTTTTGGAATCTGTTTTGCAGTAGTCTTTATCGGATTTATGATCTATAGCTACGCTAAAGACATGAAACTTCATAAATTACACTATAAAAATGGAGCTGTTAAAGCCGGAATAGCTATCGTCATTGTCCTTACCTTATTTTTCTTAATACGATTCGCCTCTCATTAAATAGGCTCTGTCTTGCTTAAGTCTTCGTAATTCACAGACATTTTTCCCTGGCTATTATAAGTATATGAAGGAAGGAATTTTCTTTCAAACTCTAGCTTTTGTTGGTCATAGTAATGCAATTGATAGACTTGTTGTTCATAGGCTTCATCATGGTATTTAACCATGACATATATTTCAAACTTACTATTTAGAATATCATCTTTAGTCATTTCAAAAAATGCAGAACCCTCCTGAATTTTATGAACTAGAGTCCACATACTCGGCAAATAATGAATCTTAGATCGCTCCAAGGGCATTTGATAAAAACTTCTCTCAAATTCTCCCTTGACTTTTTTAGTCATGGAAATAGTAGCACTTACCTCGGGCTCAATCATCAAGGAATTGCGGTTATTCATAAATCTAAACATCAAAGCATTTCCCTTTTCGAATTTTCTAAACAACAATTGATTTGAAAATGAAATCGAAGCCTTGGGGCGCGAAAATCTCCCATATAAAAGCCCTGTAATAAAAGAGAAACTCAACAAGCCTATCAAGGCCTCAAAAGAAGATAATAAGCCAGCAACCACACCACTTGGAGCAATAGCACCGTATCCTACAGTGGTAATAGTCTGAGCACTAAAATAAAAGGCATCTACAAATCCTCCTAGAAAATCTTCTCTGGTTCCAGAGAGCTGCTCTACACCAATGGCCATATAAAGTGAAGCAAAAAGCACGTTAATCGCAAAATAGCCCAAGACAATCCAAAGGAAAAACATCTTCCATTTAGCGTCCATCATATAGCTATATAATTGATCTATACCCTGAGGTAAATTTATAAAGTCTACATTATTACTACCATCTTTATTAATAAAAGGCTGAGTTGACTCCCCAGCCTTATACCCTATTCCTGTATCTTTTATTTTTCTAGGCCTCCCTATTCTTGCCATAATTCTTTATATCTAAAACATGATTTAATATGATCATTAACCATACCTGTAGCCTGCATATGAGCGTAAACCACGGTAGATCCCACAAATTTGAATCCTCTTTTTTTAAGATCCTTGGACAAGCGATCGGAAATTTCGGTAGTATTAGGAACATCCTCTGATGATTCACAGGCCGTATCCAAAGGTTTAAAATCAACAAAACTCCAGATATATGTATCAAAACTTCCAAATTCTTCTTGTACTTCTATAAAGCGCTGTGCATTGTTAACCGCAGCAGCGATCTTAAGTCGATTTCGTATAATCCCCGCATCTTCGCGAAGTTCATCTTGTTTATCTTGACTATATTTAGCAATCTTGTGAAAATCAAAATTATCGAAGGCCCTTCTAAAATTATCTCTTTTTCTTAAAACCGTAATCCAACTCAAACCTGCCTGAAAGGTTTCTAAGGTTAGAAATTCAAATAATTGACGGTCATCGTGCACGGGAACTCCCCACTCCGAATCGTGATAGGCTATATACAAGGGATCATCTCCAGGCCAAGAACATCGTGTTTTCAAAATCTTAAGTTTGTACTAATTTAAACAAAAAAAAGACAGCCGAAGCTGTCTCTTTTCAAACTTTAATCTCAATCAATTATTATGTTTTAGGTCCACCGCTCAAAATGGATGTATCACATTCGTTTTCAAATAGCTTAAAATTCTTCTTAAAAGAATAAGCCAACTCTTTAGCCTTATTGGTGTAAGCTTTTTTATTCCCCCATGTATTAATTGGGTTCAAAAGCTCATTAGGCACACCAGGACATGAAGTAGGCATATGCAAACCAAAGATTGGATGCTCTGCCAGAGAAACTCGCTCTAGGTTACCTTCTAGTGCCGCATTAATCATCGCTCTAGTGTACTTAAGACTCATTCTATGACCTATGCCATAAGGACCTCCAGTCCATCCAGTATTCACAAGCCATACATTAACTTTAGAAGCCTGCATCTTCTCACTCAACATCTTAGCATATTTTGCAGGGTGTAGTGGCATGAAAGGTGCTCCAAAACAGGCGGAGAAAGAAGGCATCGGTTCTTCAACACCCGCTTCAGTTCCTGCAACCTTAGCAGTATACCCTGAAATAAAGTGATAAGCCGCTTGTTCTGGGCTCAACTTAGAAATTGGAGGTAAAACTCCAAAGGCATCTGCAGTTAAAAAGAAAATATTCTTAGGATTACTTCCTACAGAAGGAACCTGTATGTTCTGTATATGGTCAATAGGATAAGAAACACGAGTATTTTGAGTGAGACTCACATCAGTGAAATCAACTTCCCCGTTCTCATTCATAATTACATTTTCTAGCAAAGCTCCTTTTTTGATGGCTCCATAAATATCCGGTTCCTTTACAGGGTCCAAATCTATAGCCTTGGCATAACATCCACCTTCAAAATTAAAGATCTCATCCTTGGAAGACCATCCATGTTCATCATCTCCAATTAATTTTCTCTTAGGGTCTGCAGATAAAGTTGTCTTACCTGTTCCAGAAAGCCCGAAGAAAATAGCAGTATCTCCTTGTTCCCCAACATTGGCAGAACAGTGCATCGCTAAGGTGTTTTTAAAAGTCGGAAGCTCAAAGTTCAAAGCCGAGAAGATTCCTTTTTTAATCTCTCCTGTATAACCGGTTCCTCCAATGATTGCAATTTTCTTCGTGAAATTCAAAATCGCAAAGTTCTCTTGACGGGTTCCATCCACAGAAGGATTGGCAAGAAAACCAGGTAAATTCAGCACCGTCCAATCTTCTTGAAAGAGCTCTAATTCATCCATAGTTGGCCTGATGAACATATTGTAAGCAAATAAATTAGACCAAGGATACTCATTGATGACTCTTACTGAAGTTTTATAATCCTTTGCAGCGCATGCAAAACAATCTCTTACATAAACTTCGTCCAATTCACGCTCTATATAGTCCAGCATTTTTTCATAAAGACTATCAAATTTTTCAGGATCAAATGCAAGGTTAACATCTCCCCACCAAACTTTGTCTTTTGTAATACTATCCTTTACAATAAAACGATCCTTAGGGGACCTTCCCGTAAATTTCCCTGTACGTATGGCCAAAGCCTCAGAGCTCGCCAACTGTCCCATCCCCTTGTCAAGGGTAATTCGTTCCAATTCTTCTGGACTCAATTGATAACGAATCTTGTCTTTTGGAATCCTTAAAGACTCCAACGAAATCGATTTCGTAATTAATGTTGAATGTTTCATGTTTGTTTAGTTTGTTTAAAGCCTATTTATTGTGTTTGTTTAAAGTATGTATACGCAAGATAAAACCAACCTCCTATCAATAAGATACCGCCTAGAGGAGTTATAAACCACAAACTCTTAGCACTTACAGAAGTCAATTTAAATAGAAAAATAGATCCTGAGAAAAACAGAATCCCAAGGCCAAAAAGAAAATTTAGCCGTTTAACAAGTTTTGCTGAAAAAGTCGTTTGACTATTCACCCACAGTAAAAGTATCAAATGAAACATTTGATAATAAATCGCAGTTTCATAGGCCTTCAAATCAGATTGACTTAAGACCTTTTCTAGGGCATGGCTTCCCATAGCTCCCATAATTACCGTGACTCCTCCGAAAAAGGAAATAATGGCTTTAGTGCGATTCATTTTCAATTTAAAGCGGTAAAGATAATAGTTTCTTTTACTCAAGTCCTAAATATTTCTGTTTAAATCTAAACAAATGCAACAATTATTGTTTTATATCAAACATCTAAATATTTTTATTACTTTGCGAATCTAATCAACACCAATGAAACAAATACTACTCATAGGAGCAGGGAGATCTGCTTCAAATCTAATAGAATACCTTCAACTCAAATCGACAGAAACTCCTTTTGAACTGATTATTGCTGACCTGAACCCGAGTCTAGTTGAGTCTCGCATAGGAGCTCATTCAAACACAAAACTCGTCGCTTTAGACATTGCCGATGATTTTCAAAGGACCTCTTTAGTCAAAGAGTCTGATATCGTCATCTCAATGCTTCCCGCACATTTACATATTTCTCTAGCTGAAGACTGCCTTAAATATCACAAACATTTAGTAACTGCTTCTTATGTCTCAGAGCAAATGAAAGCACTTCATGAAGAGGCATGTCTCAAGGGGCTGGTGTTTATGAATGAGATTGGGCTTGATCCTGGAATCGACCATATGAGTGCTATGAAAATCATTGATGAAATTAAGGAGCGCGGTGGTAAAATGCTCCTATTTGAATCATTTACAGGAGGCTTAGTAGCTCCTGAGTCCGATGATAATTTATGGAACTATAAATTCACTTGGAACCCTAGAAATGTCGTACTCGCCGGTCAAGGTGGAGCAGCTAAATTCATCCAAGAGGGAAAATACAAATACATTCCTTATAATAAACTCTTCAGAAGAACAGAGGTTTTAAATATCCCAGGGCAAGGAAAATTTGAAGGCTATGCCAATAGAGATTCTTTGAAGTATCGAGAGATTTACGGCTTAGAAGATATAGAAACTTTATATAGAGGTACCATTAGGAAACTTGGATTTTCTAAAGCCTGGAGCCTTTTAGTGGAATTGGGGATGACAGATGATTCCTATGCCATGGAAGGAACAGAAAATATGACTTATCGAGAATATACTAATTCCTTTCTTGCTTATAACATCGAAGATTCTGTTGAAATTAAACTTCGCTCCTATTTAAAAATCGATCAAGATGATTTGAGATGGGACAAACTTGTAGAACTGGATCTATTCAATGCTCAAAAAACTATAGGCCTGAAAAATGCCAGTCCTGCTCAGGCTCTAGAAAAAATCCTAAAAGAGGCTTGGAGCCTCAAAAAAGAAGATAAAGACATGATCGTTATGCTCCATAAATTCGGATATGAATTACATGGACAGAAACATCAAATAGAATCTTCTATGTCAGTTATAGGAGACGATCAAACTTATACTGCCATGTCAAAAACGGTTGGTCTTCCTGTAGCTATAGCGGCAGTAAAGATTTTAACTGGAGAGATAAAGACTCCTGGGGTACAGATCCCAATCGAAAAAGAGATCTACAATCCTATACTTGAAGAACTAGAACAGTATGGAATTAATTTTACAGAAGTAGAGGTTCCTTACGAAGAAAGTTTACATATTTAAATAAAAATCCTTGACCAGATCGATATACTCCTGGGTATATTCATGTCTTGAGATTTCAATTTCCAGCTGCTTCACTTGTGGGGCGGCTGTTCTTATATCCTTGATAAATTCAAGTAAGACCCTTACTACTGGTCCATCAACTTTACCTTTAATTTCAAGTACCCGAGAAACAAAAAGTCCAAATTGACCGGCTAGTTGCACAAAGGCCCCAACCTCAGCATCAGGTAGCACACAAGAAAACTTACCTCCCTCTTCCAAGAGTACAGAAACTCCTTCTACAAGTAAGTCAAAAGGCAATGATTCTATTGCTCTAGCCGTAGCTCTTGCACTATCCTTAGAAGGATTTTGACTCGTAAAATAAGGTGGATTAGAAATAATGTAATCATAGTACTCCTCTCCTCCCATCATCTCTTCTACAAAAGTTTCGAAATCCGTATGGTAACAAAATAAGCGATCCCCCCATGGGCTTTCCTCAAAGTTTTGTACAGATTCCTGAAAGGCTTCTTCATTAATTTCAATGGCATCGATGAGTTCGGCATAAGATTTCTGGGCTGCCATTAAAGCTAATAAACCCGTTCCAGAACCAATATCTAAAATACGCTGGGCATCTTCTAAATCAGACCAAGCACCAAGAAGCACTCCATCAGTTCCAACTTTCATCGCAGATTTATCTTGATGAATGTGAAACTCCTTAAATTTAAATACAGACATTATTCTTGACTTTTATAAAAATCGACCAGACCTTCTGGAGTTTTTAAATGAATCTCAGAAGCTTCTCTATTGACCTCAACTATAAATTCATCAACCATAGGTATCAAAATTTCTTGATTTCCATTTTTAATCTCAAATAATGACTGGGCAGTTGATTCATTAATTCCTTCAAGTATACCAAGGTAACCATGATTGACATCATAGACCTTTCCTCCGATTACTTGATGATAATAAAACTGATTCCCCTCTAATTCTGGTAAGATTTCTTCCGGTAGATAGAGTCCGCATTTCAATAGGGCTTGAGCATCCCCTTCGTCGTCAACACCTTCAAATTTAATGCGAAGTTGATTGCCTTTTTGAAGTCGACAATCTTCCATAAAAAAAGGAATCAGATTATTGCCGAGATCGACAAAAACTGATTCCAATTCTGTGTACACTTCCGGGTCATCCGAGTCCAAAACGGCTACGACTTCTCCCCTGAAACTGTGTTTCTTAACGATTCTGCCTAAATAAAAACAATCTTCTTTACGCATCTTTCGTTAAATTAATGATTTACTCAGCAGCGTTTTCTTCAGCAGCAGGTGCTTCTTCAGAGGCAGCAGCTTCTTGAGCAGCAGCTTCAGCTTTAGCAGCATCTTCCGCTTCTTGAGCAGCAGCCATACGCTTTTCATTCACTTCTTTTTCTGCAGCAAGTGCAGCAGCTTTTACATCAGCTTTAGCCGTAGCTAATCCTGATTTCTTAGCTTCAATAGCAGCTTCTTTTTCAGAAACCCAAGCTTGGAATTTTTCTTCCGCTTGTTCTTCAGTTAAAGCTCCTTTTCTCACACCTCCTAATAAGTGGTGCTTCAACATAACTCCTTTGTAAGAAAGGATGTTACGAGCAGTATCTGTTGGCTGAGCTCCATTTTCTAACCATTTTACAGCAGCATCAACATCTAAGTTAATTGTTGCAGGGTTAGTGTTTGGATTGTAAGTTCCGATTTTCTCTAAGAATTTACCATCTCTTTTTGCTCTGGCATCAGCAGCTACTACTGCATAAAAAGGCTTCCCTTTTTTACCATGTCTCTGTAATCTAATTTTTACTGGCATAATGTTAAATTTATAGGTACACGACCTATGATTATTAATTTGGACTGCAAAAGTACAAATTTCTTTTCAAATGTTCTCTAGATTTTCAAATAAAATACTGAAACAGAGCCCCCTTGAGAACCTGTTAAAAACTTAGGAGCAAAAAGCCTCCCTAAATCTAAATTTAATGTAATTTTAAGCCCTTATAAAAACACCCAGCTAAATGTATTTAATCTTTGATACTGAGACTACAGGACTTCCTAAAAACTGGAAAGCACCCATTACGGACACAGATAATTGGCCGAGGTGTATTCAGATTGCTTGGCAGCTTCATGATGCCCAAGGAAAACTCCTAGACCATCAAGATTTCTTGATCCGTCCTGATGGCTTCAACATCCCATATGACGCGGAGCAAATTCATGGTATTTCAACGGAACTTGCCCTAGAAGATGGAATTTCTCTTCAAGAAGGATTGGATCGATTTAAAGCAGCTCTTTCGCAAACAGAATTTATTGTAGGGCAAAATGTAGGTTTTGATGTAAACATTATGGCTTGTGAGTTTTACAGGCTCGGTTTTGAAAATAACTTAGAACAGCTTCCTGTACTGGATACCTGTACAGAGAAGACCGCATCTCTATGTCAAATACCAGGGGGACGTGGTGGAAAATTCAAGTTACCGACCCTGACCGAATTACACGAGTATTTATTCGGTAGCGCATTTTCAGAAGCCCACAACGCAACGGCCGATGTGGAGGCTACCACACGATGCTTTTTAGAATTGATCCGAAGAGGAGTTTATTCCTTAGAAGAACTACATCAAGAACCAGGTTTTTTAGAGGAGTATAATAAAATCAATCCTGGTCCTATAGGGGTGATTGGTCTAGAGCACGTAAACCTTAAAAAGGCCAGTGCAAAACTCAAGAAGAAGACTAAATCCCAAAGCAGCGGTCCGGCACTTAGCCAGGAACAACAAGAAGCCTTTAATCAAGCTTCCTTTGCCCATCTACACAACCACACACAATATTCCATCCTACAATCCACCATTCAATTAGGGGGATTAGTTTCTAAAGCTGCAAAAGACAATATGTCGGCTGTAGCTTGTACAGATTCTGGAAATATGATGGCGGCTTTTCACTTTGTGAATGCGGTGTTTTCTAAGAATAAAGAAATCAAACAGGCAAACGAAACTGCTGCCCAAGAAGGAAAACCTCAACAAAACATCATCAAACCTATAGTGGGATGTGAGTTTTTTGTTTGTGAGGATCACTTAGATAAATCAAGAAAAGATAATGGGTATCAAATTGTGATGCTCGCTAAAAATAAAAATGGTTATCAGAACATTTCAAAAATGTCTTCGACCGCCTTTGTCGATGGATTTTATTACGTCCCTAGAATTGACAAGAAAATTGTAGAACAATATAAAGAAGATGTTATCGTTCTTACTGGTAACCTCTACGGAGAGGTCCCTAATAAAATTCTAAACATTGGAGAAAAACAAGCTGAAGAAGCTTTACTCTGGTGGAAAGAGCAGTTTGGAGATGATCTCTATATTGAGCTCATGCGTCATGGCCAAGAGGACGAGGATCATATCAACGATGTTCTTTTAGGCTTCGCTGACAAACATCAAATCAAAACCGTTGCGACCAATAACACCTTTTACCTAAATGAAGAAGATGCGGATCCACATGATATTTTACTTTGTGTAAAAGACGGGGAAAAGCAAGCTACTCCTATTGGAAAAGGAAGGGGACTTCGCTATGGACTTCCCAATCACGAATACTATTTTAAGTCCACGGAGCAAATGAAGGATCTTTTTAAAGATCAACCTCTTGCTATTTTAAACATTCAAGAATTAGTCGATAAAATTGAGCCTTTTGAATTGGCTCGGGATGTACTACTTCCGGCCTTTGATATAGGAGCTGAATTTGAAGATGCTAAGGATCTAGAAGACGGAGGTAAACGTGGAGAAAACAATTACCTAAGACATATCACCTACGAAGGAGCAAAAGAGCGCTATGGAGAAATCACCGAGTCAATTGCCGAACGTCTAGATTTTGAACTTGATGTAATTGCAAAAACCGGATATCCGGGATACTTCTTGATTGTAGAAGATTTCATCCGAGCCGCTAGAGATATGGGTGTATCGGTAGGACCGGGTCGTGGATCCGCCGCTGGATCTGTAGTTGCCTACTGTCTGAAGATTACCAATATTGACCCGATTAAATACGATTTGCTTTTTGAGCGTTTCTTGAATCCAGAAAGGGTATCCATGCCCGATATTGATATTGACTTCGATGATGAAGGAAGGTCTCTGGTAATGGACTATGTAATTGATAAATACGGAGCAAATCAGGTAGCCCAAATCATCACCTACGGGACCATGGCCGCTAAATCCGCCATTCGGGATACTGCCCGTGTCTTGGACTTACCACTTTATGAAGCGGATAGAATCGCCAAACTGATTCCCGGAATGAAGTTGGCAAAAATCTTCTCATTAGACGATAAGGCCTTAAAAGACAAGCTTCGCTCGGAAGAACTCGTTCAAGTCGAGGAACTCAAACTTCTGGCAGAAGGAAAAGATTTGATGGGGGAAACCATCCGTAAAGCACGTGTTTTAGAAGGATCGGTAAGAAACACCGGAATTCATGCCTGTGGTGTGATTATTACGCCCGATGATATTACCAAATTCGTTCCGGTTTCCTTAGCGAAGGATTCCGATATGTACGTCACCCAGTTTGACAACTCCGTGGTGGAAGATGCTGGGCTTCTAAAGATGGATTTTTTGGGTCTGAAGACCCTTACCTTAATTAAAGATTCTGTAAAAATGATCAAGGCCATTCACGGCGTTGAATTAGATCCTGAGAATTTCCCACTAGATGATGTAAAAACCTATGAACTTTTCCAAAGAGGAGAAACCGTAGGAATTTTCCAGTATGAATCTCCTGGGATGCAGAAATATATGCGTGAATTAAAACCTACAGTTTTTGCGGATTTGATTGCGATGAACGCCTTGTATCGACCAGGTCCATTAGAATACATCCCTTCCTTTATTAACCGTAAACACGGGACCGAAGAGATTATTTATGACTTGGATGCCTGTGAAGAATACTTAGAGGAAACCTACGGAATTACCGTTTATCAAGAGCAAGTAATGCTACTCTCTCAGAAATTGGCAGACTTTACTAAGGGGGAGGCCGATGTCTTGAGGAAAGCCATGGGTAAGAAGCAGCATGCGGTACTGGCAAAGATGAAGCCTAAATTCATCGAAAATGCCATGGCTAAAGGCCATGATGAGAAAAAATTAGAGAAGATTTGGACAGACTGGGAAGCCTTCGCTTCTTATGCCTTTAACAAGTCTCACTCGACCTGTTATGCGTGGATTGCCTATCAGACCGCTTACCTGAAGGCCCACTACCCTGCCGAATATATGGCGGCGGTGCTTTCCAATAATATGAACGACATCAAGCAAGTTACCTTCTTTATGGAGGAATGTCGTCGAGCAGGAATTGAAGTACTTGGACCTGATGTGAACGAATCTTATTTGAAATTCTCCGTAAATAATGAAGGTGCCATACGTTTTGGTATGGGAGCCGTTAAGGGAGTTGGAAATGGAGCCGTCAAGGCGATTATTGCCGAGCGTAAGGAAAATGGACCTTATAAATCTGTTTTTGACCTGGCTCGAAGAGTGGATTTAAGGTCTGCAAATAAAAAAGCTTTTGACTCCTTAGTTCTCGCTGGAGGATTTGATTCTTTCCCTGGGACACACAGAGCTCAATATTATGTAAAAGACGAAAAAGGATCTCCTTTTTTAGAAAAAATATTAAAGTACGGTAACCGCTTCCAGGAAGCCCAAAACTCTTCTCAAGTCTCTCTATTCGGGGAAAGTACCAGTGAAGAAATGCCAGAACCTATACTGCCGGTGGTGGACACTTGGGGGACCATGGAACTCTTAGCACGAGAAAAAGAAGTGGTAGGAATCTATATCTCTGCCCATCCACTAGACGACTTCAAAAACGAATTACATTTTTGTAATGCCAATCTTTCTGAACTCAAGGCAGATCTTAAAAAAATGGTAGGACGTAAAATGAACTTCGGAGGAATAGTAACCGCTGTCGATCATCGCGTTTCTAAAATGGGAAAAGGTTGGGGTTCCTTTACCTTTGAAGATTATAGTGACCAATATGAATTCAAAATTTTCGGAAACGACTATTTGATGTTCCAACATTTCTTAGTACCGAATTCCTTTTTGCAAATCAGCACGGTAGTCCAACGTGGATGGACTCAAAAAGATGGCTCGGAAGGAGACCCTAGACTTAAATTTAATAACTTTGCCCTTTTACATGATGTCTTGGATGAGAAGCTCGAAAAGGTCACTATTCGCTTAAGATTAGATCAAATCACCGATGAAAAGATTATGGAACTTTACAATTTGTTGAGTCCACATGAAGGAGGAAAACTAAGTTTAGCCTTCAAAATTCAAGATCCAAAAGAAAAGATCGAGATAGATATGCCTAGCCGTGGAATGAAACTCATTCCGAGTAACGAACTTCTTTCTCTTTTAACTGAGCATCATATTGACTACAAATTGAACTAAAATGAATCCAAGTTTTTTATTAAAAATACAAGGTTTAGATAAATACGAGCTTCTTGAAATGTACAATAATACAGACTTGTACACCGTGGAAGCCCTCAAGAGTATTGAAACAGAACTTCAAAAAAGAGAAATTGATTTTGAGGCTCATGACTATGCCTACCTTCAACAAGAGGAAGATTCTGAAAATGGTGTAGAACACATCGAAATAGAAAAAGAAATTGAAATCGCAAAGAGTCCAATTGAGCTTTATTCACCTATGGCAATTTTTGGATTTTCGATCTTCTTCTCCACTTTTATAGGAGGAGTATTATTGATGCTAAACCTAAGAAAACTAGGTAAAAAAGAGCAAGGAAACCAAATGCTCTTCTTGAGTTTATTATATGTTTTAGCAAGTAGCGCCCTACTTACTTACACAGGCCCCAACAACCTTGCGAGCTTTTTACTTAATCTTTTAGGAGGGTGGTTGATGGCTAATTACTTTTTTCAAAAATACATCGGACCATGGAGAGGTTTTGAACGCAAGTCTATTGGCAAACCTTTAGCCATAATGCTATTGATCACTTTGGGATTAATACTTATGCTATATATTCAATATCCAGAATTATTCGAAGTCCCTGTGGCCTAATTTGGAATACTTTTTGTAATTTATATGATAGAACCCTAAATCTATCCTAAATGAAAAAATTCGTCACATTAATTCTAGTCATGATTAGCTTGAATATCTCTGCTCAATCTAGAGCTGAGAAAAAAGCGGCAAAGAAACAAGAGCAGCGAGAACAGTATGAAAAGCTCAAAACTATAGTAGAATCTGGAAGCTATGAATATGAAGCACTCTGGGCTAATCCTATGGGGGCTCCTAGAATCAACTTAGCTACCAATCCGAATTACCTGCGTTATCAAAAAGACAGCATGGACATATTCTTTCCATACTTCGGAGTATCTCAAACGGTGAACACCTATAATACTAGAGATATCGGAATTAACTTTAGTGGAGCCCCTCAAAACTACAAGATCTCATACGATGATGAAAAGATGAGAATTACCATCAAATTTTCAGGAAGATCGGAAACTGAAAGTTTAGACTTTATCATTGTCATCTACGGAGAATCATCGGCTAAAGTAAGCATCAACAGTTCAGGTCGTCAAAGTATTTCCTATGATGGAAAATTGGAGGAATATGAAAAAGAGTAAGCTAACTAAGCATTTTTTCTACCTTTACCCCTAAAAAAACATGAAAAAATTACTGCCCTTACTCCTAGTATTTCTCGGTCCAATTCTACTTGCTCAAGAAAATTCTGAAAATGATAAATTTGATATTCTAAAACAAATTATTACTTCCGAAGAATTTGAATTTCGAGCTTATAGCGGATCAAGTGTTGGAGGATCAACTCAAGATCTTTTACCTCATCAAAATTTCCTACTTTCTCATGATGGCACAATTAAAGTTATGCTTGATTTTTTTGGATCTTCCCAAACTATCACAAGTTATAGCGGAGTTTCAAGTGATGAAATTAAATTTGACGGATCACCATTAAAATACAGATTAAAAATTGACAATAAAAGAAAACAAGTCATCGTGAAATTTAGTGGTAATAATGGAAGTGAAACATTAAATTTCACCTTCAAAATCAAAGAGGACAGAACAGGGCAATTGTCTGTAAACAGCTCAGGAAGAAGTAATATTAGGTATTACGGGGTCTTAAATCCCATTAAAACATCTAAGAGTAAATAAAGCGCTACATGTCGCTATGAACTAATATTGTTTTTTTGTAACTTAGATAAAAACCTCTCAATGAAAAAAGCCATTATTTTAGGTGCCTCTGGGCTTGTGGGCTCTGACTTACTACAAAAACTTTTGCTGGATCCCGAAATTGAAAAAGTATTGTCCATTGGAAGAACCTTGATTGATATTAAGAATCCTAAATTCGATCAATTACAATTGGACTTATTTCATTTAGATCAAATGGAGCTTCACGAATCTTATGATGTCCTTTATTGCTGTATAGGAACCACTGCAAAAAAGACTCCTGATAAAGAGCTGTATCACAAAATTGATTTTGGAATCCCTGTAGCTGCGGCTAAACTTTGTAAAAAATACAATATTAATCAGTTTCAAGTCATTTCAGCACTTGGAGCTAAGGCCAAATCTTCAGTATTCTACAACAGGACTAAAGGAGAAATGGAAGAAGCCGTTCTTGATCTTAATTTAGCAGATACAAAAATTATTCAACCCTCCTTAATCCTTGGAGATAGATCAGAGAGAAGAGTTGGAGAATCTATAGGAATTCAATTATTCAGTATTTTCTCATGGCTTTTTATTGGACCTTTAAAAATCTATAAAGGCATAAACTATAAAGAAATATCTAGTGCGATGCTCTATTTATCTAAACACTCAAACCAAAACATCAGAATTAAATCAGATCAATTGATTGCCATTTCTAAGCTTGATTGAGTTTTATAAATAAGTCCTCCAATCCCTGACTTTTTTCAACGATAGATATGAGCTCCACTCCTTGTGACTCACAAAATGTAGATAAAGAGGAAATAATCTGTTTTTGATCTTTATCGAAATGGACTCTATACTGAGTATCAAATACATTTTCCACAGACTGCAGGCCTTCGAGTTCCTTAAAAAACTCTAATTCTAATCTATAATCTAAATTGAGCTCAAAAGTTCTTCTATGCTCATTTTTTAAATCTTTCATCATAAAATCTCCAACCAATTCTCCTTGCTTCAAGAAAATCACTCGGTCACATACCGCCTCAACTTCTTGCATGATATGTGAAGAAAAGAGCACTGTGTGGGTTCGGGCATAGGACCTTATCACCTCTCTAAATTGCTGTAATTGTATAGGATCTAATCCACTGGTTGGCTCGTCTAAAATTAGAAGATCTGGCTCGTGTAGCATAGCACTTGCCACACCAACTCTCTGCTTAAAACCTTTTGAGAGGTCCATGATTCTCTTATTTGAAACAGTATCAATCCTCAAATCCTTCATTAGCTCTTGAACCCTAGAGAAAGGAATGTCTTTTAATTTTGCATGAAATTCTAGATAAGCTTGAACATACAAATCTTCATACATAGGATTGGACTCAGAAAGGTATCCTATATTGGATTTAATAGATTTAGAGTTTTCAGAAAAAGATTTTCCATCAAAAGAAATACTTCCAGAATCTGCTTCAATCAAATTCATTATTAGCCGCATCAAGGTACTTTTACCTGCACCGTTTGCTCCTAATACTCCAAGTACTCCTGGCTCCGTCAACTCTAAAGTCACCTGATTTAAAGCAACTTGCTTATCAAACTTTTTTGTAATTCCTTGTAACTTTAACTCCATTTATCCTACTAATGTTAATATCCTGCTAATTTAGAATAAGAAGCAGAATTCAGCGATGCTTACCGCATTTTTTTTACGAACTTTGTCTTAATAATTATAACTATGAGTTTTTTTAGAGTCCTATTTGCAATTATTTTCCCTCCCCTATCGGTTCTCGACAAGGGTTGCGGATCTGTGTTTATCATTTTCTTGTTAACCTTATGTGGATGGGTGCCAGGAATTATTGGAGCTCTAGTTATTTTGAATAAAGACTAATATGAATCACAAAGTTCAAATAATTGATCTTGGATTAAAAGATTATCAAGATACTTGGGATTACCAAGAAGAATTATTTCAAAAGATTTTGGCCTTAAAAATCCAAAATAGAAAAGCCGAAATTCAGGTCCCTACTCCTAATTATTTGGTCTTTGTAGAACATCCACATGTTTATACCCTGGGAAAGAGTGGTGATTTAAGTAATTTATTACTCAACGAAGAACAGCTTGCCGCTAAAGGGGCTAAATTTTATAAAATTAACCGAGGAGGAGACATCACCTATCACGGTCCTGGTCAGCTTGTAGGCTATCCTATTTTAGATTTAGAGAATTTTTTTACTGATATTCATAAATATTTGAGATTTCTGGAGGAAGCAGTGATTTTGACTTTAGCCGAATATGGACTAAAATGTGAAAGAAGTCCTGGAGAAACAGGAGTTTGGTTGGATGTTGGAACTCCATTTGCTCGAAAAATATGTGCTATGGGCGTAAGAGCCTCAAGATGGGTAACTATGCATGGCTTTGCTCTTAATGTAAATGCTGACTTAGGATATTTTGATAATATTATTCCTTGCGGTATCAAAGACAAGGCAGTTACGTCCCTAGAAGCTGAGATTGGAAAAAAAACTCCAATGAAGGAAGTTGAAGATAAAATGCTCAAGCACCTTAAAGCTTTATTTGGATTCGAATTCGAGGTCTAAACTCAATTGATCTGGCAGTAACTTAAATGACTTTCGATGGTATTTACAAGCTCCGAATTCCCGGATTGCATCGCGATGTGCTTTAGTGGGATATCCCTTGTTTTTTGACCAAGCATACATTGGGAATTCCTCATCTATCTTTTCCATATATAAATCCCTATAGGTTTTTGCCAAAATAGATGCGGCAGCAATATTCAAAAACTTAGCATCTCCTTTGATAATCGTTTGATGCTTAATTTTCTGATAAGGGTTGAATTTATTTCCATCAACTGCTATATGCTCAGGCCTCAATTCCAATTGGTCTAGGGCTCTGTGCATGGCTGTTATAGAAGCTTGTAAAATATTGATTTCATCAATTTCTTTTTCATCCACAAAACTGACTCCATATGCCAAGGCCTCTCGTTCCACAACTTCTTTCAATTCTAAGCGCTGTTTCAAGTTCAACTTCTTAGAATCATTCAAAAAGGGATGACTGAAATCCTTAGGAAGAATTACTGCTGCGGCTACTACTGGTCCCGCGAGACATCCACGGCCCGCTTCATCGCAACCGGCTTCTATTAATTTTTTATCGACTTGTAAGGATAAGGCCATCTTAAATATTTAAAGGCTTAAAAATAAGATTTTTTTGTTCATTATATATACCTTTGTTATATGAATAAACGCCGAGCTTTACTGACTTTATTTATAGCCTTATTATCTTTAGGTCTTCACTCTCAAACAAAATTAGGTGGAAATGCAAAAGGACAGCCCATTGAAGGATCAGATGGGTCAGCTCCCAACGGGATCAACAACGATAGCAAAGATTCAAAAGATGGTTTGGCTAAACAAGATTATAGGGACTATCTTATTTTAAGTCAATCTAATGACACTATCATTATTGATACTACTTTAACTCTTGACCACGAATACAAATTTAACTGGACTAGGAAGGACAAGTTTGGTTATATGGAGTTTGCTAACCAAGGTAAAACTTATACACCTTTACAAGCGGATTTTGAGTCTATGTCCTTAAGCCCCCTAATGGGAGTTCCGGCAAAAGAATATAATTATTATCAAGCAGAAGATATTAAGTACTTCAATGTCCCAACTCCAACTTCGGAAGCAGCTTATCGAAATGGGATTGGTCAAGGGCAGTTTTTAGATGTGTTTTTCACTTCTAACTTTTCAGAACAGTTCAATGCTTCAATATCTTATAAAGGTTTGAGATCTCTTGGAGAATACAGATATAGTTTATCGAGTAATACAAATCTAAGAATAGCTACAAATTACCACTCGAAAGGAGGGCATTATCAATTAAAAACCCACTACGTACAACAAGACTTGTTCAACGAAGAAAATGGAGGACTTACAGATTATTCTATGGAAATGTTTCAAACGAACAATCCAAACTTCCAAGACAGAGGTCGTTTAGAGGTTAACCTTAATAATGCTTCGAGTCAACTTGATGGCAAAAGGATTTACATCAATCAATCCTATCAATTTTTCTCACCAAAAAAAGACAGTATTACCAGAAGAATGTCTAACCTTTCGTTGGATCATGAACTGAAGTATGAATGGAAAAAATTCAGTTTTGATCAAGAAACTATTTATGATGACAATATTTTTGGCCAAGCCTATACCACAGCTGTGGAAGACCGAACTTGGCTTGAGACACTAGATAATGATCTGGGACTTAACTTTCAATCACCTTATTTACTTGGAGATTTTAAAGTTTACGCCCATCTACAAAATTACAACTACAGCTTCAACACATTAACGGTTGAACAGGACGGAACTATTCTTCCCAATCATATTTCAGGAGATCTACTTTCTCTAGGCGCAAAATGGAATGCTCAAGTAGGTAAAATGCATTTAGATGCCAGAGCAGAAGGAATTGTATCCGGAAATCAAAACGGAAACACCATCAATGGTCAAATCTATTTTCAGCAAGATTCGATCAGCTCTTATGGGGCGCGTTTGAATTTAAGTTCTAAAGCACCTGATTTCAACTACCAACTCTATCAAAGTGATTACAAGAACTTCAATTGGTATAATCCAAACCTAAATAATGAAAACTATCGAACCCTGGCGGTTTTCTTAAATAACAAGTTTGCAAATATCGAAGCTTCCTACAACCAAGTAGACAATTTCACTTACTTTGAAAACAACGCTAATCCAGAGGTTAAACAACTTACTGGTGCAACGGTAAACTATTTGAAAATTAAATTTGAAAATGAATTTAAATTTGGAAAGTTTGCCCTTAGAAACACGATGTTATACCAGAATGTTTTTGAAGGTCAAGAGGCTTTCAGAGTTCCAGAATTCGTCACGAGAAACACCTTGTATTTTTCTTCTTATGTTTTCAAAGGGAGTCCAATGTTTTTGCAAACAGGAGTTCACTTCAACTACTTTAGCAAACATTACGCGAACGCATTCAACCCTGTTTTAGGAAGCTATGTGGTTCAAAATGATCAACAGATTGGAAATTACCCTGTCTTGGATTATTTTATCAATGCACAAGTTAGACGCACACGAATCTTTTTTAAGATCGAAAACTTTACCTCATCTCTACTCGAACCAAACTATTTTGCCTCTCCTTTATATCCTTATAGAGATTGGAGAATTAGATTTGGTATAATATGGACCTGGTTCAACTAATATGATTCAAGAATATCAATTACAAGTTAAGCCAAAAACGGCTGAGACTCCAGAACTTTTAAAAGCATTTGTCGCAAAACAATATCACCTCGATCTTAAATCGATACTTCATATTGAAATTTTAAAACGTTCAATAGATGCCAGACAAAAGAACATAAAGTTCAATCTACGCATTGCTGTTTATTTAAATGAAGAATTTACTGAGCCTAGTTTTGACTTACCCGATTACCCGGACGTTTCTTCTGGTGAAGAGGTAATTGTAGTTGGAGCTGGACCTGCTGGTCTTTTTGCAGCTTTAAAACTGATAGAACAAGGTCAGAAACCTATTGTTTTAGAACGAGGAAAAGATGTGAGAGCTCGAAGAAGAGATTTAGCAGCGATCAACAAAGAGCACCTTGTTAATCCAGAATCAAATTACTGCTTCGGAGAAGGAGGAGCCGGAACTTATTCTGATGGAAAACTCTATACTCGCTCTAAGAAAAGAGGAGATGTCAATAAAATTCTTGATTTATTCGTGGGATTCGGAGCTGATCCTAAAATACGGGTAGATGCCCACCCTCATATAGGAACCAATAAATTACCCAAAATTATCGCTGCCATGAGAGAAGTCATCCGATCTTGCGGAGGTGAAGTACGCTTCGATTCAAAAGTGGTAGACTTAGAGATACAATCTTCACAAATCAGAGGAGTTCACCTAGCGGATGGAGAAAGAATTAATGCCTCTAAACTTATTCTTGCCACTGGGCATTCAGCTCGTGATATTTACGAATTATTACATAGAAAACACATTCTGATTGAGGCCAAACCCTTTGCTTTAGGAGTTCGTGTAGAACATCCTCAAGTACTTATTGACCAACTTCAATACAAATGTAAGACAGACAGAGGTCCTTACCTCCCACCCGCACCTTATTCTTTAGTGAAGCAAGTTAGCGGAAGAGGTGTCTATTCTTTTTGTATGTGTCCCGGAGGGATTATTGCTCCTTGTGCAACGGCTCCTGGAGAGGTGGTTACCAATGGATGGTCTCCCTCGAAACGCGATCAGGCTACTTCAAATTCAGGAATTGTGGTTGCCTTGGAACTAAAAGATTTTAAGGCTTTTGAAGGCTTTGGCCCCTTGGCCGGAATGGAGTTTCAGAAATCCATAGAACAAAAAGCATGGGCTATGGCGGGTGAAACCCAAAAAGTTCCCGCACAACGATTGGCTGATTTCATAGCAGGAAAACAATCTAGCGACATCCCTAAAACATCTTATCAACCAGGGACAAGCTCGATTGAACTTGGAAGTTTATTCCCTAAATTCATACACGAAGCTCTACAAGGAGGCTTTAAAGGGTTCGATCGATCGATGAGAGGATTTGTGACTAACGAGGCAGTTGTACATGCTACAGAAAGTAGAACCTCCTCTCCTGTTAGGATACCAAGAGACTACAAAACATTAGAACACCCACAAATCAAAGGCCTATATCCATGTGGAGAAGGCGCTGGATATGCAGGAGGAATTATTTCCGCAGCCATAGACGGTGAAAAATGTGCGGAACAATGTCTATAAAACAAAAAAAAACCTCGAAAGCTTTAATCTAGCTCTCGAGGTTTTTTAATTATGTTTTATTACAACTTAGGCCATTTGAGGCTTAGAAGGAGTCGCTAATTTCTTAATCTTAATTCCGAAAGCTGCAAAAGCTAAGGTCATAAATGGAGATAGGTAATTAAAAATCGCATAAATGAAATACTCATGTACTCCAACTCCTAAGGTTGTAGATTGATATGCCCCACAAGTGTTCCAAGGAATTAATACCGAAGTAACAGTTCCCGAATCTTCAAGAGTTCTAGATAAATTTTCTGGTGCAAGTCCTTTATCTGCATAGGCCTTAGAATACATTTTCCCTGGAACAACAATCGCCAAGTATTGATCTGAAGCTGTTGCATTGATTATTAAACAAGAACCAACTGTGGAAGCAAAAAGACCAAAAACACTGTCAAATGCATTCAATAGAGCTTTTGAAATTGCTGCTAAGGCACCAATAGCTTCCATAACTCCTCCAAAAACCATAGCACAGATAATCAGCCAAATTGTACCTAACATCCCTGCCATTCCTCCTGATGAGAACAAATCTGCAAGGTCTTCACTCGGTGTTGGCAAGCTAACATCTACAGTAATTGCTTGCATTACTCCTTTATAAGCACTTTCAAAAGTCAAATTATCCGTTCCTGCAATATGTGCTACTGCTTCAGGTTGAAAGATCAAGGCAAAAACCCCTGCAAGTAAAGTTCCTATCAATAATGCAAATGTTGGTGGTACTTTCTTTACGATTAATCCAATAACAGAAACAGGTACTAGGAATAACCAAGGACTCACATTTACAGTAGACTCTATATCTGTAAGCATCTTACTAATATTTGCTTCTCCATGTGTTTCAATGGTAAAACCTAAAATAATAAAGATCACTAAAGTAACTAATATAGTAGGTACAGTAGTTATAGCCATATATTTAATATGATCAAACAATTCACCCCCTGCCATTGCAGGCGCAAGATTGGTCGTATCAGACATAGGAGACATTTTATCACCAAAGTAGGCTCCGGACAATACAGCTCCTGCAGTCATTCCCGCAGGAATACCCATAGCGTTTCCAATCCCAACTAAGGCTATACCAACAGTTGCTGAAGTGGTCCAAGAGGATCCGGTAGCTACCGAAATTATTGCACAAATAATAACTGTTGCCGCTAAAAATACGGTAGGACTTAAGACTTGAAGTCCGTAGTAGATCATCGTTGGAATAATTCCAGAGATCAGCCAAGTACCTGCAAGGGCACCTACCATTAAAAGTATTAAAATTGCTCCGGAAGTAGATTTAATATTGTTAGAAACCTCTTCCATCATATCCTCTATGGATACTTTGTTTTTTATCCCTACTAAGGCAGCTACAGTGGCACCAAGAAGTAAGACAAATTGATTCGAACCTGATAAGGCATCATCTCCGAATACAAACACATTATAAGCCAACATAATGACCAATGCTATAATCGGAACCAAGGCCCACCCTAAGCTAATGTGATTTTTTTCTATTAAATCCAATTCGTTTTTATCCGGTAAAGAACTCATATTTTCCATTTTAAGGAGCAAATTTAGTTTATTGTGTAGTTGATACAAAAAAAGCTCGAAAAGATAACAATCCGAGCCCTTTTGTGGTAAATTTAAACAATTATTCGAGAGTCACTAATTTTTTTAGAATTCCTAGCTCCTCAAAACAAGTTTTCATTCCTTGGAAGGTTCGCTGAATATCTGCATCTAAACCTATAGAAAATCTCACCAAACCATCTGACAATCCCATCTGTACTTGTTCATCCATAGGAATT
Source organism: Flavobacteriaceae bacterium (assembly GCA_049607205.1). Lineage (GTDB taxonomy): Bacteria > Bacteroidota > Bacteroidia > Flavobacteriales > Flavobacteriaceae > JBELHR01. The sequence continues at coordinate 7,726 of JBMYWH010000014.1, read as the reverse complement.
TCAGAAGAGGTCGAACTTCCCGAAGCGCTGAACAGGGTTTTATAAAACCCTAAACTAACCGCCAGATAGCCCAAATTCCTTTCTTGCATCATTTCCATGGCTCGATTAGCCATTTCTATATTTCCAAAGTCTATTGTAACAAGGCCGCCAAATCCGTAATCGAGGTTCCCTTGTTTTTTCATTGTTTCATGACCTGCATGAGAAGACAAACCTGGATAGACAACTTTCAATCCCAAGGCTTCAAACTCGTGAGCTAAAAATGAGGCATTCTCACTGTGTTTTTTAATCCTAAGATCAAGTGTGCGTAAATTCTTCAGAATTGAGGAGGCCCTGAATGCGTCCATAACTGGACCATAGAGCATAACGGCTCCATCGTTTACATTCTTTATATCATCAATAAACCCTTTGCTTCCACAAATTACACCTCCTACGGCATCATTCATCCCATTGATAAACTTAGTCAAACTATGGATGCAAATATCAGCTCCAAGCTCAAGTGGATTAATAATCATTGGAGTAAACGTATTATCGACCACCAAAGGAAGTCCGTGTCGCTTAGCAATTTTGGCAAGACCCTGTATATCAGCAACCTCCAAAAGTGGATTAGAAACTGCCTCGCAATAAATCATTTTAGTGTTATCTCGGATACTTGCCTCTACAAGATCTAAACGAGTTATATCAACAAAGCTAGTATCTACACCATATTTAGGCATGAAGTTCTTCAAAAAGGCGTAGGTCCCTCCGTAAATGGTACGAGAACTTACAATATGACTATTAGCCTGACACAAATGCATAATAACAGAAGTAATCGCTCCCATTCCAGAGCTTGTGACATGAGCTGCTTCACTACCCTCCATCGCAGCCAAAGCTTCGCTCAGGTACATGCTTGAGGGAGAGGTATGCCTCGAATATAAATAACATCCTTCTGTTTTACCTTCAAAAGTATCGGACATGCTTTGCGCCCCCATAAAAGTAAAAGTTGCTGAATCAGAAATTGATGGGTTCACCCCACCAAATTCCCCAAAAAACTGTAAGTCTTGAATTTCGTTTGCTGATTTCATAGTATAGAATTTTATATAGTAAATCTACCTCTTTACCATATAAAAATCTTGTTTGTTTCCAAAACTCAGTATAAAAAGCTAAATTTTTAGCTATTCACAATATTTTATCCTTTTTAATTTATTCACCGAACTCAAGATTCGAAAAATATTCTTTTAGAAGTCCAAATTTATTTTTTGACCTAGTTATCGGTTTAAAACTCTTAATTATAATTATCAAAAACTACATCTTATTCAGATAGCCTAAAGATTTAACTTCTTAGTTTAGAATCAATCACAATTGTAATAGGACCATCATTGATTAGGGCAACTTTCATATCCGCACCGAATACTCCAGTTCCTACTTCTTGGTTTAACACAGCTTCTAATTCAGAAACAAAGCGTTCATATAGCGGAATAGCTTGTTCGGCTTTTGCAGCCTTAATATAAGAAGGTCTATGTCCTTTTTTAGTCGAGGCTTGAAGTGTAAACTGACTTACCACTATAGCCGGGAATCCACAATCTAAGATTGATTTATTCATAACCCCGTTCTCATCATTAAAAATACGCATGTGAGCGACTTTATTTACCAGCCAATCCACATCCTCTTGCGCATCCTCTACACTGACACCTAACAAGATCAAAAGTCCCTTATCTATGGACGAGACAAGCTTGCCATCCACTTTTACAGAGGCCTCTAAACATCGTTGAATTACAAGTTTCATTAGCGATATATTTCGTCATCTCCTTTTACCAATTGAAGATAAGAACGATATCTCGATTCGGAAATCAAACCGTCTTCTAATGCTTCTTTCACAGCACATTTAGGTTCTTCAATATGAAGGCAATTATTAAATTTACACAAGCCCTTTAGGGCAAAAATCTCAGGAAAGTAATCTCCAACTTCATTAGGATCAAAATCTACTACTCCAAATCCTTTTATACCAGGGGTGTCGATAATATAACCTCCCATCTCCAAAGGATACATTTGAGCAAAAGTTGTGGTATGTTGACCTTGCTTATGTTGTTCAGAAATCTCAGCAGTCTTAATGTTTAATCCTGGTTCAATATGATTGATCAGGGTTGACTTCCCTACTCCGGAATGTCCAGAAAACAGACTTACATTTCCTTGCATCATTTCACTAAGTCCTTCAACACCCTGACCTGTTTTAGCTGAAAGCTCTAGGCATTTATATCCTATTGCCTCATAGATAGACTTAAGGTCTAATTGAGCTTCTTTGATCGACTCTGTATAAGTGTCTATTTTATTAAAGACTAAAACAACGGGGATACGATAAGCCCTAGCGCTGGTCAGAAAACGATCAATAAAGCTAGGAAAGGTTACAGGGTTATCCATGGTCACCAAGAGAAAAGCACGATCTATATTTGCCGCAATTACATGGGTCCTTTTAGAAAGGTTTACCGATTTGCGAACAATATAATTTTTTCGGTCTTCAATTTCTTGAATGACCCCTGTGTCTTTGTTGGGTTCCATTTGAAAGATCACATGGTCCCCAACAGCGACTGGGTTGGTACTCTTAATACCTTTTATTCTAAATTTTCCAGGTAATCTGCACTCAAAAACTTCGCCTTGTTCCGTTCGGACTTCGTACCAGCTTCCCGTAGACTTTATAACAACTCCAATCATGGTGCAAATATCTGTAAAAAAAACTATTCTTTACCAATAATTTTTTCTTGCTGATTGATTGACTCTTGGTGAATGGCTTTAAACAAACGATCCAAGAATTCTTTAGAAAGACCTGACTTCAATCCAGTTTCCATTCTCTCTTCGAACAAGTTAGCCCATCTAGAGTTCTGTAATACTGATACATTTCCTTCTTTTTTAACTTGACCAATCTTCTTAGCGATTTCCATACGTTCCGCTAAGGTTTCTAAAATATGATTATCAACTACATCAATCTCACTTCTAAGCTCTTTTAACTCTTCTAAAGCTTCACCTTCTGCCTTAGGCTCACGAACTTTTAAGTCTTCCATAATCTCTACCAAACGAGCTGGAGTAACTTGCTGAGCTGCATCAGACCAAGCATTATCCGGATCGATATGCGTTTCAATCATTAAACCATCAAAGTTTAAATCTAGAGCTACTTGAGAAACTGCTTCGATATTTTCTCTATTTCCACAAATATGAGATGGATCATTAATTACAGGTAAATCAGGGAACTTTTGTTTTAATGCAATTGGAATTTGCCACTGAGGAACATTTCTGAAGTTCGTCTTCTTGTAAGAAGAGAACCCTCTGTGAATAACTCCAAGATTCTTAATATTTGCTGTATATAAACGCTCAACTCCTCCTAACCACAAAGCAAGATCTGGGTTGATCGGGTTTTTGATAAGTACAATCTTCTCAGTACCATTCAATGCATCTGCGATTTCTTGAACTGCGAATGGGTTTACGGCCGTACGCGCTCCAATCCAAAGAATATCAACATCAAATTCTAAAGCTAACTTCACATGAGAAACATTAGCCACCTCAACTGCCGTCATCATTCCTGTTTCCTTCTTAACCCTTTGTAACCAAGGAAGTGCAATAGCACCAATTCCTTCGAACCCTCCTGGTCTAGTTCTTGGTTTCCATACACCCGCTCTAAACACAGTTGCATCGGTATTCTTTAACTCATGAGCAATCTTCATCACTTGCTCTTCAGTTTCAGCACTACACGGTCCTGCAATTACTAAAGGATGATCTAAATTCATATCATCCAACCACGTTCTTAATTCTTTTGTGTTTTCCATCTTGTAATAAATTAATTTTTTTCTATTCCTTTTAATATTGTTTTGATATGATTGGTCTCACCCATACTTTGAACCAAACCATCAGCATCGTCTTCTTGAATTAAAACCCTAAATTCTTGTAAATTTTTAATGTACTCATCAAGGGCATTAAGTACATTATCTTTATTCTGTATAAAAATAGGAGACCACATCTCTGGCGAACTCTTCGCCAAACGAACCGTAGATTCAAATCCACTTCCCGCCATATGGAATATATTTTTTTCATTCTTTTCAATTTCTAAAACCGTCTTTCCTAGCATAAACGAACTGATATGGGAAATATGACTGACATAGGCTATATGCTTATCATGAGCCACTGCATTCATAAAGATCGTTCTCATTCCAAGAGCATTGAAGACCTCCATGGCTTTAGTTAAACTCTCATCAGAGCTCAAATCCTTATCACAAACGATATTCACCTTCCCGTGGAACAAACCTTTAAAAGCTGCAGAAGGACCACTAAATTCCGTACCTGCAATTGGATGGGCGGCAACATAGCTTCCTCTGTTTTTATGCTTCTTCACCACTTCAGAAATTCCTTTTTTAGTAGAACCCACATCCAAGACCAAGGTCTCTGGATCAATCGCATCTAATACTTCTGGAAGCACTTTGGTCACAGCATCCACAGGGATGGCTAGAACCACTATATCCGCCCTAGAGACATCCTCTAAAGACCCTTTCTTATCGATTACCCCCAATTCAAGGGCTTCCTCAATATGCTGTGCATTTGCATCAATCCCATAAATTTGGGCATCCATTTTTTCTTTTAACTCTAAGGCTATTGATCCTCCAATTAATCCTAATCCGACTACATAAACTTTCATACCCTTTTCTATGATTTTAATCGATTAATTACTTCTTTTAACACCCCTTCATTAGAGCATAAGGAAATTCGTATATAATCCTCTCCGTTAGACCCAAAAATAAATCCAGGAGTAATAAATATAGACTTATCATAAAGCAAAGAATCACATAATTCTTGTGCGTTTTGATGTGCAGGTACTTTTGCCCAAACAAACATTCCTACAGCCTTCTGATCATATACACAACCTAATAAATCCATAATCTCCCAAACCAAAGTTCTTCTTAGTTGGTATACAGAATTCATTTTAGAAAACCATTGTTTGTCTAAGGACAAAGCCGCAATAGCCCCCTTTTGAATACCAAGAAACATACCAGAATCCATATTGGATTTCACTTTTAGAACAGACTTCAATAAGTCCTTATTCCCTAGTAAAGCTCCTACTCTCCATCCAGCCATGTTAAAACTTTTCGATAGTGAATTAAGTTCTAAACAATATGCATCTGATCCTGGAATACTCAAAATACTGTTATACTCCTGATTTAAAACAAAAGAGTAAGGATTGTCATTAACTACAAGAATCTCATGCTTTTGAGCAAATGCAACAATATCCTCTAGCAATGCGCGACTCCCCTTACTTCCTGTCGGCATATGTGGATAATTTACCCACATAAGCTTGACCTTACTTAAATCATTTTGTTCTAATTCTTCAAAATTAATCTCCCAATTCTGATCCCCTTTTAAATTATAAGTTGCCACCTCAGCTCCAACAAGTTCACTCACCGAAGTATAGGTTGGGTATCCCGGATTAGGGATGAGCACCTGATCTCCAGGATTCAAAAATGCCATAGAAATATGCATAATTGCTTCCTTAGAACCCATCATTGGTAAAACTTCATTCTGATAATCTAATTTGACATCAAAATAACCTTCATAAAAGTTCGCAAAAGCCTCTCTCAGCTCAGGAGTCCCTTGATAACTTTGATAACCATGACTTGTCTCTTGTGAAACACAAAGCTGCATAGCCTCCACAACCTCGGTTGGAGGTGCCAAATCAGGACTTCCTATTCCTAAATTCAACACAGGTTTACCTTCTGCTTTTAGCGAGGCAACCTCCCTAAGCTTTTGTGAAAAATAATACTCCTTGACCGAACTTAATCTCTTAGCTTCCTGTATCATTTATTTTGCTTGTATTCTCCTAATATTTTATAGGATTTAACTTCATCTTTAATATCGATAAGAGCATTTTTATAATCATTGAAATTTTCAAATATCAAATCTGCAAAAAACTCATATTCCCAAGGGTTATCTATTACAGGTAAACTTTGAATTTTAGTCAAACTTACATTGTTAGCTGCAATCCTAGTTAGAACATCACCTAAACCACCCTTTCTGTGTTCTAAACCAAACTTGATACTTGATTTATTAGGCAGAAATTCATTCTTAGATTCTTTGCCCTCTAGAATTACAAACCTGGTTTGATTTTCCTTAACGGTTTGAATAGAAGATTCAATAATTTCAAGATTATATTCTTCAGCAGCCAATTCACTTGCAATTGCCCCAACTCCCTTAATAGATTTCTCTTCAATCCTCTTGGCAACATCTGCGGTATCAACATCTTCCACTAATTTAATATGTGGATGATTTTTAAAGAACTTTCTACACTGTAATAAGGCCATCGGATGACTTCTTACCTCAGAAATCTCACTTAAATCCTGAGATGCTAAACCCATTAAGTTATGCTGAATATTCAAATAATACTCTCCAGCAATAGCTAAGTTATTTTCATCAATCAGACTATAATTTGACAAGATCGCTCCGGCAATAGAATTCTCTATAGCCATAATACCATAGTCAACCTCTCCTGAGATGATTAAATCAGGGATTTCACTAAAAGACAAACACTCAACCAAAGTGATGTCTTTCCCAAAATAATTTTGGGCAACAATGTGGTGAAATGACCCTCTAATTCCTTGTATTGCTATTTTCATTGTAAAAAAAAAAGCCCCGATTTCTCGAGACTTCACTTATTTAAAAAATTATATTTTATAACACATGAAGTCTCTCCTTTATCGTAAAATAAAAGTAATAAAAGAAGAATGTCCATGTAGTATTGTTCATCATTGTCGTATTGATATTACAAATTTAGATATTTTAAAGAATATAGCCATGTGTTTTAGAAATATTTCACATTTATTTCACACTTTTAGGAAAAACCTAAAATACCATAGAATAAATTACATATTTGACTATTTCAAACGTTTTAGAATTTAAGAAATTAAGAAACAGCTAAAATGCATAAGTCAACGTAATTCCATATCGTGCTGCAGTTCCAAAAAAACCGGACCGATTATCAATATGATTAATATTAAAATCTTGGGATTTAATTAAATCTAATAAAGTTATTGAATTAAGAGCTGCATTCAAATCTGTGTAAAAATCATCCGGTATAGTAGAATTGCTATTGAGCTTAAAGCTATATCTAGCCTTTCCAAGTCCAATAAACAAAAAATCAAGTCCAAATCGCTGATTAATCGGTAATTTATAGCCTATCATAAGACCTAAAGAATAAGTATTAACACTTGCATCAAATCCCAAGGAATACATGTTTTGATTTGGATCAGTATAGTCCATAGATATATTGGATTGAAAACCGGAAAGTTTAGCATAAGCTCCCACATAAAAACCATCCATTTTATAATCACTCGCCGAGTTTATATAATACCTGACTGTAGGAGTAATTTTGAAACCAGAGTAATTAACATCGCTGGTTTGTATTTTATCAGTATCAATTCCGGATAAGTTGATAAGCCCTTCTGGAGTTTTATACCCAATATTCACTCCAATGGTCCATTTGTTTTTCAAATATCTTTCATAGGAAAAATACAGACTACCATCGATTAAATCCGAAAACATCCAACCAATTTCATTCTTTTTGAAACTCAAGCTGTCAGATTCTGACTTTTGAGCAAACAAGGACGGTGACAATGGGAGAAGAAACAAAAATACAACAAGACTTAGAAAACTTGATTTCATGCAGTTATTCGATTAGTTGAAATCAAAAATACGGCTTTCTTATAAATAAAAAAAGCAT
>JBMYWH010000013.1:0-61528 GCA_049607205.1 Flavobacteriaceae bacterium | reverse complement strand
AAAACCTGAAAATATATTGTTGGGTAGTTGTTGAATAAAAGATTGAGTTGAGTTGGTTTTCTTTGACATGTTATCTTACGATTAAAACATTAGTAGGTAACTCTGAGAGTATGTATTCCAAATCATGTGGAAAAATACGATCAAGTATATTCGTTCTTTTGGGTTCATTCATTACCAATAAATCGGCACGAACGACCTTGGCATAGTGACCGATTGAATACCCTGTTTTACCAAAAATACTCTGAGTTTTTACCTTAACTTCCTTTCGTAGATCTGCTTCAATGTGATTGACAAGCTCTTTGACGCGCTGAGTCTCTCTAGTGGTAAGACGTTGTTTATCTATATTCACTTTTCTTAAACTCCTGTCGTCAGAAACCTTCATAGAAACTTCTTTGTTTTTGATTTCCTCTACAATGGTTATTTTCTGACAACCTAGACCTTTAGAAGTGTAGAAGGCCGTTTCAATGGTGTCTTCAGTTTTAGGATCTTTAAGACCGTTAACCACTATGTGCTTACAAGCTTCTCTTTCTAAGGATTGTTTGATCAATAGCAATACGGAACAACCCGCTTTACGAGTTAATTTTCGAGCAATGGATCCTAAATAATGTTTAAATATATTCTCTCTAGACTGAGCTCCGATAATAAGTAAATCAACTCCAAGACTTTTACAGTTACTTGAGATGACCTCTACAGGATCACCAGACTGAAAAACGATAGATAGTTTATTCCTAAGGTCAGGAGCCTTTTCTAAAATTTTATTAATTTTTAATTTCTTATCCTTAGTTTCTTCCCCAACATGAACTAAAATGAGTTCACTGTCAAACATATTAGATAAGCGTATGGATTCGTACAAGTTGGCCTCAAAGTTTGGCGAAAAGGCTAGACCTGTAAGTATTTTCTTGAATTTCTTGTGCATGAACTAAATGTATGGAAAAAATTCAAATTACAAATCTAATTTGAACTTATGTCTAAGTTTTTCCAAACCTGGGTTTAACTCCTTTAAACGAGCATATTTTTCCTCTGGAGTGTAGATGAATTTCTTTTTAACTTCCTCCTCTTTTATTTCGGTAATTAAATCGATGGAAAAATTGTTCAATTCCGTTCTCAAATACCTCATAATTCCGATTTTTCCTCTTTGAATCTGTTCATCCATAAGGTTGTTTGGGAGAATAAGACGAATATTGAGACCCTTGAGCTCAGGTGGATTTGAATCCATTACACTGGCCAGTGAGTTTTGACCGTCTTCTCTTAAGATTGAAATATACTTCTTCCAGTGACTCAAGAATTCTTCTTTAGTAAACTCTGTTTTAGGCTTGGAAGCCAAATCCTCTTGTTCTTCCTCAAGAATGACTTCCTTTTTATCAAGGCTTAAGTTCTTTAAAGAAAAGGCAGAAACTCGTCGTTTCGACGGGTCAAGTTTTGGTAATGTTGAGGGACGTTTAACCCCAGGCTTTGCGGCTCTTTGTGGGCTTGTATTCCCTGATGAAGGCGGAGCAGTGGTGTTTTTCTGTGCAGCTATTGGAGCATTCTTATTAAAATAAGATGCAGGAATTATGTAGTTGCTACTTTTTTTTTTTCGGTAGCAAAAGTCAGAGATGCAATTTGCATCAAGCATAATTCAACCAAAAGTCTTTGGTTTTTACTTGATTTAAAATCTAAATCACAAGTATTAGCCTTATCGATGGCCTGCATCAAAAAGTTTAAATCACTCTGAGCAGCTTGTTCTAAGTATTGTTTTTTTGTGCGATCACCTACTTGAAGAAGTTCAATGGTGACAGGATCTTTTGCAACTAATAAATCTCTAAAATGAGAACCTAAACCAATGATGAAATGGTGCGGGTCAAAACCTTTTTGAAGGATTTCATCAAGATGAAGCAGTAGCTCTGGAATCTTGTTGGTCAGAGCTAGGTCTGTTGCCTTAAAATAGGCCTCATAATCCAATACGTTCAAATTAGAAGATACGGCCTCTCGGGTAAGGTTTTTACCTGAAAAACTAACTACTCTATCAAAAATTGATAGGGCATCACGCATGGCACCGTCTGCTTTCTGAGCAATAACATGTAGGGCATCATCATCAGCGGTGATTCCTTCATCTATGGCAATTTTTTGCAAGTAATTTTTAGCATCAAGTACTGTAATTCTTTTGAAGTCGTAAATCTGACATCGAGAAAGAATCGTAGGAATAATTTTATGTTTTTCCGTAGTAGCAAGAATGAAAATAGCATGAGCAGGTGGTTCCTCTAAGGTCTTCAGAAAAGCATTAAAAGCAGCTGAAGACAACATGTGGACCTCATCGATGATATAGACTTTATACTTACCAGTTTGTGGTGGGATTCTTACTTGATCGGTTAATGATCTTATGTCGTCTACTGAGTTATTCGATGCGGCATCAAGCTCAAATATATTAAAGGCAAAATCCTCGTCCTCGTTGGCCTGGTCTGCTTGATTAATTTTCTTAGCAAGGATTCGAGCACAAGTAGTTTTACCTACACCACGGGGCCCAGTAAATAGTAAAGCTTGAGCAAGATGGTTGTTCTTGATCGCATTTTCTAAAGTGCTTGTAATGGCGCTTTGTCCTACGACTTCTTCAAAAGTCTTAGGGCGATATTTTCTGGCTGATACTATAAATGGTTCCATGCTGTAGGTAAAAATCTAAAGAGTTACAAAAGTAACTACTTGGAATAAATTTTATCGTATAATTCGATATAATTTTGCTTGATAATTTTTCGCTTCATTTTCATGGTAGGAGTTAAATGACCACCTTCGATAGACCACACATCTGGAGTAAGTTCAAAACGTTTAATTTGTTCCCATTTACCAAATTTAGAATTGCAGTAATCAACTTCTTCCTGAATTCGCTCTATAATCTGAGGGTTTTCCGCCCATTGGCTCTCATCCTTATCCAAGTTGATGTCATGACGTTTTGCCCATTCAGCAACAAACTCAAAATTCATTTGTACCAGAGCTGCAGGCATTTTTTCACCTTCTCCGATCACCATTACCTGCTCTATAAAGCGAGACTGTTTCAAGATGTTTTCAAGTACAGCAGGAGCAACATATTTACCTCCAGAGGTCTTAAACATTTCCTTTTTACGGTCTGTAATTTTTAGGAACCCATCAGAATCAACCTCTCCAATATCTCCAGTATGAAAATATTCACCAGTCATCACCGATGCAGTTTTCTCAGGATCCTTATAATAGCCTAGCATTACATTAGGTCCTTTAATTAAAATTTCTCCGTCTTCTGCAATTTTAACCGTTTGTTTATCAACTACACGTCCAACCGTACCAATTCTAAATCCGTGATCTTCTATAGCATTTACTGCAATTACAGGAGAAGTCTCAGTAAGACCATAACCTTCCATAACAGGTAAATCCGCTGCCGCAAATACTCTAGCAAGTCTTGCTTGTAATGGGGCAGAACCTGAAACCATAAAGTCTAGTTGACCACCAAGGGCTTCCTGCCATTTTACAAACACAAGTTTGCGTGCTAAATTTAATTGCTTTTCATAGAACCATCCGTTTTTACCATAAGGTTCATATTTCAGTCCTAGCTTGATTGCCCAGAAAAATATAGCTTTCTTAATCCCTGATAAGTCAGCTCCTTTAGCATAAATCTTATCGTATATTTTTTCGTACAATCTAGGAACTGCGGTCATTACATTTGGTTTGACCTCTTGTAGGTTGTCCATCATGGTCTCAATAGATTCTGCATAATAGATCTCTACCCCATAGTACATGTATAGATATACAACCATACGTTCAAAAACATGGCATATTGGTAGGAAACTTAGTGATTTAGCTCCTGATTTGATCAGTATCCTTTTATGACTAGCAAGAACATTTGAAACAATATTGTCATGTGATAGCATTACACCTTTAGGTTTCCCTGTAGTTCCTGAAGTATATATAAGAGTTGCTAGATCATTAGGTTGAACAGCATCTTTTCTTTTATTTATTTCTTCAAGATTTTTCTTTGAAGGGTCTAGGATTTCTTTCCAATGTTTTTGCCCATCAACTACATCAAAGGTATACAGAGCTTGCAGTTTAGTCTCAGACATGACTGCTTGAATTTTATCTGCTAACTCCTTATCTGAAACAAAACAAAATTTAGCCTCAGAATGGTTCAATACATATTTGAAATCTTCTTCTGATATAGTAGGGTAAATTGGCACATTCTGTGCTCCAATTTGTAAAACGGCAAAGTCTAAAACATTCCATTCAGTCCTGTTGTTTGCAGAAATAACGGCAATTTTATCATCTTTTTGAACACCTAAATCAATCAATCCACTTGAAAGTGCTTCAGATTCAGAAATTAATTCACTTGTTGAATAGGATTTAAAACTACCATCTTCTTTTGATGAAATGGACTTATCCTGTGGATAATGAGCCTGTTGATATGCAGGGATATCAAACAAACGTTTAATTGTTTTCATATTTTTACTTTTGACAAGATGCAAAATAGCATTTTTTATCAAAAGAAATCGATTGAAATGGGATTATTTTAAACGGGATAGACTCTTTCAAATATGAGTAATTGATTATTGTTATCATCCAATAAAATCAATTGCCCGTTCTCAAGCACATAGTGATGTGTTTTTTCAAGATTCATAAAAAGATCAATTTCTAGAACCATATCCTGACACATCATTCTTGTACTCATCAATGGTCCGAAGCTAAGTTCGTGGTCATTGAATGAAGCAATTTGTCCATTGATACGATTACAAGTTCCAACTCCTGAAATTTGAGTATTTGGTATGTCAATTCCTATTGATGGAATCTGGTCATGGTCTGCAGTTAAAGGAACTCCTTCAACGGCATAAAGCTTCCAGTCTCCATTTAATGGATGTAAACTATCAGGGACCTGTTGTATGGTTTTAATATAATTATAGCTAAAGCTATTTCCCTCAAGTTGAGTAGGGGCCAATTTACTTACTTCAATTTGAATTTGATGAAAATATCCTGGAACGAAATCGAAGTTCTCTATGGGGTCAAATAAAGTTTGCCACTCGTCTTTTTGAATTTTGTCACTGACTTGTACTTGTAAACATTGCATAGGGGAACCTTCAAAACAAGCTGTTTTACTGCTGTTGATCCAAATGGTTTTTTGACCAACTTTATGAATGGAGCTGGCACAAGAACTCAAGAGTAGAATAAGTACTAAGCTTATTGGGGCATTTTTCATTTATCGAGTGTTTAGTTTGTGCAATATGCATCAAAAACCATTCCATATCATAAAGAAATACTAAAAAAAACATATCTATTTTTAGGCTAGGTTTTTGTTCTTTGGGCATCGTAAAATTTCGAGTGTTTTTTAATAAAATTTAACAATTAAATTTAAATTGGGGCAAAACAAATAAACATGTTAACAAATTCATATATATCTAGTTTTGGAAGTTGCATTCCTGAGGTGGAAGTTTCAAATTCAGATTTTTTAGGTGCTGCATTTCTAAATGAAGACGGTAGTGCTTTTGGTCAGGAAAATAATGTGATCGTAGAAAAATTTCATTCCATCACAGGAATTCTTGCTCGAAGATATGCAAAGGATGATCAGAGCGCTTCAGACTTGGCATTTCACGCCTCTTTAGATGCCTTGAAAAAAGCTTCTATGGATAAAGAGGAATTGGACTATATCATTGTAGCTCACAATTTTGGAGATTTGAAAAAGGGAAGTACGAATGGTGATATACTTCCAAGTTTAGCTTCTCGTGTGAAACAAAAATTAGGGATTTCTAATCCAAATTGCATAGCTTATGACCTACTTTTTGGTTGTCCTGGATGGTTGCAAGGAGTTATTCATGGAGATGCATTCATCAAAGCAGGTTTGGCAAATAAAGTCTTGGTCATTGGAACTGAAACCTTATCAAGGGTTATCGATGAGTCGGATCGTGATTCAATGATTTTTGCAGATGGAGCAGGAGCATGTATTTTAGAAAAGAATTCTTCACAAAAAAATGCAGGTATAATAGCGACAGCTGCCCAAACTTACGCTAATGAGGAGGCTGATTATTTATATTCTGGGCGTGGTAATAAAATTGGTGATCTCACCGAAGGATATATCAAGATGAAGGGTAGAAAAATATATGAATTTGCCCTGACTAAGGTTCCAGCAGCTATGAAGGAAGCTTTTGATAAGAGTGGAGAGGATATTAAGGATCTTAAAAAAATCTTTATTCACCAAGCTAATGAAAAAATGGATGAGGCAATCGTTAAAAGATTTTTTAGGTTGTACAAAACTCCAATGCCAGAGGGTGTAATGCCTATGAATATACACGAGTTGGGTAATTCTTCTGTAGCAACTATTCCTACATTAATGGACATGGTAATTTCTTCAAACTACGGAGACCATAAAGTTGAAAAAGGGGATTTGGTTATGATGGCATCAGTTGGAGCAGGAATGAATATTAATGCAGTAGTATATCGTTTTTAATTAAACTGCGAAGAGATCTTGAGAAATTGTATACTATACATTTGTTGAGATCTCTTCAAATATTATAGTTCAGATGAACTGGGTTTGATTGTTATTAATGGAATTGCACGTGGAATTATTTCTACTTCTAATTCAGAAAACTTCCCTAAGACTTCACCATCCATTTGAAATGTTCTCTCTCGATCAAATTTAAGAACAGCGTGTTCTACTGAAAGTACATCTTTCTTTTGATTATTGAGTATATCTGAATCAAAAATTGAGAGTCCGGCTTTTATTAAACTCGATAGAGTGACTTCTCTGAGCATCACAATTTCAAATTTTCCATCTGAAATTTTACCAATATTATTAAGCACGACTCCAGTACCATAACGGTTAGAGTTGCAAATAGCCGTCATAATTACGGGCTCTTGAATTAATTTTTGATCAGGAGTAATTATATCAACTTTGAAGTGATCTAGGGAATTTAATTCTTCCATGAAATACTTAGCATAAGTTTTCATACCCCTACCGGTATCCTGACTGAATTTTTCCACCAAATTGGCGTTTATTCCAACATCTCCTATATGAATACCGTAAAACTCTTTATTAATCTTTAAAAGGTCTATATGTTCGACATATTCACTACATAAATGATTTTTAAATGCAATTAAAGGTTTAGGATCAATCTTTAAATCTGTTGCCAATCCATTGGCAGACCCAAGCGGTATAATCCCAATAGGTATATTGTGTTTCATATTTGCTCTAGCTGCCATAAGTACAGTTCCGTCTCCACCTAGAACCATAATTTTTGCATAAGTTTTTTGAGCCAAAAGATCTTGAATCTTGTCTAAATCTTGATTCCCAGAAGTGTTGTATATTTTATAAGCAATAGCAAAGCTATCAAGTTCTTTGCTTATTTGTTCTAGAATGTCAGTTTTATCATTCCCTCCCGAGATTGGATTGTTTATTAGTAGTAGCGTTGTCTTCATAGTTGTAATTGTGAAAAGTTAGGCTCTTGATCTTCCTTGAAATAATGAATAAGTGGGCTAGGGATATATTTGTTTTTAGGATTGATACTATGAATAAATATATGGCTAATCCGTCTGGGGTATTTATCCTTAAGGTCAAGGTATATTTGAGCGTCTTTTTGAGTGTCATCTCCAATCAAAATTAATTTTGACCTCGTATTTGAAACTATGAAATCTAAATGATGCTCTTTATGTAGTTTTTTACTTTTCCTAGAAATAACATTGCTAAAACTCTTCCAAGGAGATAGGAAAAATAGGCCATTGGGATATCCAAGATATGAAAATATCCCCTTTATTAAGGGTAGTAGGTTTTCTTCGGAACGAGAGAGAAAAATAAATTGAGCTCCTTTATTATCCAAATATTCAATTAAGTCTTGCGAATAATTAATCCCTTTTCTCTTCTTAGGTTTTACGAAGAATAAGGTTTTGAGCCTCTTCCATAAATTTGTTGAAAATGATTTAATCAGCGTATCATCAATATCACTGATAACCAAGGGGCGTTCGGTTGAATAGTCAAATGTATGCGACTCCAATTGTGATTCGTTTAGCGTATAATTCTCGTAGCAAATTTGATCAATTTTATTTTCAGATAGTTTCAAGTGAAATTTTCCATAGTGATCAGTTTTTATGGAATAATTTGATTTGTTAATTTGTATGGTTCTATGAGAATTGGTCTTAGGGAAGATAAAAAAGTTAAGGAAGGTTCTAAGTAGACTACTCAAGCCTATATGACCTTTGCTTCCTTTTAAAACACTTCCCTCTATCCAAGTAAAGGAATCAAATTTTAGAATCAATAATTGATGTATATAGCTTGAATTCAATTTACTTTATTTGAGTTTGTCTAAATTCTTCTGAGCGAGTTCATCAGTTATAAAGGGTAGTGTAATCATTACGACCAATGAACGATTCTTGACTCCGGAGTCCACAAAGTTATCGTTAAATATCGTATTCATTCCATGTATATATCTGAGCCTCACTAAGGTTCCCTTTCCTTTTCTCATTTTTTGAAAATTATAGGCATATTCTACTAATGGACCGTAATCCCAGTTTTCCATATAAGAATCATAATTTTGATCGAAACTACCTTGGTCATTCGTAAAACTAGTGCTTGCATCTCTTAAGAAAGAGAATTGAACACCGGCACCAATTCTCATATTTCCTTTATTGTTTTGATAGGAAGCAATTAATGGGATATCGGTATATTTCAGATTGATACTGGCAGGAACATCGCTAAAGTAGGAGTTTAAGTTCGAGTCGTCCGTCATCAAACTCAAAGAACTTTTTTCAACTTGACGATGCGCAAGGAAGTAGACGGCAGGAGATAAATACCAGTTCTCCGATAATTTTATATTCGCCGCAATTCCAAAATTCAGTGCAATCTTGTTGAATTCACTGTTGCTCACATTCGTGTATTCATTAAATGCTCCTCCAATTTCCATGGAGATATTGAACTCTTCAGAGGCTACTTTATCTCCGAAGATTAGTGCCAAAATTGCTGCTTGGCCTAATGCAGAAGAAGTGAAAAATCCTAAGCATAAGGATAGGCTTAGGATTTTTATGGATTGTGTTAGTTTCATGAATCTTAGTTTTATAACCAAGATACAAAAATTAATAGGTATTGGTCATGTTCTTATCGACCACGATGATAAAATCGGCTTTATTTAGAAACTCTTTGTCAAGTTTGTATATGTTTTCTTGTGAAACAGTACTAATAGTCATGAGCTTGGCTTGAGGTTTCATTTGCATTAGATACCAAAGAATTCCTTCATGAAAATCAGAGTGATAAGATCCATTATAATGAATGAAAATTTCATCCTCTTTTAAGTTTTCTGAAATAGAATAGGCCATCGTTGCATCTTTAATGGCTTGAGCCATTACTAGTTTTTCGGACCCATGACCTCCCATCATTTTTAAAATGTTCTTATAGGTTTCTAGTTCAGGGTCAAAAGCAATTGGTAGAGGAGCAATCCAGTTCTTTTCTTTAGAACTTAAAGTATCTAATGCCTCAAAACCTCCTTTGTAAACAAGACTTGCATAAGATCTAGGAACATTTGTAGCGATAAAGGCTAGTTTATGATCTTTTGCGTAATCCAGTAGGGGTTTGTAGTCTGTGTCAAAATTAGGCCATAATCTTGCGGTAGAGTCTAAGGCCTTTTCATTAATGGATCCCAATAGATATTGGTCCAATTGTTTTTGATTATCTCTTTCAAACATTTCTGCACCTAGTGCTAATTTGTTATCCTGATTTAGGTCATTGGTAAGTTCGTATTGTAGCCAATGCGCAATGGCATTATTGTGAAATTCACCGAAGAAAACTACATCATTCTTTGCGGCAGTTTTGAGCATTTTTTTATAAGAGACTTTTTTGCCTTTAGCATTGAAAATTTGATAAGCTTCTTTCTTTTGAGCTTGAATACCGAGGCTTATAAGAAATAAGCAGAGAAGGAATAGGTTTTTTTTCATCTTGATTTGGTTAGTTAGGGTCCAAATAAAGAGAAAATTTAATCCAAAAACAAATGGCGTTCTTCGGGTTTTGGTACTTTACACGTTTCTAGTGGTTTGAACCAACGGTACCGATTTTCTGCGATATAATCATAGCAGCTATCTTGAAAGGGTTTAGGTAAAAGTAATAAAATGCAAAATGGATAAAGTACTGGGGTTTTTAATATAAGATACTTAAGAACATCAGATTTGTAGAGTAATTCTCCTTCTTTGTATAATACAATACTGTCAAATTTAAATTTTTTTTCACCTACCTGTAACAAAATTCGTTTTGATGCGTCTGATGTATTAGAAGTGAATCGCAAATTAGAATCGCGAGTAAATTTTTTGATAAATTGTACAGAGAAATCACATAAAGTGCAATGCCCATCAAAAATTAATACAGTATTCAAAAAGAGTGTTTTTCACGGATTATTAATTAAAACTATGAAAATGCTTGTTGATAAACAATGAAATGGGGGATTTAACAAAATCTTAGTATTAAATAAATCTTCTAGCTTTACATTTATTAGCAAAAATCAAAAAGAATGATAAGAATCAACAACCTACACAAATCCTATCCAATTGGAAACGATAAACTACATGTTTTAAAGGGAATTAACCTTCATATTAAAGAAGGGGAGTTTGTTTCTATTATGGGATCTTCGGGATCTGGAAAATCTACTTTATTAAATATAGTTGGTTTATTAGATTCACACGATGAAGGAGAATACTACTTAAATGGTCTAGAAATTTCTCATTTAAACGAGAAGAAGGCTGCGAACCTTAGAAATAAATTCTTAGGCTTCGTGTTTCAATCTTTTAATTTGATTTCCTATAAAACGGCCTTAGAAAATGTGTCTTTGCCGCTGTATTATCAGGGTTTAGGTCGTAAGGAACGAACGGAGCAAGCTCTTAAATATTTAGAGAAAGTTGGTCTAAAAGATTGGGCAAATCACTTGCCAAATGAACTTTCAGGAGGTCAGAAGCAAAGGGTTGCAATCGCTCGTGCACTTGTAACTAAGCCTAAAGTTGTTTTAGCTGATGAACCAACAGGAGCATTAGATTCTACGACTACGGATTCAGTGATGGAACTTTTGACTGATATTAATAATGAAGGTATGACTGTCTTTGTGATTACCCACGAGGAAGACGTTGCTGAACAAACAAAACGTATTGTAAGGCTTAAGGATGGACAGATTATTTCTGATGTCATGACTAACCAACACCAAAAAGTAATTTAAGATGTTTGATATAGATCGCTGGAGGGAGATATTCCAGAGTATCTCAAAGAACAAATTGCGTTCGATTATGTCCGGTTTCACCGTGGCGTTTGCAATTATTCTCTTTACACTATTATTCGGAATTGTAAATGGATTATCAAATTCATTTGCTGATGCTTTTGCCGATGATGCATCCAATTCTATGTTTATTAGAACTTGGAAAACTTCTAAACCTTTTAACGGTTATAAGGCCGGTAGACAAATTATCCTTAAGAATGATGACATAGAATATATCAAAGATAATTATAAGTCTAAAATGGACTTTATTACTCCAAGAATCTTTAACTCTTTCAATGTTTCTCATAAAGGGAATAATGATAATTACCAGGTCACTGGAGTATATCCTTCCCACGCTATTCTAGAAAAAACCATCATGGTTACTGGAAGATATGTCAACGAGCTTGATATGAAGGATGGTTCCAAGAATATTGTGATTGGAAAGTTGATGAAAGAGGATTTATTTGATAAAGGAGACCCTGTAATTGGAGAGTATCTCAATGTTGGTGGAATTGCTTATCAAGTAGTTGGAATCTTTACAGATGAAGGGGACGATCGTGAGAGTCGTAAGGCTTATATACCTGCATCCACTGCACAACAGGTTTATGGAAACACAGATGAAGTTGGACAAATCAATTTGGGTTATAATCAAGATTTAAGTTTAGACGCAGCAATTGCTTTTGGAAATCAGCTCGAACGTGATCTTAAAGAGCGTTTGGATATTCATCCAGATGATCAGAATGCCTTATTCATTAGAAATTTTGCAGAAGCAAATCAAAATATTAATTCTTTTACCGGTGTATTGTATTTAATTGTACTTGTTATTGGAATGGGAACTCTAGTGGCAGGAGTGATTGGAATTTCAAACATTATGATTTTTGTGGTAAAGGAACGTACCAAGGAATTAGGGATCAGAAAAGCTTTAGGGGCAAGTCCGATGTCCATTAAAATGATGGTTATTCAGGAATCTGTGTTGATTACGGCACTCGCTGGATATATTGGTCTTTTGATTGGAGAATGGATCTTGAAGTCTATAGGAAATAGTCTAGAGGAATATTTTATCAAGGATCCTTCGGTATCTCCGGGAATTGTTATCGCCGCTACAATTGTCCTAGTCATTGCTGGAACCATTGCAGGTTATATGCCGGCGAGTAGAGCAGCGCGAATTAAACCAATTGTAGCATTAAACGCAGATTAATTATGAGTTTTTTATTTGATAAAGATACTTGGCAAGAGATTTTTGGGAGTATTAGCAAAAACAAACTGCGTACGGGAATTACTGTAATTGGAGTAATGTGGGGGATTTTTCTTCTCATGGTACTTTTAGGTGCGGCACGTGGAATGTCTAATGGATTTAAGAATTTATTCGGTGATTTTGCAACGAACTCGGTATTTGTATGGTCTCAGAGAAGCTCAATGCCTTTTAAAGGTTTTCAAAAGGGACGTAATATTCAATTAACCACAAGAGATGTAGAAATCTTAGAAGAGGAATATCCAGACATTAAAATTATCGTTCCTAGATCTCAAACAAACAACTTGATTGTTAGGGGGACTCAAACGGGAAGTTTTCAAATCTGTGGAGATTATCCGATTTTAAATGAAGTTCAAAAGAAAGAGTTGATTTACGGACGTTGGTTGAATGAAAATGATATGATCAACGAGACGAAAGTGACTGTGATTGAAGAGAATATTTACAAGCAACTATTCGATAAAGACGAAATGCCAATTGGTCAGTATATCACGATCAACGACATCTCTTATCAGGTGGTAGGAGTCTATAAGTCTGCTCAAAATATCAATATTGATGGAGATGCAGCATTTATTCCTTTTTCGACCTTTCAAAAGGTTTATAATAGAGGAAATCGGATTAACTGGATGGTTGTAAGTGGCTATGAAGGTGTTGATATTAGACAGTTAGAAGAAGATGTGTTACTAACTCTTCGCAATCTACATTCGGTGAATCCCGAAGATAAAAGGGCCTTTGGAAGTTTTAACTTGGGAGATGAAATAGGAAAACTTACTGGATTCCTGACAGGAATGGAGTTTTTGACCTGGTTTGTAGGGATTGCTACACTTATAGCAGGAGTAATTGCGATTGGAAATATTTTATTGATTACCGTAAAAGAAAGAACCAAAGAAATTGGTATTCGAAGAGCTTTGGGAGCAACACCTTTTGAGATTCGAAGACAAATTATTTTAGAGTCTGTGTTCTTGACAACTCTTTCTGGAAGTTTAGGGATCATTGTCGGAGGCTTCGTCTTAATGTTCTTAGATTCCTTTGCCGCAAGTAATCCAGATTCACCATTTTTAAACCCGACCGTGGATATCCCAGTGGTATTATTAGCGGTAGCTATATTGATTGTATTAGGTTCGTTGATTGGAATGATTCCAGCCCATAGAGCCACTATTGTTAAACCTATTGATGCTTTAAGAGAAGACTAAAAAAAGAATATAAATAATTATCATGAATAAGACAGCCAAGATTTTATTAATTAGTATAGCCGTAGTGCTTGTAGTGGTTCTAATTTGGATTGCAAAGAAAAACAGTAAACCACCTGTAGAATATACTACAGAAACAGCGTATACAACAACAATCGTTAAAAAAGCAGTAGCCACTGGAAATGTAATTCCATTAGAAGAAATTGCGGTGAAACCACAGGTTTCTGGAATTATTTCAAAAATTTATGTTGAAGAAGGAGCAGAGGTAAAAACAGGAGATTTAATCGCAACGATTCGTGTAGTTCCTGATGTAGCTCAATTGAATTCTTCTAAAGGACGTGTGAATAATGCCGAATTGGAGTATAAGAACTCTAAGATCATGTTCGAAAGAAATGAGAAACTGTTTAATAAAGGAGTGATTTCTGAGCAAGAGTTCCAGGATACCGAATTGCGTTATAATAATGCGATGACGAACCTAGAAAATGCTAAGATTGATTTAGAAATTATTGAGAAGGGATATTCTTCTGGAATGGGAGAAGCTGCAAATACCAATATTAGAGCGGAGATTGCGGGAACGATTCTTGAAATTCCTGTTAAAAAAGGGAATCAAGTAATTGAGTCCAATACTTTTAACGATGGAACTACCATTGCAACTATTGCAGATATGTCACAGATGATTTTTGAAGGACAAGTGGATGAAGCAGAAGTTGGGAAACTATTAAAAGGAACTGTTTTAGAGGTATCTCTTGGAGCAATTGACGAAAAGAAATTCCCGGCAAAGTTAAACTTCATTGCTCCTAAAGGAACTGAAGAAGGCGGTGCGGTTCAGTTTAAGATTAAAGCAGATGTTCAGTTAGATCAGGATTTCTTCGTAAGAGCAGGTTATTCCGCTAATGCTGACATCGTTTTAGAGGAAAAAATGGATGTGATGGCAATTAAAGAAGCATTGTTAAGATTCGAAAAGGATTCTGAAGAGCCATACGTAGAGGTGAAAAAGGAAGATGGAACCTATGAGAGAAGAACTTTAAAGTTAGGATTGTCTGATGGAGTTAACGTTGAGATCTTGGAAGGTTTGTCTATGGAAGATGAAATAAAGGTTTGGAATAAAGCTAAGAAATCTGACGAAGAGAAAGAAGAGGAGAAATAATCCTTAAGAACATAAATAAAAAAGCGTTTCCAATAGTGGAAACGCTTTTTTTATTTGCTTCAAGCAGAGGGCTTAATTCTTTTTATTCGAAATCCATTTTTCGGCATTCACGAATGCTTCTAACCATGGGCTTACTTGATCTTGTTTTCGATCTTCAGGGTAATGCGCCCAGTTCCAAGTATAAGTACTTCGTTCTATATGAGGCATCATCGCTAGATGACGTCCATCTTTAGAACAAACCATGGCTGCATCATAATCTGATCCGTTAGGATTACTCGGATAAGCCGCGTAGGTATATTTAGCTGCGATGTTGTATTGCTCTTCAGAACCTTTTAAATCAAATCTTCCTTCTCCATGTGAGATCCAAACCCCTAAATTAGCTCCTTCTAAGCTTGAAAGCATGATGGAGTTGTTTTTAACAATTTGAACCGAAGTAAAGGCAGATTCATGTTTTTCTGATTTGTTATGCTTCATCTTCGGGTGACTGTCCATTCCAGGATAGATCAAATCTAATTCCATGAATAATTGACAACCATTACAAATTCCCACCGATAAAGTGTCTTCTCTTTTAAAGAAATCAAGTAAGGCTTTATTTGCTTTTTCATTGTATTTAAAGGCTCCAGCCCATCCTTTTGCTGAACCTAAAACATCAGAGTTAGAAAATCCTCCAACAGCCCCTAAAAACTGAATATCTTTAAGGTCTTCTCTTCCACTGATTAAATCAGTCATGTGTATGTCTTTCACATCGAATCCAGCCAGAGCAAGAGCATTGGCCATTTCGCGTTCTGAGTTAGAACCTTTCTCACGAATTACTGCAGCTACTGGCTTATCGGTAGATTTAAGTTTAGGAAGTTGACCCTTAAATTGCTCAGGGAATTTAAAGTTTAAGGCTTGGTTTTTATAATTGTCAAAGCGCTCATCTGCTAAACCATTTGCCGTTTGTTGTCTGTCTAGTAAAAGAGAAGTCTCATACCAGATATCTCTCATGCTAGCTACATCAAATTCAATTGAATTTTCGTTGGCAACAATTTTAAGAGTTCCAGTTGTTTCTACATTACCAATCTTCTCACAAAGAACTCCGGAAGCTGCGAAGGCTTCGCAAATTCCTTCACTTGGCCCTTGGAATACAAGTCCATTATTTTCTGAGAATAAAATTTCAGTTAGAGAAGAATCTTTGAAGAAACTTAGGTCAACCGATGCTCCAATACTATTGTTTGCAAAACACATCTCGAGAAGTGTGGTGATCAACCCGCCTGAAGATACGTCATGACCTGCATGAATATAACCTTTAGAAATTAAGCTTTGTAGCGTGTTAAATGCGGCCTTCACTTTAGAGGCATCCTTAATTCCAGGAATTGAAGTTCCAATTTTATTTAGTACTTGAGCCAGAGAAGAGCCTCCTAATGTTGGTGCTGCTCCACTTAAGTTAATATAGTACATTGAAGTGTTTGCTATAGGTTTCAGGTTAGGCTCTACCACTTTATTAATATCGTCACAGTGCCCCGCTCCTGAAATAATAACTGTCCCAGGAGAAATCACTTCTTTGTTTGGATATTTCTGCTTCATAGACAAACTGTCCTTACCTGTAGGAATATTTATTCCTAAACTAATGGCATACTCAGAAACGGCTTGAACGGCATCATATAACCTAGCATCTTCACCAGGGTTATTACAAGGCCACATCCAGTTTGCCGATAGAGAAACTGACTTAAGGTTTTGTTCTAAAGGAGCCCATACCATATTTGTTAGCGCTTCTGTAATTGCCATTTTTGCCCCCTGTGCCTCATCGATTAGAGAGGCTACTGGGTTGTGACCAATAGATGTTGCTATCCCGCTTTTCCCAGGATAGTCTAGGGCCATAACTCCTACATTGTTAAGCGGTAATTGAAGTGAACCTGTAGTTTGCTGTTTGGCCACTAAACCACCGACACAGCGGTCTACTTTGTTGGTAAGCCAATCTTTACAAGCGACAGCTTCTAATTTTAAGACCTTATTCAAATACTCATTAACCAGAGCATCATCGGTTTTAATTTTATCGTAATTATGAGCAATTTTTTCATCGTTCATAATGGTTTTTGGCGAAGAGCCAAAAAGGTCCTCCATGTCAAGGTCCATTGGTTTTTCTCCAGTACTTGAAGATTCAAAAGTGAAGCGATCATCATTCGTAACTTTTCCAACTTTGTAGATTGGAGCACGTTCTCTTTGAGCCACTGATTCCAGAAATTCGTAATCTTTTTCTTTGATTACAAGTCCCATTCGCTCCTGAGATTCATTTCCTATAAGTTCCTTTTTAGAAAGGGTTGGGTCTCCAACAGGCAATTGATCTGTGTCAATTATTCCTCCTGTATCCTCTACAAGTTCAGAAAGACAATTTAAATGTCCTCCTGCACCGTGATCATGTATGGAGACAATAGGGTTATTCCCTTGTTCTACCATTCCTCGAATAGCATTTGCGACACGTTTTTGCATTTCAGGATTAGATCGTTGAATTGCATTGAGTTCGATTGCATTGGACATGGCACCAGTATCGGCAGACGATACAGCAGCACCACCCATACCAATTCTATAGTTATCACCACCCATGATTACAATGGCGTCTCCTTCCTGAGGTTCGTGCTTCAAGGCTTGGTTTTCGATTCCATATCCAATACCTCCGGCTTGCATAATTACCTTATCAAATCCTAGCAGACGTGCATCTTCTTCATGCTCGAAGGTAAGAACTGATCCTGTAATTAGTGGTTGACCGAATTTGTTTCCGAAATCAGAGGCTCCGTTAGAAGCTTTGATTAAGATGTCCATAGGCGTTTGATATAACCAATCTCTAGCCTCAAATTTTTCCTCCCAAGGACGATTCTTTTCTAATCGAGAATATGATGTCATATAGACCGCGGTTCCAGCTAAAGGAAGGGAACCGATTCCTCCTGCAAGTCTATCTCTGATCTCTCCACCAGATCCTGTAGCAGCACCATTAAAAGGTTCAACAGTGGTAGGGAAATTATGTGTTTCAGCTTTGAGAGAAAGAACGGATTGAACCTCTTTTCTTTCGAAAAAGTCTGCCTTGTCAATTGATTTTGGGGCAAACTGCGAGATTTTGGGTCCTTTTATAAAGGCTACATTATCTTTATAAGCAGAAACTAAATTATGTGGATTTTTTGCTGATGTCTCCTTAATTAATTTAAAAAGAGATTTAGGCATTTCTTCACCGTCAATGATAAAGGTTCCATTAAAAATCTTATGTCTACAGTGTTCTGAATTGATTTGTGAAAAACCAAATACTTCAGAATCCGTTAAAGGGCGACCAATTTTATTGGAAATTTCTTCTAAATACGCGACTTCCTCATCACTTAAAGAAAGTCCTTCAGAAGCATTAAATGCACCGATATTATCAATTTCTTGTATCGCTTCTGGTTCTATGTCTATGTGGTATAAATCTTGACCTAGATTCGTATAACTCATTTTGAGCATAGGGTCAAAATCTGAAAAACCATTCTCAACGTTTTCGAACTCTTCAATTCTATTGATACCTTCAATACTCATGTTTTGAGTAATTTCAACGGCATTAGTACTCCAAGGACTAATCATTTCTCTTCGAGGACCAATATATGTTCCATTTAGAATGTCTTGATTTAGGAATTTAGCGTCGCCAAAAAGCCATTCAAGTTTAGAAATTTGTTCGGAATTTAATTCACCGTCAAGATCGAGGGCAAAAATGGTGTTCTCACGTTGGAAAAAACGAATCATTTTAAAATATTTAGTGATGTTGTTTAACGCGGGTGAAGTTACAAAAAAGCTTTGGTCTAATAATTCAAAAAGAGGGGACTTTTCAACAAGTTTTTAAGAGTTTGAATTGTCTAAAAAACAGTACTTTTGTAGCATGGAAAAATGGAATGAAATTATAGAAAGTTGGGAAAGCTATGTCAAAGATCAGAACTTTGTGAAATTGACTCTGAGTAAACCATTTCCTAAATCAAGTGAACTGCAAAATATTTATATAAGAACCGTGAGAATCAAAGGAGAAGATTTGATGCAATGGACTTATAGATATCAGACAAGAGATGAAACTAAAAATTATGATTTTGAAACATCGAAATCGAATCTTTTAGATCTTCTATATCACGATTTCAGGGCAGTAACTATATTTTCTTTGAAAGAAGACGCTCAGTTTTTAATTTCTAAGAAAGGAAAACTTTCTTCAAGACGTCAAGCAGCTACTTTCAAAAACATGCCAGAATTTAGCAATGATCGTTCAAAAGAAAAGAGAGCAGATCAACAAGCACCCTATTTGTATCATTTAGGAATTATGGATGCTAATGGTGATCTCATTCCAAAAATGGCTGACAAATACAGACAGATTAACAAGTACTTAGAAATCATTGAAGGCCTTGTTAAACATTCTAAATTACCTAAGAAAATCAAAGTGGTTGACATGGGCTCTGGTAAGGGTTATCTGAGCTTTGCGCTCTATGATTTTCTAACACGTCAAAAAGGTTTTGAGGTTGAAATGTACGGGGTTGAACTAAGAACAGAACTGGTTGATTTATGTAATGACATCTCTAAGACCTGTGGTTTTGGAGGTTTAAACTTCGTTGCTCAACGCATAGAGAATTTTGAAATAGATAAGATAGACATTTTAATAGCACTTCATGCCTGTGATACAGCGACTGATGATGCTTTATTTACAGGAATTCAGAAGAATGCGAACCTCATAGTCTGTGCACCTTGTTGCCATAAGCAATTAAGACAGCAATCTAAAGGAAAGTCCACTGACAATCCAATGTTAAAACATGGAATCTTTAAAGAAAGAGCCTATGAAATGCTTACGGATACACTGCGAGGATTGATTCTAGAAAAAGAGGCTTATAAAACAAAGATTTTTGAGTTTGTATCCAATGAGCACACGCGCAAAAACATTATGATGGTTGGTATGAAATCAGCTAATAGTAATGCCGATTCCGAAGCTTTAGAAGCAAAGATTGATGAATTAAAACATGAGTATAATGTAGATTCTCAATATTTGGAACAAAAACTCAAAGAGGCTAATTAAGCCTTTGAGTTTTGTTCAAGCCACCATTGATAGGTTTGTTCCAAGCCTTGTTTTAAAGGTCGTGGATGATAGTCTAATTCGTTTTGAGCTTTAGAAATATCAACTTTCCAATCATAAAATAATTTTCTTGCAACTCCTGGCATCATTAAAGGAGCAATGTCGAATTGTTTTGCTAAGAAGCCTGAAACTTTAGCGATACTGCTAATAAGGTTCAATGGGATAGCATAAACTTTATAATTCACGGCTCCTAAGTCTTTTAAATACTCAAAAAAGCTTAAGTAGTTGGCGTTTTCCCCCCCAAGGATATAACGAGTTCCGCTCTTGCCTTTTAACAAGGCTTGAAGCATTCCTTGTGCGACATCTTCAACATAGACAAATGAACCGTATTGAGATCCGTCTCCGGGCATAAATTTCCATTTTCCCCTAAGGTATTTATCCATCATGAGAACTGTAGAGTTGGATTGACCAATTTCTCCGGGACCGTAGACACGGCATGGATTTACTGTGATTATTTCCAAATCTTCAGAACAATAGTCCCTTGCAATTTCTTCAACGCGAGCTTTTGAGGCTTCATATTCAAAAAAGTAATCAAGTTCTCGTGTGGTATTTTCATTAGGAATCTGCTCCTCGAAAGAAGGAGGGATGGTACCTGCTGTAGATGTATTTACTACGCGCTTTATACCAAGTTTTTTTGCCGTTTCAAAGACGTTGATACTTCCTTGAATGTTAACTTTGTTAAAGAGCTCAGGGTCCTTGGCCCATTGTTTCGCCACACCAGCGACGTGAATAATCCCATCGCAACCACGTGCTGCTCTTTCTATGGATTCAAGATTCGATAGAGAACCTTTGAATAAGCTTAAGTTAGGATGGTCGATGGCCTCGAGTTTTGCAGAATTCCTGTACAAAACATGAACCTTATAGTTGTTCTTTAGTAGTAATTCGACCAAATGGAGTCCGATGAAACCGGACCCACCTGTGACAAATATTGTATTCATATCTTTATTCCGTTCTTTCTAATAAGGCCATGTAAAAACCATCAAATCCGCTCTCACTTGGAGAAACTTTAAGGTCTTTGATCAATTTAAAATTAGCATGGTTTTCTAAAAACGTAGCGACTTGATTTTCATTTTCTGAAGGCATAATCGAGCAAGTTGCATAGACCATTAGCCCTTTTACTTTAAGCATTCTAGAATATGAGTCTAGGATCTCAGCTTGAGTTTTCTTGATGTTCTCAACGAATTCCTCTTGCAATTTCCATTTAGAATCCGGGTTTCTTTTCAAAACTCCAATTCCAGAACAAGGAGCATCGATTAAGATACGATCGGCTGAATTCTTTAATTTCTTGATGGTTTTTGAACCTTCAATAACTCTAGTGTTCACATTGTGAACTCCAGCACGTCTGGCACGTTTTTTTAATTCTTGTAGCTTACCACCATAGATGTCCATGGCGATTAACTGTCCTTTATTTTCCATCTGAGCTGCAAGGTGTAAGGTTTTTCCACCCGCACCTGCGCAAGTATCAATCACTCTCATTCCAGGTTCTACTTCTAAGAATGGAGCAACCAACTGAGAAGATGCGTCTTGAACTTCGAATAATCCTTTTTTGAAACTTTCTGAGATAAACACGTTTTGACGCTCATTTAAAACAACTGCATCAGGATATTCCCTTAGTATGGTCGTTTCAATTCCCTCTTCAGCTAAAACTTTTTGAAGTTCAACTTGATTTATTTTAAGAGAATTTGCACGAAGCACCACTGGAGCTTTTTGATTCAAAGCTTTTAGTTCTTTAGACCATCTTTTTTCTCCTAGTTCACGAACTCCCATTTCGTCCAACCAATCTGGAATAGATTCAAAGATTTTACGATCGTTTTTCACCTTGTCCAATCCACCTCGGATTCTTCTTTCAGGAACCCCTTGTAGTTGATCCCAATCCGGTAGAGTGATATCATTTAAAACGGCCCACACCGCAAAGTTCTTCCAAATATTCTCTGCGCTATAATGGTATTTAGTACCCGCAATTTCATTGTATAATCGTTTCCATCTTACCATATCATAAATGGTTTCTGCTACGAATTTACGATCCCTTGCCCCCCAGCGCTTGTCTTTCTTAAGAGCCTTTTGTACTACCTTGTCCGCATACATACCTTCATTGTATATTTCATTCAATGATTCGATAACGGTATAAACTAAATTTCTATGTAATCTCATAATCTTCTAAGTTGCTGCAAAGATACGTTCAAAAACAGACATTTTAACTATATTCGCTATAAAATTGAGATCTTGAATACTGGTCAAACTGCTATAACATATTTAAGAGGGGTTGGTCCCTCTAGAGCAGCCCTACTCAACACAGAGCTAGGGATCTTCAACTATTCTGATTTGTTAAATTTTTTTCCTTTTCGATATATAGATCGCAGTAAGTTTTATAAGATTAATGAACTTCAGCCCACTGGAGCAGAGGTTCAGATCATAGGTAAAATAACCGGATTTAGATCTGTTAAGCAGAAAAGAGGTTCAAGGTTGGTTGCAGATTTTCAGGATGATACTGGTTCGATTGAATTAGTTTGGTTTAGAGGAGGAAAGTGGATCAAAGACAATTTGAAAACTGGGCAACCTTATGTTATTTTTGGTAAAACGAATTTCTACAATGGGAATTTCACCATGCCTCATCCTGAGATGGAACTTTTAGCTTCCTATAAGAAATCTCTTGCAGGTGGATTACAAGCGGTGTATCATTCCACAGAAAAACTGAGCAATAAAGGTGTAAGTAATCGTGCAATTTCATTAATGGTCCAGGCATTGATGAAAGAGAATTATGGAAAGTTTACCGAAAACCTACCACAATCTATCCTGGATCGTTATCAATTAGTAGATAAAAACACCGCACTTTTAAATATACATTTCCCAAAAAATGTAGAGGATTTAGCTCAAGCTCAAAGAAGACTGAAGTTTGAGGAGCTATTCTATATTCAACTCCAATTAATTCGTAAAAAACTCCTTCACAAGGTGAAGTTTAAGAGTTTTGCTTTCGAACATGTAGGGGATTATTTTAATCATTTTTACAAACATATTTTGCCCTTTGAACTTACAGGTGCTCAGAAGAGAGTGGTTAAAGAGATTCGTAATGATATGGCACATGGTGCCCATATGAATCGTTTGCTACAAGGAGATGTAGGGTCGGGTAAGACTATGGTTGGGCTGTTATCTATGCTTATAGCTTTAGATAATGGTTTTCAGGCTTGTATGATGGCACCTACTGAAATTCTGGCAAATCAGCATTATAGCTCAATTTTAGAGTTAATCGAACAAATGGATATTGAAGTGGCTCTTCTGACGGGCTCTACTAAGACCTCTGAAAGAAAGCGAATTCACCAAGGATTAGAAGATGGCAGCCTGAAAATTATTGTAGGGACTCATGCTTTATTAGAAGATAAGGTTAAGTTTAAGAATTTAGGTCTGGCTATTATTGATGAGCAGCATCGTTTTGGGGTGGCACAACGGGCAAAAATGTGGCAAAAAAACAGTTTGCCACCACATGTTTTAGTGATGACTGCAACACCAATTCCTAGAACCTTAGCCATGAGTGTTTATGGGGATTTAGATGTTTCTGTAATTGATGAATTACCTCCAGGTAGGAAAGAGATTAAAACGGTACATCGCTACGATAAAAATAGATTGGCAGTCTTTAAATTTATTAGAGATGAAATCGCTCTAGGACGTCAGGTTTATATTGTTTATCCATTAATTCAGGAATCAGAAGCCATGGATTATAAGGATTTGATGGATGGCTATGAGAGTATTTCACGTGAATTTCCAATGCCTAAGTATCATATCAGTATTGTTCATGGACAGATGAAGCCCAAGGATAAGGATTTTGAAATGCAACGATTTGTGAAAGGAGAAACTCAGATTATGGTTGCGACCACAGTGATTGAAGTTGGGGTGAATGTTCCCAATGCCTCGGTGATGATTATTGAGAGTTCAGAGCGTTTTGGGCTTTCCCAATTACATCAGCTTAGAGGTAGAGTAGGGAGAGGAGCCGAACAGAGTTATTGTATTTTGATGTCTAGCTTTAAATTGAGTGAAGATGCAAAAACTCGTTTGGAGACTATGGTTAGAACTAATGATGGTTTTGAAATTGCAGAGGCTGACTTAAAATTAAGAGGTCCCGGAAACATTATGGGGACACAACAAAGTGGTGTACTCAACATGAAGATAGCAGATATAGTCAAGGATCAGGCCATTTTATCAGCTGCAAGAGAAGCAGCACAAGTACTTCTTAAAGAGGACCCTAACTTGTCTCAGCCAGCCCATAGACAAGTTCTGAAAACCTATGAAGATATTCATAGAAAAACAGGAGTTTGGAGTAATATTTCCTAGACTTTTTTTTTATCTTTGTGGGCAATTTATAAAGTGAGAAATGAAGATATCATATAATTGGCTAAAGCAATTTATCCAAATAGATTGGGACTCAGAACGTACCGGAGCCCTTTTAACAGACTTAGGACTTGAAGTTGAAGGAATTGATAAGATTGAATCTATCAAAGGAAGCCTTCAAGGGGTTGTTGTTGGTGAAGTTTTAACTAAAGAAAAACATCCTGGAGCCGATCGTTTAAGTGTTACTACAGTGGACTTAGGACAAGGTGAACCCGTACAAATAGTATGTGGAGCCCCTAATGTAGCTGCAGGTCAAAAGGTTCCTGTTGCAACAGTAGGAACTGTATTATATGATAAAGACGGTGAAGGATTCAAAATCAAGAAAGGAAAAATCAGAGGAGAAGTATCTCTAGGAATGATTTGTGCCGAAGATGAACTAGGTTTAGGAACTGATCATGATGGTATTATGGTTTTGGATTCAGAATTGAAGCCGGGTACTCCTGTTGCAGAAGTTTTTGATATAGAAGTTGACGAAGTCTTTGAGATTGGATTGACACCTAACCGTTCGGATGCCATGAGTCATTTCGGAACTGCTAGAGATTTAAAAGCGGGATTAGTGCAACTTGGAGAAACTAAAGAATTAATAACGCCATCTGTAAGTGATTTTCACGTGGATGACAGAAGTTTCAAAGTTGATATTGAAGTCAATGAAGAAAAGTTAGCTCCTAGATATTGTGGAATTACGATTTCAAACGTGACTATCGCTGCATCTCCTGAATGGATGCAAAATAGATTGAAATCCATAGGGTTGGCTCCAATTAATAATATTGTAGATATCACAAACTATGTGATGCATGAATTAGGGCAACCATTACACGCTTTTGATGCCCATAAAATTAAAGGGGGTAAAGTAGTTGTGAAGCGCTTAGCTCAAGGAACTAAGTTTACAACACTTGATGGTGTGGAAAGAGAATTGAATGCTGAAGACTTGATGATTTGTGATGGTGAATCTAATCCGTTGTGTATTGCAGGGGTTTTTGGAGGAGAGAAATCTGGTGTGACAGAGAGTACTTCAACGATCTTCTTAGAGTCTGCTTATTTTGATGCCGTTTCTGTTCGTAAAACAGCAAAACGTCATGCACTAAATACGGATGCTTCGTTTAGATTCGAACGTGGAATCGACCCTAATTTAACAAAGTATGCCCTAAAGAGAGCTGCCTTATTAATTGAAAAATATGCTCAGGGTAAATTTACTTCTGATATTTTAGAATTTTATCCGACTAAAATTGAGGACAACGAAGTGTTTCTATCTTACGATAATGCTTATAGACTGATTGGTCAGAAAATTCCTAAGGAAACGATTAAATCAATTTTAGCTTCTTTAGAAATAAAATTAAACAGTGAAACCGAAGGAGGATTAGGTCTTATTGTACCTGCTTACAGAACCGATGTTCTTAGAGAAGCAGATGTTATCGAAGAGATTTTAAGAGTTTACGGTTATAATAATATTGAGTATTCAAATAAATTAAATACATCAATCACCAATTCGGAGTTTGATGAAGTTAAAGTTGAAAATATCGTTGCTAATCAGTTGACTGCTCAAGGCTTCAATGAAACGATGGCTAATTCTCTAACCAAGCCGGCTTATGCTGATTTGACTGAGGATGTTAACAGCGAGAATAATGTGAGAATGCTCAACCCACTTTCTGCGGATTTAGAGGTAATGCGTCAATCTTTACTTTTTAGTGGATTAGAGTCAGTTATTTATAATATCAACAGAAAGAACGACAATATTAAGTTCTTTGAGTTCGGAAAATCATACCATCATTACAATGATAAGTATGAAGAGAAAAAACACTTGACCTTATTTGTTTCTGGTAATCGTACCAAGGAATCTTGGAATCAAAAAGATATTAGTCTTGATTTCTTCTATATTAAGGGAGTAATTACTTCCCTATTAGAAAGACTAGGGATTGACGGACAGGTAAAGGTTAAACCAACTAAATCTGATTGTTTTGCAGATGGTTTAAGTCTTTATAAAGGAAAAATCAAATTAGTTGACCTAGGAATTGTTTCTAAGCGAATTTTGAAGGTATTCGGGATCAAACAAGAGGTGTTCTATGCTGATATTGATTGGGAAAATTTAATTATGGTGACTAAGAATCATAAAATTGTTGTCCAAGCAATGGCCAAGTTCCCAGCGGTAAAAAGAGATTTATCCCTTCTATTAGATGAAAAAACAAGTTTTGCAGAAGTATATAATTTAGCTTTTCAAACAGAAAAGAAATTCTTGAAAGAAGTAGATCTTTTTGATTTCTATGAAGGAGATAAACTTCCAGAAGGTAAAAAGTCTTATGCGGTTTCCTTCTTATTACAGGATGAGAACAAAACTTTAGAAGATAAACAGATTACAAAAATGATGGCAAAACTTCAAACTGCTTTTGAAAAACAGTTAGGAGCATCTTTAAGATAATATTTAGGCCTTTTTTATAAAGGCCTTTTTTTTGAACAAACCGGAACTATGTATAAAAAATTAATTAGACCTATATTATTTTCTATAGACCCAGAGCGTGTGCATCACATGGTTTTTGCTGGGATTAAATGGATGTATTTACTTCCTGGATTTTCATGGGCAACAAGACAATTTTTTATTGTTGAAAAGCCTCACCTAGAAAGGGAAATATTAGGCTTAAAGTTTAAAAATCCGGTAGGACTTGCTGCTGGTTTTGACAAGAATGCAGTATTATTTAATGAACTTGCTGATTTCGGTTTTGGTTTCATTGAAATAGGTACCGTAACCCCTAAGGCGCAAGAAGGAAATCCTAAAAAACGATTATTTAGACTTCCTCAAGACCGAGGATTGATCAATAGAATGGGGTTCAACAATCAAGGCTTGGATGCTGCGATTAAGAATTTAAAAAAGAATAAAGCTAAACTTATTATTGGAGGTAACTTAGGTAAGAATACCGATTCAATGCCGGATGAGTACATCTCGGACTATATCACCTTAGCTGAAGGTTTACATCCTCATGTAGATTATTTTGTACTGAACGTTTCTTGTCCGAATGTAGGATCTATGGCAAAACTGCAGGATGTGGATTTCTTGTTAGAATTGATCGAAGCGGTGGAAAAAGTTAATGTTTCAAAAGAGAAGAGAAGACCGGTTTTACTAAAAATAGCTCCAGATTTAAATAAAATTCAATTAGATGAAATCATTGAATTGGTCAAAAAGAGTGCTGTAGATGGTGTAATTGCAACCAATACATCTGTTTCAAGGGATGGACTTAAGGAATCACAAGAGAGACTTGAGCAAATTGGGAATGGAGGATTGTCTGGTGCGCCAATTAAAGATAAGAGTACTGAAATAATTAGATACTTGTCTGAAACTTCAAATAAAGCCTTTCCAATAATCGGTGTAGGAGGTATACAAACCCCCGCAGATGCTAAAGAAAAACTTGAGGCTGGAGCAGACCTAGTTCAAGTGTATACAGGTTTTATTTATGAAGGTCCTTCAATTGTTAAAAACATCCTAAAGGAGCTTTAAACTCTTTTTAGTGTATTGACATTTTAAGTATCTTTAAAAAATGAAACAAATCAAACTCATTGAATGTCCTAGAGATGCTATGCAAGGGAGAAAAGTCTTTATTGAGACTGCTCAAAAGGCACAGTATATTAATGCCATTTTGAAAGTAGGGTTTGATACGGTTGATTTCGGGAGTTTTGTTTCTCCTAAAGCTATTCCTCAAATGAGAGATACGGGAGCTTTATTAGACTTACTAAATCTAGATAAAACACCTAGTAAACTTCTTTCTATTATCGCCAATTATCGGGGGGCGGAGGCTGCCTCGCAATTTGAGCAAATTGATTATTGGGGATTCCCTTTTTCTATTTCAGAGATTTTTCAAATGCGTAATACGCATAAAACTATAGAAGAATCTATAGTTGTGCTAGATCAGATTTTAAACTTAGCTGCTCGTAAGAACAAAGAAGTTGTGACCTATCTATCTATGGGATTCGGAAATCCCTATGGTGATCCATGGGATGTGGATATTGTTGGAGCCTGGACAGAACGTCTTTCAAAAATGGGAGTGAGCATTATCTCCTTATCGGATACTATAGGCTCCTCGACAGGTCCTATAATATCTTATTTGTTCGAAAACTTAATTGAGCAATACCCGAAAATTGAATTTGGAGCACATCTACATACCACCGCAGCAACTTGGTTTGAAAAAGTTGATGCAGCATACAAAGCAGGATGTTTTCGTTTTGATGGTGCAATAAAAGGCTATGGTGGATGTCCTATGGCAAAAGATGAGTTGACTGGAAATATGCCAACCGAAAAGTTAATTACTTATTTTAATAGAGAAGGGGTGGACTTAAATCTGAGAATGATGAGTTTTGAAAGTGCCTATAATGAAGCCCTGAAAATTTTTAATTCTTAAAAAATGAAAAAATATATTTTATCCCTTTTGGTCATGATATTTCTTCTGAGCTGCGACTCTAAAGAAAATCAGGTTAATTTCACCATCATTCAAGTAAATGATGTCTATGAAATAGGTCCTCTTTCAGGAGGTAAAGTGGGAGGAATGTCTAGAGTGGCCACTTTATATAAAAAAGAAAAAGCTCTAAATGATAATACCATGATGGTTTTGGCCGGGGATTTTTTGAGTCCTTCTTTGCTGGGAACCTTGAAATATAAAGGAGAAAAAATCGCAGGAAAGCAAATGGTAGACGTCATGAATGCCATGGGATTTGACCTTGTTGTCCTTGGAAATCATGAGTTTGACGTAAAACGTCACGAGCTTCAAAAAAGAATCGACGAGTCCGATTTTGATTGGCTCGCCACTAATGTGAAGTATATTATTGATGGAGATACCATAGCACTTCACAAGCAAAGTGCGGATGAGATAATTCCTCTACCAGAGGCAATGACTTATGAAATTAGGAACACCTATGGAAAGTCTGCCTCTATAGGATTCGTGGGAGCTACGATCAATGCTAATCCTAAGGATTATGTCCTATATGAGGATTATTATGACTCTGCAAGAAGAGCTTTAGAGTCTATAGAAGATCAGACGGATATAGTTTTTGGTTTGACTCACTTGAGTCTTGATCAGGATAAAGAATTCTTGAGACAACTCCCCGAAATCCCTTTAAGTATGGGAGGACATGAACATTATAATATGGACGTCACTGTTGGAAATTCAAGAGTTACTAAAGCAGATGCCAATGCGAAATCGGCTTATGTACACAGGATTTCTTTAAATATTAAAGATGGTTCTTCAACTATTGAATCGAGTTTAGTGAATATAGATGAATCATTAGAACGCGACCCTGAAGTAGCTAAAGTGGTGGATAAATGGTTAGCGATTCAAAACGCTCAACTTACGCAGTTTATTGAAGATCCTTTAGATGTTATTTTCACGACCAATGAGCAATGGGATGGGACAGAGCAAGACATACGTTCTAGACAAACAAATTTAGGCTATTTGATCAGTGAGTCCCTGATGTATCATTATAAAGATAAGGTGGACGCTGCTTTTATTAATAGTGGCTCTATTAGAATTGATGACAATTTAGAAGGTGAAATTTCCGGAGTAGATATTTTTAGAATTCTTCCATTTGGAGGAAGCACTGTAACCTTAAAGATTAAGGGAGAGCTGTTGGCAAAAACCCTTAATTTTTCCATGGCAAAAACCGGTTCCGGAGCGTATTTTCAATTTGCAAATATTAATTATAATCTAGAAGACAAGAGGTGGTATATAGGAGATGAACCGATTAAGGCAAATAAATTCTATAATATCGCAACTTCCAAATTTATGCTTAGTGGCTATGACATTCCGTTTTTCACACCAGAGAATAAGGGAATACGCAAGATCGAATATGCTAAAGAAGGTAATGATGATAATGATATTCGAAAACTTTTCATCAATTATTTGAAGAGTTTATAAGAAACTAAGTAGACGAGTAATTTGTTAATATTTATTTAAATTAAATCTAAATAAAGTTTTTGTTTTGGCAATGTGATTGTATATTTGTCCTCGAAAACCATTATTTTAATTTATTCTAAATAAACACTGATGAAAAACTTAGGCTTTATTCTACTTTTTGTTTTAGCTACTTTAAGTACTTACGCCCAACAAAACCCTGCCTCATATCAAAATACCAACTCAGCAAACCGATTAATTAGTTCTGGTATTAACGGAGTGACTGTAGGAGGTTATGCTCAGATTGATTATAATCAACCCTTAGACGGTTCTAATGGAAAAGCCGATGTCCACCGCTTGGTGATGCTATTTGGTTATAATTTTTCTCAGGATGTACAGTTTGTAACTGAAATTGAATTCGAACATGTTACAGAAGTATATGTTGAACAGGCTTTTTTAAATTATAACCTAACGAGTTTTCTTTCTTTTAGAGGTGGTTTGATGTTGGTTCCAATGGGAATTATCAATGAATATCATGAACCTACAACCTATAATGGAGTAGAACGTCCTAATGTAGATAAGAGCATCGTTCCAACGACTTGGAGAGAAATGGGATTTGGTGTTACAGGTAATATAAGTGATTTGTCACTTCGTTATCAAGGATATTTATTCAATGGATTTGCTTCAGATAACAATGGGAAATACTTAGGAGGAAGCAATGGTTTAAGAAACGGTAGACAAAAAGGAGCAGAGGCTATGGTAGGAAAACCTAATTTTTCTACAAAGTTCGACTATTATGGTATTCAAGGACTTAAATTAGGTCTTTCAGGGTATTTTGGTTCGTCAGTAGCAGACAATGAGGTCAAAGATGAGGATGGATCTACAGTAGGTATCTCCATGCTTGGATTGGATGCACGTTATGTTTATTCGAAGTTTAGCGCTAGAGCTCAATATATCAAAACCTATATTTCTGGAGCTGAAGCCTATAATGAATTTTATGGATCGGATTTAGGAGACCAGATGGAAGGTTGGTATGTTGAAGGAGCTTATAATGTTTTGCCTGCCAATAAAACTCAAGAGTTAACCTTCTTTATGAGGTATGAACAATATAATACACAGCAGGTTACCTCAGGTGATTTGCAACCGAATTTAGCTTATGACCGAATGGATTTAACTACCGGTGTAGGCTATTTGGTGGCACGTGGAGCTGTGATTAAGGCGGATTATCAAAGATTTATGAATGGAGTTCCTGACAGTGAAGCTAAGGGACAAATGAATTTCGGTATCGGAGTTTGGTTTTAATTTAATACGACAGAATTATGAAATTTTTACACTTGTTTAGTTTAGTATTTTTAATGTTTAGTATACAATCTGTAGAACTACCTAAAAGAACAGTCAAAAAAATTCATAGTGAAGTCAAAAAAGTATACGGTTGGGAAGATTTTGATATTGAAAATGTGAGTTTGAATCAAGATTTAAATCAAAATCTTCCTTTACCAATTAAAGAGAATCAATTTTTCAAAATTATTGTAGATGGGCAACCTGAGGCCTATATATATCTGGGAAGTACTCTAGGACATACCAATAATTTTGACTACTTGTTAGTGTTGAATTCTGATCTTAGTATTGCTAGTAATAAAGTAATAGCCTACAGAGAGGCCTATGGAGGAGAAATAGCCTCTAAAAGATGGTTGCGTCAGTTTATAGGAAAACAACCTGGTGATTCTCTTATATACAAGGAGAACATTGCGGCAATATCCGGGGCCACTATATCAGTTAAGGCTATGTGTCGTGATGTGAATTTACTTTTAGAATCCTTGGAAATCCTTTTAAGGGACAAGGGAATTAGCTAAATTTGTAAAAAATTCATTCGATTTGTCTCCATACAAACTCAGCCATTTACCGAAAACACTCAAAAAACTAATAGCCTTATTCTTGTTTGTTATTTCTATTGGTTTTTACAATTCCATATCCTTTGTTAATCATACCTCCGGTAGCATTCAAGGAATACAGGAACAATACCAAGGTAATGAGGAGCAAGAAGATGTAGAGGTGTTCAAGTACAAAAAATCAAAAAGTCAGATAATGACTACAGTACACAGTCATATGATTAGCTTAGGAATGCTTTTTTTTGTGATAGCCCTCATCGTTTATGGAACGAGTCTTCCTGCTGCTTGGAAAAGCTTTCTGATGTTTGAACCCTTATTTTCAGTCTTGTTTACCTTTTCAGGTATCTATTTCCTTTGGTTGGGCTATGATTGGTTTAAATGGATTATAGCAATTTCAGGGACCTTGATGACATTGAGTTATAGCTTTTCTATAATTTTTATATTCAGAGATTTATTCTTCAAGGAATAAGTTAATTTTATCTATATTTGCTTGCAATTAATTATCAATTGCACATGGCTACAAATAAAATAGTAGGAGAGGGGTTAACGTATGATGACGTTCTTTTAATCCCTGCATACTCCGAAGTACTTCCAAGAGAGGTATCACTCAAAACAAAATTTACTAGGAACATAGAACTGAACACT
The DNA here is from genome assembly GCA_049607205.1 of Flavobacteriaceae bacterium. Classification (GTDB taxonomy): domain Bacteria; phylum Bacteroidota; class Bacteroidia; order Flavobacteriales; family Flavobacteriaceae; genus JBELHR01. The sequence continues at coordinate 28,862 of JBMYWH010000013.1, read as the reverse complement.
CCACTTGTGTCTGCAGCTATGGATACAGTTACTGAATCTGCTATGGCAATTGCTATGGCTAGAGAAGGAGGAATAGGGGTCTTACATAAAAACATGACAATTGAACAACAGGCTAAAGAAGTTGTCAAGGTCAAGAGATCTGAGAGTGGAATGATTATAGATCCTGTTACGATAGCGCCTAATCAAAATGTAGGGCATGCTCAAGCTCTTATGAGAGAGCATGGAATCGGTGGAATTCCTGTGGTGGACGAAGATAAAAAATTGGTTGGTATTGTTACCAATCGAGATTTACGATTCGAAAACCGATCTAATCGTAAGATCGAGGAGGTAATGACTTCTAAGAATTTGGTGAGTGTTGCTAAGGGAACTTCATTAAAGGATGCAGAACAAATCTTACAGTCTAATAAAATTGAAAAGTTACCTGTTGTTGATAATGACAATACACTTGTAGGTTTAATTACTTTTAGAGATATAATCAAGGTTAAAGAGAACCCTAATGCAAATAAAGACCAGTACGGTAGATTAATTGTAGCGGCGGCCTTAGGAGTTACTCAAGACGCAGTTGAGCGTGCTGAATCCCTTGTAAAAGCAGGAGTTGACGCACTAATTATAGATACTGCTCATGGACATAGTAAAGGAGTAGTAACTGTTTTAAAACAAGTAAAGCAAGCCTTCCCTGAGATAGATGTTGTAGTAGGAAATATTGCCACTGCCGAGGCGGCCAAATATTTAGTCGAAGCTGGGGCTGATGCTATTAAAGTTGGAATTGGACCAGGATCAATTTGTACAACACGTGTTGTTGCCGGAGTAGGTTATCCACAACTTTCTGCAATTATAGAGGTTGCTGAAGCGATTAAGGGCACAGGAGTACCGGTTATTGCAGATGGTGGAATCCGCTTTACAGGAGACATCCCTAAAGCTATTGCAGCCGGAGCTGATACCGTGATGCTTGGAAGTTTATTTGCCGGAACAAAAGAATCTCCAGGAGAAACAATCATCTACGATGGTCGTAAATTTAAATCTTATAGAGGAATGGGGTCTGTGGAAGCAATGAAACAAGGATCTAAAGATCGATATTTCCAAGATGTTGAAGCAGATATAAAGAAGTTGGTTCCAGAAGGAATTGTAGGACGTGTACCTTATAAAGGAGAATTAGCCGAAACCATGCATCAATTCATCGGAGGCTTAAGAGCCGGAATGGGTTATTGTGGAGCTGCTAATATTGCGACTCAACAAGAGGCTAAATTTGTGAAAATTACAGCTTCTGGAATTAATGAGAGTCATCCACATGATGTGACCATCACTAAAGAATCACCGAATTATTCGAGAAGATAAATAGAAAAGAGGACTTAGGTCCTCTTTTTTATTGGATTAGAATTTTTCAAAAACTCCCAGTCCAAATAGGGCAAAATCATATTTTACGGGATCTGATGCATCCATTTTAATAAGCGCTGTTTGCAGTTCTTCCAGGGCTTTGAAGTCATTTTGTTTACGATTTAAGAGACCTAGTTTTCTTGCTACATTACCAGAATGAACATCTAGAGGACAGTATAAGTTACTTGGTGAAATTTGATTCCATATTCCAAAATCAACCCCCTTAGCAGAAGATCTGACCATCCACCTCAGGTACATATGCATGCGTTTTGCTGCTGATTTCTTCATAGGGTCTCCCATATGTTTATGCGACCGATTTAGGGAACCAAAACTGAAAAAGAGCTCTTTGAACTCATGAATACTCCTGTTGATATCTGGCTCCTTAACAAATTGTTTTTCAAGACCACCATAATCTTTATAGATTTGTTGTAAGGCTTTCAAAAAGTATTTAAAATCTTCAATATTAAAGGTTCTATGCACGAAATGTTCTAAATTCTCTCTGTCCTTTTCAGTATGATTAATGACGAATTCAAAGGGAGCATTATCCATTAATTCCATCATTCTTGAGGCACTCTTTATGATCATTTTACGATTACCCCAAGCGATAGTTGAAGATAGAAACCCGGAAATTTCAATATCTTCTTTTAAAGAGAATCGATGAGGAATCTGAATAGGATCCGTATCGATGAAATCCATAGACTCATAGTGAGCTGCTTTTTCATCTAAGAATTCTTTTAAAATCAAACTATCCATTGAGCGCTAGTTTGAGGTAATCAAGTATATCTGAGAAAGGAGTTTGGAAGTCAAACCACTTGATGTCAGGATTTCTTTTGTTCCATGTCACTTGTCTCTTAGCGAACCTTCGGGTGTTTTTCTTAATCTCAGAAATTGCAAAATCCAAATCTATTTCTCCTGACAAATATCGGAAAAGCTCTCTATATCCTACGGTTTGCATGGCATTGAGTGCTTTGAATTTTTCTAGAGACTTAACTTCATCGAGTAAGCCTTCTTGCATCATTAAATCTACCCTTAAGTTAATTCTTTCATACATTAGGGCGCGATCTGCCTCAAGTCCAATGCGTATAGTCTTGAAATTTCGCTTTGATTTGTTGTTTTTTTTATAAGAACTAAAGGTATTTCCAGTTCCAATAAAAACTTCTAAAGCACGAATAAGCCTCTGAGGATTGTGTATATCTAGGGTATTATAGGAATCGAGATCTACTGTTTTAAGTTTCTCTTGTAGGACTTCTATGCCCTGATTCTCTAAAACAGCTTTAAGATCTATTCTTATTTGTGGGTCAATCGAAGGGAAGTAATCTAAACCCTCGATTAAAGCATCTGCATAAAGTCCACTTCCTCCAACAAGAATTAGGACATCGTGCTTGTCAAAGAGTTTCTGTGTAAGTGACAGAGACTCTTTTTCATAATCTCCCACGGAATAGTCCTTACTGATACTCATATTTTGAATAAAATGATGAGGAGCGGCAGCAAGTTCTTCAGAGTTAGGTACCGCGGTTCCGATACGCATCTCCTTGTAAAATTGACGGGAGTCACAAGAGATAATTTCTGTATTAAAAGCTTGTGCTAGTTTGATGCTTAGCGCTGTTTTACCAATGGCTGTAGCACCACAAATATATATAAGAGTCTTAGAGTTCATTGAATTTTTGACCACATCTGTGGCAATAATTTGATTTATCAATATGTTGGTCTTCCATACAGGTATCACAGTGTAAAGTTCCTTTAGAGGGTTCATTACCCAGTTCAGAGCTAACAATTCCGGTCGGAACAGCAATGATTCCATATCCTAGGATCATAATAATTGAGGCAACCAGTTGCCCAAGCGGTGTCATAGGGGCTAAATCTCCATAACCGACAGTGGTAAGTGTAACAATGGCCCAGTAGATGCTTTTAGGTATTGATGTGAATCCGTGCTCTGGTCCCTCAATTAAATAAATTAAGGTCCCTAGTACTACCGTAATTATAGCGACAGCATACATAAATACCGCAATCTTAGCACGTGAATTTTTTAAAGCAAGTAGTAATCGAGTTGAAGCACCAGTATATCTTACCAATTTAAGAATTCTAAACACCCTTATTAGGCGTAATGCCCTCAATGCCGTTAGGGCATAGGCTCCAGGAATAAAAAAGCTCAAATACTTTGGCAAGGTTGACAATAAGTCTATGATTCCATAGAAACTCAAAATATACCTCAGAGGTTTCTTTACTGAGATAATTCTAAGTAAGTATTCAATAGAGAATAAAATGGTAATGATCCATTCCAATACATTAAAAAATGCATAATACTGGGCATCAATTTCAGGGATACTTTCCAGCATCACTAAAATTAAAGAAAGCACAATTACAACGAGTAAAATTAAGTCAAACAGTTTTCCAGCAGGAGTATCTGCCTCATAAATAATTTCGTGTAACTTAGATTTCCAAGGAGTATTACTGCTCTTCTGTGCCAAAACGGATGATTTTTAAAGGTTGATAATCCTCTAAATATTTTTTCACAATCATACGGGCATTAGGGCTGTCTTCAATGAGCGTAAGTTTGTTTTTTATAAGTTCAGGTGTATCCAATTGTCCAGTTAAACTAAGGAAGCAATAGCCCAATACCTCCCCCTGTTCAATATACACAACTCCTCGTTCTTCAACTGTTCTTCCTTTATCAACGATCATCATATTAGCATTGTTGAATTCAACGAATTTTTGTTGAAGTTTCTGTTTTCTATTGTATTTAGGCTTGAGTTCAAATAACTCCTGATTGTGTTTTAGATTTGTAATCAAAGGATTTCCGGTAAGGTCATAACTTAGAGAACTTACTAATTGTTGAAGGACCAGTGCTTTTTTAGAAGATTTTACAAAGACGTTGTTAATCGCCTTTTTAATATTCTTACTCTTTCCTAAATAAACGACTTGTCCATCAGACCTATGGAAATAATAGATTCCCATTTTAGAAGGAATAGGATCGATTAATCTTCCCAATTTAGGTTTAATGTCTTCCTTTATATTGCTTTGAATGGTCTGAATTAGGATCTCTTTTTTAGTATCCTTTTCAAGTAAAAGCTCAAAAAGTTTGACTGTAGCAAGTGCATCTCCATTAGCACGATGTCTATCCGACATAGGTATTCCCAGAGATTTACAAAGTTTACCTAGAGAATAATACTCTTCATCGGGCAATAATTTTCTACTGAGTTCGACTGTACAAAGTGTATTTTTCTGATAATCGTATCCTAAATCTTTAAAGCTGTTTTTTAAGATTCTATAATCAAAATCTGAATTATGAGCCACTAGGATAGCATCTTCTGAAATCTCAATGATACGTTTGGCAATTTCATGAAATTTAGGTGCATTCTTTACCATCTTATTACTGATTCCAGTCAACTTAACTACAAAAGGTTGTATGTCTTTTTCAGGATTCACAAGGGTGATAAAACTATCCACGATCTTATGCCCATCAAATCGATGCATAGCAATTTCGGTAACTCCTTCTTCATTGAATTTACCTCCTGTGGTTTCTATATCTATGATTACATACATTAAATAGCGTAGTTTCTTGTTCCAAAAATAGCCGATCCAACTCTTACCATAGTACTGCCTTCTTCTATGGCTATTTTATAATCTCCACTCATACCCATAGAGAGTGTGTGGAAATTGGAAAATTGATTTTGATACTTATTGAATAGAGTCTTCAAGATACTAAATTCTTCACGAACAACCTCTTGCTTTGTCTGATTACTTGCCATACCCATAAAACCCTGAATTTCAACATTTTTTAATTCCAGATTTACTACTTCTTCAAGAAAGTCGCTCAACTCAGATGGTTCAATACCAAACTTAGTATCTTCTTTTGCAATTTTAACTTGGAGCAAAACAGGAATAATACGCTTGTTTTTGAGTCCTTGTTTATGAACCTCTTTGAGCGTTTTGATAGAATCAACACCATGGATTAAACTCACAAAGGGAGCCATGTATTTAATTTTATTCCTCTGAACATGCCCAATCATATGCCATTGAATATCTTTTGGAAGACCTTCGTGTTTTTCACACATTTCTTGAACCTTATTTTCACCAAATACACGCTGACCTGCAGCATACGCTTGTTCTAAATCCTCAATGGGTTTGGTTTTAGAAACTGCTACCAAGACTACTTTTGAAGGTAATTCAGCTTTGATTTCACTTAGGTGTTGTGCTATGGACATAATATTCGATAATTATATATTAAAAAAAACCAGAATTAAATTCTGGTTTTTCTATTGAAGCTATAAAGTTTTACTTAAGGCAATTATTTTATCTGCTAATTCTAAACCTACTCTTTCTTGAGCTTCAGCAGTAGAAGCACCGATATGTGGACTCAAAGATATTTGAGGATGCATCAAGATTTGTACCGCTGGCTTAGGCTCATTTTCAAAAACATCAAGACCCGCAAAGGCGATTTGATCTGAACTCAAGGCTTGAACAAGAGCAACTTCATCGACAACATCTCCACGAGAAGCATTGATCAGGACAGCTGTTGATTTCATCATTTCGAATTCTTTTTCTCCAATCAGATAAGTATCTTGACTCGGAACGTGAAGAGAAATGAAATCAGCCTCTTTTAGTACGGTTTCTTTATCTTGAGTTTCTATAGAGAAATTGACCATTTGACCATCAAAAAAGTCAATGCTCAGCGTAATATCTTTTACATAGGGATCAAAAGCAATTACCTTCATACCCATAGCTAAAGCAATCTTCGCTGTAGCCTGACCAATCTGACCTAAACCAAAGATTCCCATAGTCTTTCCTTTCAACTCACGTCCAGTAGCAGAATAAACCTTTTTTAAGTCCTTAAACATGGCATCTCCTTCTAAAGGCATGTTTCTGTTTGAATCTGGTAGACTTCTTACTATTCCTGATAGGTGGGCAAAAACCAATTCAGCCACAGAGTGAGAAGAGGCTAGGGGAGTATTAATTACTTCAATACCGTTTTCTTGAGCATAACTCACATCAATATTATCCATTCCTACACCACCACGGCCAACAATTTTGATACTTGGACAGTTTTCCAATAATTCACTTGGAACTTGTGTGTTTGATCGAACGCATAAGGCATCAATCTGATGCTCGTTGATATAATTTTCAAGTTGTTCTTGAGCGACATGTACCTCATGTACATTAAGCCCGGCTTGTTTCATTCGGTCTAAGCCCGCAGGCGAAATCCCGTCATTAACTAAAATATTCATTTCGTATATTTTCTATAATTGTTTCATTGTGTTGACTAAGGCCAAAACACTTTCTTTAGGCATCGCATTGTAGATGCTGGCTCTATATCCCCCTACAGAACGATGTCCTTTTATACCACTAATTCCATTTGTTGTACACAAGGCATCAAAGCGCTCCTGATCTTCAGAATTAGTAAGTTGGAAGGTTACATTCATTAAAGAACGGTCCTCCTTATTTGCCACTCCTTGGAACTTCGAATTGGAATCAATTTCTGAGTATAAAAGAGCTGCTTTTTCTTCATTTAATTTTTCAATAGCCTGAACTCCACCAAGATTTTTTAACCATTCCAAGGTCAACATGGAAGTGTAAACAGCGAATACTGGAGGAGTATTAAACATGGACTCCTTATCAGCGTGTACACGGTAGTCTAACATGGAAGGAATTGTTCTTCCCGTTTTTCCTAAAGCCTCTTTTTTAACAATCACAAGGGTTGTTCCTGCTGGTCCCATATTTTTCTGAGCTCCGGCATAAATCAAGTCAAATTTAGAAACATCAATTCTTTTAGAAAAGATATCTGAACTCATATCACATAAAAGTGGAGTTTCAGTGGAAGGAAATTCCTTGATCTGAGTTCCGAAAATGGTATTGTTCGAGGTCAAGTGCAAATAAGCCGCTTGCTCAGGAATTGCATATCCTTTAGGAATATAGTTGTAATTTTTATCCTTGGAACTTGCTACAATCTCGATGTGACCGAAATTTTTAGCTTCTTTAATGGCTTTAGTACTCCAAGTACCTGTATCTAAATAAGCCGCTGTTCCGTTTTCAGGTAAAAAGTTCATAGTAGCCATTAAAAACTCTAAACTAGCTCCTCCTTGAAGGAATAATACTTCATAGCCCTCAGGAACTTCTAATAATTCTTTTACTAAGGCGATGGCTTTATTCATGATTCCCACAAACTCTTTAGAGCGGTGAGACATTTCAATAAGTGATAATCCTGTTTCTTCTAATTCAAGAACTGATTTTGAGGCTTGACTCAAAACTTCTTGAGGCAGGATACAGGGTCCTGCGCTGAAATTATGTATTTTCATGTTTGATCCTACTTTAAGCTTACAAAGTTCTGAAAAATTTCCCTTTAAACAAATGAGAAAATCAGAATAATTACCCTAAGTTTTTAAGAAATTCAATTGTATCTACACCATCTGCATAATCTTTTAAGTCAGGTTGTTGTGCTTTTCCAAAAGGAATAAAGTCTCCTCCAGATGTTCCTACCTTACATTGTATGCGATCATTCTGTTCTAAAAGTTCCTTTTTCAGACTCTCTTCATCCTTGTAGTGTTCAAAAAATAAACAAGCAATCGGTGATGAAAAGTTGGTATCTTCTTTGAGCAACATAAACCCATTCTCTAACATATTTTCGCTTTCACTCATTAGAAATACGGCTTTATTATAGTCAAAGTTATTCATGTATCTCTGATTTTTCGTCAAATCTTTAAAATGATACATGGCCTGAAAAAAGGGGTCAAAATTGTAGTTCTCAGGAACATATAATTTTGAAACATTTCTGCAACCTAATCCGAAGTACCTGAAAATATCTTCACCTAAAGCTCGCAATTCTTCTTGAGTTTCATTCCCAGTCAATATGGCTACTGAATTACGGTTATGTCTGATTATATTGGGATGTTTCCCGAAGTAATATTCGAAATATCGAGCAGTATTATCACTTCCGGTAGCAATTACTGCGTCGAAATCACTTAATTCTTCTTTAGTGATCTCAATGGCATCTTTGAAAAAATCATCTTGATCTTTAAGAAAATGAGCAATCATTTCCATAAAATGAGGATCATTAGAAGATAATTTTGCCTGAATGTAATTCCCTGTTAACAGGACTGATAAAAAGTCATGAAAACCAACTAAAGGAATGTTTCCTGCCATGATCACAGCAATTCTTTTAGGTGTTTCAGGCTCTTTTAAGTCATATTTAGAAATCCAATTCTCAAGATTTTCCTCAGTTAAAGCCTTCGCCCAACTCTCTAAAGAAAAAATAATTTCTGATCGAGTAAACCAAGGATTGGTTTCACTAGCGCGATTTAGTAGCATTTCAAAGGGTTTTAAGAAACTGTCATTTTCCTTAAGATCTACTGAAATAGTCCCTTCTTCTTTAAATTGATTTAGGAATAATCCTAATCGGCTGAAACTTTTAATTCGTTTTGATATAGACATGAGATGTATTTACAAAGATTTGTTTATTTTTGTTGTGCAAATTTAATCAAAATATACAATGGCAATTATAATTACTGACGAATGTATCAATTGCGGGGCTTGTGAACCGGAATGTCCTAATAATGCAATTTATGAAGGAGCTGAAGATTGGAGATTTTCAGATGGTACTGAATTAAAGGGTAACATAGTGTTGCCTAGTGGAAGCGCCTACAATGCTGATGAAGAGCAAGAGGCAATCAGTGATGATGTATATTATATCGTTCCGGACAAGTGTACAGAATGTAAAGGTTTTCATGATGAACCACAGTGTGCGGCTGTATGTCCCGTAGATTGTTGTGTTCCTGATGAAGATGTAGTAGAAACAGAAGAAGAACTTTTAGGTAAACAAAAGTTTTTACACAACGAATAATCATAGATCAAGAAATTTTAAAAGATCTTTCTCCCTCAAGAGAAAGATCTTTTTTTTTTATCTTTCTTTCTTCAAAACAAGAATCAACTATGAAAACAAGAAGAGATTTTTTAAAAATAACCACTATAAGTTCTTTAGCCCTAGCGGCTTACCCTAAATCTTTAAGAGCCCAAAGCTCAAATGTGATTAAACCTCTAATGATTTCTACTTGGAATCACGGGATGCAAGCCAATGCAGCGGGCTGGGAGATTTTATCCAATGGAGGTTCTGCTTTAGACGCAGTTGAACAAGGAGCTCGGGTTGTAGAATCTGATCCCAAGGTAACTTCAGTTGGATACGGGGGACGACCTGATCGAGAAGGGTATGTAACCTTAGATGCTTGTATTATGGATGATGATTCTTCTTGTGGATCTGTGATGTGTTTAGAAGAGATAGAACATCCTATTTCCGTTGCTAGAAAAGTAATGGAAAATACACCCCATGTTATTTTGAATGGGCAGGGAGCTCAAGAATTTGCGGTAGATCAAGGATTTGAAAAGAAAAATTTACTAACTCCTGAATCAAAAAAGGCTTGGGAAAAGTGGAAAAAAGATTCTCAATATAAAACGGAAGTAAACGTGGAGAATCACGATACTATAGGACTCCTAGCTATGGATGAAAATGGGAAGATTGCAGGTGCGTGCACCACCAGTGGAATGGCCTACAAAATGCGCGGGAGAGTAGGTGATTCGCCTATAATCGGAGCAGGTCTTTTCATTGATAATGAGGTTGGAGGATGTACTGCAACTGGAATGGGAGAAGCTATCGTTAGAATTGCAGGAAGTGCTACAGTAGTTGAACTCATGCGCTCAGGAATGCACCCTCAAGAGGCCTGTGAAAAAGCAATAGCGAGAATCGTTAAGAAACATAAAGATTTAAAAGATCTTCAAGTTGGTTTTCTGGCCATGGATATGCAAGGTAGAGTAGGTGCTTATAGCGTATATCAAGGTTTTAATTATGCGCTAACTACTTCAAAACAAAATGAACTAATTGATGCTAAATATACCCGATAATGATCTTAGAAGCTTGTATAGAGAATATTGAAGAAGCACAATTTGCAGCAAAAAATGGGTTTAAACGCGTAGAATTATGTTCTGCTCTATCTGAAGGTGGTTTAACTCCGTCGTACGGTTTAATCCGCATGAGTGCTAAACTTAAGAATATTGAAACTCATGTAATGATACGACCTCGTGGAGGTGATTTCTGTTATTCGGATAAGGAGATAGAGATCATGAAAAGAGATATAAAGGCCGTTGCTCGAGCTAAAGCTCATGGAGTGGTTTTTGGGCTATTGAACAGGGATAATACCCTAGCCTTAGAAAATCAATTACTCATTAGTTATGCACGTGAATTAGGTCTTCAAGTAACCATCCACAGGGCAATAGACTTGACTCCGGATTATGAACTGGCCTTGGAACGTTTGATTTCCTGGAATACTCACAGAGTATTGACCGCTGGTGGAGGAGTGAAAGCTATGGAGGGTCTAGATCAACTTCAACGCGCTCAAGAGCGCTATGGAGATAAAATTGATATTATGGCTGGAAGTGGAATACAAGCAAACAATGTTAGAATGATGAGAGCTGCAGGTATTCAGCAGTTGCATTTCAGCATAGGGACTAATGATACAAGTGACGCCTACAGTTTTGGTGGCAATCGCATCATCAATCCCGAAAAAGTGGATTCCATCAAAGAAGCTTTAGGTCTGAATTAATTAGTTACTTCAAACTCGTCTATAAAGATCCATGAATCACCTCCAGCCCCTTGATGCCATTCAGGACATGGACCACGATTTACTGCAGTCATTCGAATATAGCGTCCACGAGCTTGGGTATTGAGTTTGAAATCTTTGAGAACTGGGTGATCCGTATCTAGACCTATGCTGTGATTAATGCTTCCAAGAGATTTAAAATTCTTTCCATCTTTAGAGATGTCATAGCGAACTTGCTTAGGTAGCCAGATCCATGATCCAGCATCTTGAAGGTAAGTGGTGTTAAGACTTGTAATGTCTTGAATTTTGCCTAAATCCATAATTGCTATCACATCTTGACCTTGATAACCCTGCCAATAGCCAGTTCTGAAGTTTTCTCCTCCCTTTTGGTAATCGATTAAGGCTTTATTCCCCTCTGCTGAGTACTGAGGGTTGTAAACGCTCTGAATTTCAATTGTTCTGCCCTCAGGAATTTTCACAAAATCAGCCTCAACCAGTTTGGAGTTTTTCTCTTGAGAAATCTTGTCCATAGGCCCTACATTTTCTTTAAACCTAGTCTCTGAAGCAAGTGCACTATAGGCTTTTATGGTTTCGGAATTATGAATGTAAAAAGGCTGCTCATATCGCTGGAATCTCTGACCTGGTCTTTTAAAATAGATCTGAGTATCATCATTGCGAGCAGGTAAAGAAAGTTCTATTTTCAAGGAATCTGTAAATGTTTTACTCTTAGCACTTATAAGTGGAGATACCGCAATTTGAGCATCGATTAAGGTTCCTTGAGTTTCTAAATTCGGAACCTGAGAAGCATCTGAAGTCATCTCAAATTCTAATACTCCACCTCGCATTAAATCAAAATGATTTAGCTCCCAAGAATCTAGAGCTTTACCGTTTAAAAGTGCTTTTTTGACATAAATGGCTTCGTCGCTTAACTTAGGAGCCTTGATTTTAAGTGTTTTTCCATTGGGTAGACTAAGTTCGGCTTGCTTAAAACTAGGCTGACCGATGCTGTAGGTATTAGATCCAGGACTCACCGGATAGAAACCTAAGGAGGAGAATACATACCATGCACTCATCTGTCCACAATCCTCATTTCCTGAGAGTCCATCTGGGGTATTGTGGTAGAGTTCCGTTTTGATACGGTGAACGTAGTTTTGGGTCTTTGACGCTTGGCCTATATAATTATAAAGATAAGCCATGTGGTGACTCGGTTCATTTCCATGAGCGTATTGACCGATAAGCCCGGTAATATCTGCTTGATGGCGACCAGAGGTCTGGGCAGAAGCATTGAACATTTGGTCTAAATGAGCCTCTAAGTCCTGAGGACCCTGATAGAGTCGGATCATTCCACGAATGTCTTGAGGAACAAATAGGGAATATTGCCAGGCATTAGCTTCGGTATAATTAAAATTCACTTCTCTAGGGTCAAAAGGGCTATACCAACCCGAATTCACTCTAGCGCGCATAAACCCAGTTTGAGGGTCAAATACGTTTTGATAATTCAAAGCTCTAGAGATGAATTGTGCTTGAGTCTTATGATCATTTAAACTGCCAGCGAATTGTGCAATACACCAATCGTCATAGGCATATTCAAGGGTTCTAGATACGGACTCTGCCTCATCTTGAGCGGCAACATATCCATTTTTTTTATAGGACTTAAGCCCAAAACCATCTGCCATAGCACTAGCCTTCATAGCTTCTAATGCCAAATCTAAATCAAAGTCTCTATAGCCTTTTTGGTAAGCATCAAAAATTACGGGAATGCTGTGGTATCCAATCATACAGTCGGTCTCGTTGGCTGAAAGTTCCCAAACCGGTAAACGACCTCCTTGTTTATAATGTTTTAAAAAGGTGGTGATGAATTCCGAAGTTTCTTCTGGTGCAATTAGGGTGTATAGTGGGTGGGCAGCTCTAAAGGTGTCCCACAGGGAAAATACGGTATAGGTGTTGTGTAGGCTGTCCTTATGGATTTTTTGGTCCAATCCTCTATAGGAGCCATCCACGTCATTATAGGTGTTGGGTGCAATGAGACTGTGATAGAGGCTGCTGTAAAAAATGGTTTTGTCCTCCTTGGAGCCTTGAACTTTGATTTTGTTAAGCTCTTGTTCCCATACTTTTTGTGCCACAGCTTTGTAGTCTAGAAGCTTCCATGAAATGAATTCAGCCAAGAAGTTCTTTTGAGCACCCTCCATGCTGACAGCGCTTAAAGCGGTTTGAAGGGTAAGGTCCTCAGTGGGCTGAAGAGTTTTTATAATTCTAAATCTATTTGCTAATTCTTCCTGCCCTGGCTCAAAAGGCATTTTTACAAGTTTTATGGGCTCGGAGAATTGGGTGTAAAAATAGATTCTTTGATCCTGCGCCCAAGCTTTAGACCTACGATAACCTCTGAGACTTACCGAATCTACTTGTTCTAGATGATAATCTAATAAAATGTCTCTGTGATTCAGATCTAATAAAACTTTTTGTATCGTATCACTTGCAAAATGATAGTTCTGGATTCCTATTCTTTTGGTCGCAGATAGTTTTACCTTAATATGCGCAGCATCATAATTGAGCTCATAATATCCAGGTGCGGCAAGTTCACTTTCCTTATTAAAAGAGTAGGGTAATCCTTTGTTTTGGATAAGGGAGCTGAGAGAGAGGTTTTGGCCTTGGGCTAGAGGTTGAAATAAGATGTCTCCATAGTCAGAAATCCCCGTACCGCTTAGATGGGTATGAGAGAACCCATAACTCTGAGTATCGGTATAATGGTAGCCTGAGCAGCCATCCCAACCATCTAAACGAGTATCGGGGCTTAATTGTACCATCCCAAAAGGGCTAGTTGCTCCAGGGTAAGTGTGACCGTGGCCTCCAGTTCCAATAAAAGTATTGACAAAAAAATATGGGGATGCGTCCTGATTTTGATCAGAACCACATCCCCATATAGTTAATAAGATAAAATATAAAAGGTAGTTAGTTTTCATGAGTGTTATGCACTCGCAAAGTTTTTACTTTTCTTTGCGAAGAAATAAATGTAAGCATAACAAGCTATCATTACAAATAATGCAATCTTAAATCCTGTAAGGTCTGTCATATAACCATATAGCGGTGGAACAATAGCTCCTCCTACGATCGCTGTACATAAAATTCCTGATGCTTGAGGCTTGTTCTCACCGAGCCCTTCAAGAGAAAGTGTGAAAATCGTTGGGAAAATTATAGAATTGAATAATCCTACTAATAAAATACTCCACATGGCCACAAATCCAGTTGTATTCATGGAAATTAGTAATAAGGATACTGCGATTAGTGCAAAAACGCTAAGTACAGTTGAAGGTTTAAGGATTTTATTTAAATAAGCTCCAACAAAACGACCGACCATAGCTCCTGTCCAATAGAAGGTTACAAAGGCTCCTACAATGGCTTTTGAATCTACATTAGCAAGATCTCCTCCTAATAGACTTGATGCGATTCCTGACATGAATTCATTGCCTTTGATTAATTCTGGCATTCCCATAGAGATGAAATAAGATACTAGGTAACTTCCAATAGCAACTTCAGCTCCTACATATAAAAAGATTCCTAGAGTTCCCATTTTAAGATTTTTGTGTGCCCATGCACCTGCATAGCTACCAGTGCTTTCTCCAGAAAGTATATTAGGTAATTTTACTCTTGACACCACAAAGGCCAATAAAATAAGAGCTCCTGCGAGAATTACAAAAGGCAACTGAACAGCTGAAGCTTCTCCTTCCATATAAGTTGATTTTGCAGTTTCAGACATGGCATTGATCTCGTCGGTAGACATAATCTTATCGCTTAATAAGAACATCGCTCCAAATAAAGGAGCAATTGAAGCTCCAAGAGAGTTGAAGGCTTGTGAAAGCGTCAAACGAGAAGCGGCACTATTTTCGTCACCTAAAACTGCTACATAAGGATTGGCAGCAACTTGAAGTACAGTCATTCCTCCGGCTAAAACAAAATATCCAATTAAGAAAATCCAAAACTGTCTGAATTCAGCGGCTGGGTAAAACAATAAGGCACCTAGACCCATAACGGATAAACCTAAAATAATTCCTTTCTTATAACCGATCTTAGATAAAATGGCTCCAGAGGGTATGGATAAGAGTCCATAAGCTAAGAAAAAAGCAAATTGTACTAATCCCGCCTGAAAATAAGTGAGTTCAAAGACTTCTTTTAATCGAGGTATCAAAGAATCGACAAGGACTGTAATGAATCCCCACATAAAAAATAGGGACGTTAAGACGTAAAACGCTTTTGAGTAGTTTTTAGTGTTCAAGGGTTTAAGGTTTAAAATTTTCGAGGCCTAAGATAAGTAAACTATATTTAGTGTAAAATGAAAAATATCAATATGTATAACAAAATGAAATAGTATATTTGCACGGAAAAATATAAAATAATGAAAGCAGGTATTGTAGGACTTCCAAATGTAGGTAAGTCAACACTTTTTAATTGTTTGTCTAATGCAAAAGCTCAAAGTGCAAATTTCCCATTTTGTACTATTGAACCTAATGTGGGTGTGGTGAATGTTCCAGATCCTCGTTTAGAGAAATTAGCAGAGCTTGTAGATCCAGAAAAAGTTCAACCTGCTATCGTAGAAATAGTAGACATTGCAGGTCTTGTTCGTGGTGCTTCTAAAGGAGAAGGTTTAGGGAATCAATTCCTTGCTAATATTAGAGAAACGGATGCAATTATTCACGTGTTAAGATGTTTTGATAATGAGAATATCATTCATGTCGACGGTTCAGTGGATCCAATTAGAGACAAGGAGACGATTGATATTGAATTGCAGTTAAAAGATTTAGAAACGACTGAAAAGCGTTTGGAACGTGTAAAACGTACTGCAAAAACAGGGAATAAGGAAGCTCAAGCTGAATTAGCGATTCTTTTAAAAATTGAAGAAGTTCTCTTGGAAGGGAAGTCAGTTCGTACGATTGAGTTTACCGAAAAAGAACAAGAATTTGTTCAAAGTTTACAATATATTACCGCCAAACCAGTTCTTTATGTATGTAATGTAGATGAAGGATCGGCTGTAAATGGTAATGCTTATGTTGAAAAAGTGAAAGAAGCTGTGGCTTCTGAAGATGCAGAGGTACTAGTGTTAGCTGTGGGAACAGAAGCTGATATTAATGAATTAGACGATTATGAAGAGCGTCAAATGTTCTTGTCTGATATAGGCCTTGAAGAGCCAGGAAGTGCTAAATTGATCCGTTCTGCTTACCATTTATTAAACCTTCAGACTTATTTTACTGCAGGGAAAAAAGAGGTAAGAGCTTGGACGATTCATATAGGGGATACAGCTCCTCAAGCGGCAGGAGTAATTCATACGGATTTTGAAAAAGGATTTATTCGTGCTGAAGTGATCAAATATGATGACTATGTGAAGTACGGTTCTGAAGCAAAAGTGAAGGAAGCTGGAAAATTATCCGTGGAAGGAAAAGAATATATCGTTCAAGATGGAGATATGATGAATTTCCGCTTTAATGTTTAAGTTAAAAAATTGAGAATCATATACATGAAAAAGTCTGTTAATAACATTTTAACAGACTTTTTTTTTATTCCTTTTAATAATTTTAAATTAGCGTCAATCCTAGATTTTTAAATGGCTATGAGTACTCAAACAAATTATACAGAAGATAATATTAGATCCCTTGATTGGAAGGAACATATTCGTATGCGACCTGGTATGTATATCGGTAAGTTGGGTGATGGATCTTCGGCAGATGATGGGATTTATATTCTGTTGAAAGAGGTGCTGGATAACTCCATTGATGAATTCGTGATGGGAGCAGGTAAGACCATAGAGATTAGTATCAAAGAGGATAAGGTCTCTGTGAGGGATTACGGTCGTGGAATCCCCTTAGGTAAGGTGGTGGATGTGGTGTCCAAAATGAATACAGGAGGGAAATACGATTCAAAGGCCTTTAAAAAATCTGTGGGACTTAATGGTGTCGGAACTAAAGCGGTAAATGCTTTATCCGTAGACTTTAAAGTACAAGCCATAAGAGATGGACAGACCAAATGGGCTGAATTTTCAAAGGGGGAGCTCATAGAAGAGTCAGCAGTAGAGACAACGTCACAGAGAAAGGGAACAAAAATAACTTTCGTTCCTGATTCTTCTATCTTTCATAACTTCAAATATAGACAAGAGTATGTGATCAACATGATCAAAAACTATGTCTACTTGAATCGAGGATTGACCGTGGTGTTTAATGGAGAGAAATACATCTCCGAAAACGGTCTTCAAGATCTTTTAGAAGAAAATATCGAGGAAAGCTCAAGATTATTTCCCATAATTCACCTTGAAGGGGAAGATATAGAAGTAGCGATGACCTTTTCCAAGGCTCAATACAATGAGGAGTATCATTCTTTTGTAAATGGGCAACATACCACCCAAGGGGGTACCCATTTAAACGCCTTTAGAGAATCATTAGTCAAGACCATTAGGGATTTCTTCGGAAAGAACTTCGATGCAGCAGATGTTAGAAAATCAGTAGTAGCCGCTTTTGCTATTAAGGTGATGGAACCTGTTTTTGAGAGTCAGACTAAAACCAAATTAGGTTCTACAGAGATGGGCGGGGACCTTCCTACGGTAAGGACTTTTGTGAATGATTTCGTGAGTCGTAATCTGGATAATTATTTGCATAAGCATCCAGATGTTGCAGAGCTTATTCATAAAAAGATTCTCCAAGCAGAAAAGGAAAGAAAGGAATTGTCTGGGATTAGAAAACTGGCTCGTGAGCGCGCCAAAAAAGCCTCCCTTCACAATAAAAAATTAAGAGATTGTAGAATACATCTCGGAGATATCAAAAAGGACAGTTATCTAGATTCTACCTTGTTTATTACTGAGGGAGATTCCGCGAGTGGTTCTATTACTAAAAGTAGAAATGTAAATACTCAAGCGGTTTTTTCCTTAAAAGGGAAACCTCTAAACTCTTATGGTTTGTCTAAGAAAATCGTATATGAGAATGAAGAGTTTAATCTCTTACAGGCAGCCTTGAATATAGAAGATGGTATAGAGAATTTACGTTATAATAATATAGTGATCGCAACCGATGCCGATGTGGATGGTATGCACATTCGTTTGTTGTTAATCACCTTTTTCTTACAATTCTTCCCAGAGGTGATTAAAGATGGACATCTCTATATCCTAGAAACTCCTCTTTTTAGAGTTAGAAATAAAAAAGAAACGGTGTATTGTTATTCTGAGGAGGAAAAAGGCCAAGCCCAAAACCGCTTAACAGGAAAGGTTGAAATCACACGATTTAAAGGACTTGGGGAGATTTCTCCAGACGAGTTTAAGTTTTTCATTGGAGAAGATATTAGGTTGGATCCAGTGATGCTTGATAAGGAAAAGTCCATTCAAGAATTACTTTCCTTTTATATGGGGAAAAACACACCAGACAGACAGAAATTTATCATCGAAAACCTTAAGGTCGAATTAGATTTGATTGAAGAATAACTATGAGCGAAGAACAACTAAGCCCCGAAAATACTCAAGACCATAGTATTACCAAGATTACAGGAATGTATAAGGAGTGGTTCCTGGACTACGCTTCTTATGTTATTTTAGAAAGAGCCGTACCATCTATGGAAGATGGTTTCAAACCAGTACAGCGCCGTATTCTTCAATCTATGAAGGATTTAGATGATGGACGTTATAATAAAGTAGCGAATCTGGTAGGACATACCATGCAATATCACCCTCATGGTGATGCTTCGATTTCTGATGCCATGGTGCAACTTGGTCAGAAAGAACTCTTGATTGACATGCAGGGAAACTGGGGTAATATTCTTACCGGTGACCGTGCAGCTGCCTCTCGATATATTGAGGCTAGATTGTCAAAATTTGCCTTGGATGTTGTTTTTAATCCTAAAACAACCAAATGGCAGGCCTCTTATGACGGAAGAAGGAAGGAGCCTATTAATTTACCGGTAAAGTTTCCTTTATTGCTTGCTCAAGGAGCAGAGGGGATTGCTGTAGGACTCTCTACTAAGATTCTTCCACATAACTTCAATGAGCTTATCGATGCTTCTGTTAAGTACTTAAAAGGTAGGAGTTTTACTATTTTTCCTGACTTTTTAACAGGAGGTATTGCCGATGTAAGTAATTATAATGATGGTCTTCGTGGAGGTAAAGTTAGGGTAAGAGCTAAGATTAGGCAATTTGATAAGAAGACCTTAGTCATAGACGAAATTCCTTTTGGAACCACGACTTCTTCCCTGATTGATTCGATTTTGAAAGCCAATGAGAAGGGGAAAATTAAAATAAAAAAGGTCGAGGATAATACCGCAGAGAAAGTGGAAATTATGATCCACTTACCTAATGGAATCTCTCCGGACAAGACCATTGATGCCCTGTACGCCTTTACCAACTGTGAGAATTCTATCTCTCCGCTTTGCTGTGTCATTGAAGACAATAAACCTCGGTTTGTAGGAGTGAGTGAGTTACTCAAAAACTCTACGGATCACACCGTTGATCTTTTGAGGCTCGAATTAGAAATACAATTAAACGAACTTCAATCGCAATGGCATGCATCTTCTTTAGAACGCATATTTATTGAAAAGCGTATCTATCGTGATATTGAAGAAGAAGAGACCTGGGATGGTGTAATCAAAGCAATTGATGAAGGTTTGAAACCACATATTGGACATCTCAAGAGAGCTGTTACGACTGAAGATATTACAAGGTTAACGGAAATTCGAATTAAGAGAATCTCCAAGTTTGATTTGGATAAGGCTCAGCAATACATAGATTCTTTAGAGGATCAAATTGCCGAGGTGAGAAATCATTTAGCCCATATTGTTGACTTTGCCATTGCTTATTTTACAAATCTTAAAAAGAAATTTGGTAAAGGGAAAGAGCGACATACCGAGTTGAGAAGCTTTGATGATATTGTCGCGACTAAGGTGGTTATCAGAAATGAGAAACTCTATGTCAATAGGGAGGAAGGTTTTATAGGTACAGGACTTAAGAAGGATGAATTTATAGAAGACTGTTCTGATATTGATGATATTATAGTCTTTAAAAAGGACGGTAGCATGATCGTCACTAAAGTGAGTTCCAAAACCTTTGTAGGTAAAGGAATTATGCATGTGGCTGTCTTTAAAAAGAATGATAAACGTACGGTCTACAATCTGATCTATCAAGACGGAAAAGGAGGGCCAAGCTATATGAAGCGCTTTTTTGTAACTTCAATTACTAGGGATAGAGTATATGATTTATGCAATGGTAATAAAGGGTCTAAGATTCATTATTTCTCCGCAAATCCAAACGGTGAGGCTGAAGTAGTCACTGTGAATCTAAGAGCAGTTGGCACAGTCAAGAAACTCAAATGGGATTTAGATTTTTCTGAGCTCCTTATTAAGGGAAGGTCTTCCAAGGGGAATTTAGTGACTAAACTCCCGATTAGGAAAATTGAATTTAAGGCAGCTGGTAAGTCAACCCTGAAACCAAGAAAGATTTGGTTTGATGAATCCATTAGGAGGCTTAATACCGATGAGCGTGGTGTTTTGTTGGGTGAGTTTACCGCTGAGGATCAATTGTTGTTGATAGATAAGAAAGGAGTGCTTAAGACGGTTAAACCAGAGCTTAGTATGCATTTCACTGATGAATATATTTGTTTTGAAAAGCTCAATATTAGAAAACCCGTATCGGTACTCTATTTTGATGGGGCTAAGTCAAAATATTATATCAAGAGATTTTTAGCAGAACCTTCCAAGGAAGATTTGATCATTACTGATGATGCTAAGAGTCAATTGACTTATGTATCCACGGATTACCGTCCTATGGCAGAAGTGCATTTCTCTAAACGATCTCTTGCGCCAATAACGGTAGATTTTGAAGATTTCATCGCGATAAAAGGTATCAAAGCTCAAGGAAATCAATTTAGTTTAGAAAAGGTAAAGAAAGTTACAGCACTTCCTGCTCTGCCTTATACAGAACCTGTGATAGAAACTCCAGCGCCTGAAGAACCTAAAGATCAGGGTGAGTTATTCTAGACGTTTAAAATAATGGGGTTCATAATCGCTTTTTGAGGGATTTGAACTCCAATAAATTAAGTCCTGTAACACACGATCGGGATAAAGAGCTGCTTGGTCAAAAAATTGAAAAGCTCCACTTTTACCTGTCTTAAGGGCATAGGAAAATACATTTCCTTCTTTTACAGCTTTAAACTGCTTGTATAGTTTATTTTGTTGTTTTAAATGATCTAAGCTTTTTGAGGAATCTGGTGCGAACCAAAATTCGGCATTTTTTCCATGATAAAGCACATATTCAGGATCAAGGGATAAACTTCCATTTCCTGGATCGTCTCTGAAAACATAAGAGAGTCCTGCATCTTTATACAATTTAGCTGTATAGGAATTGGCCCCTGGACTGTACCATACCCCTTGAAATATACTTCCAGAGATCATGGTCTTTTTAGGGTCGATTATATCTTTTTTAGAAGCATTATAATCGGATTGTCTTTGCTTAAAGAAACCCTGGGCAAAATTCATTTTATCATATAAAGCACCATAGACTATAATCCATTCGGCGCGTCCCAAGGGATGCTGCTCCAACCAATCACCATTGTAAATGACCTGTATACCGGAGTCCTTTATTATTTGCTCACCCTGAATTCCACCTTGTATGCTAAAGGTCATTAATAAGTCAGGTTGTGTTTTGATCAAGGACTCGATATTGAGTTGATTGTTCTCGCCCAATTCAGTAAGTTCTCCTAATAATGCTCTTTGGTAGGTCTTATCACTAGATATATAATTAAAATTAGGAAAGCCAACTATGCTTTGATCTACTTGCAATGCCTCAAGAAAAGCTATAAAGCTACTTGAGGTTGGAACTATTGATGTTATCGGGGTGATAATTTTTTCAAAAGAGGTTTTGGCCACCGAGTTCTTGGGAAGTAATTCATAAAACATGGTGTCTTTGTTTTGAATCAATCCCAGTAGTTTTGCCCCATTTTGCTGGGATATAACGAAACCTTTAGCGTATTTTGGTAGATAACTCGTCTCTAAGTTGTTGTTGTATTGTTTTGGTTTAGAGCAGCTTATTATCAGTATGGCTAGTGAGATAAAATAAATGTTTCGCATAAAAGGAAAAAGTTTAAACAAAAATAGAATTTAATTTATATTTGCAATGAAATTTGGTTTTTACTTCGTGTAAAATTAAAAGGGAATCTTGTGAAAATCAAGAGCTGTTCCCGCAACTGTAAGTTATAAAACCTCTTGTCAATACAATCCACTGAAATGATCTTTTCGGGAAGGAGACAAAAGATACGAGCCAGGAGACCTGCCTATTTCAAACACATAATACAAACTTTCGGGATAGAAGTTTAGTTTCACCACTACACCTTTACCTGAAAACAATTGACCAATCATGAATTACAACAAAAAAACAATGTTGTTGTTTGTGGTGTTCGCTTGTTTTTACGGCCAACATCATGCACAAAATCGAACCGAGCAGTTAGAATCTGTTCAGGTTGATGCAAAAGTATTTGCACAAAAAAAGAATGTCGAAGGGAAAATTATCCAAGTTATGGATTCTCTTGCCCTATCGGTCTATCAAGGCCAAAGCCTTTCCAATGCTATAAATGCCCTCCCAGGAGTCTATATAGGAGGAGCGAACTCAAAGGCGGGATCACCTAAAAGTATTTATATCCGTGGTGGAGGAACCAAACAGGTTCTGATTTTATTGGATGGGATACCCATGAATGATGCCTCGAGTATCGATAATAGTTTTGATTTGAATCTGATCCCCCTAGAGACCATTGAACGAATTGAATTAATGAAGGGAGCTTCGAGTACTCTTTATGGTTCTGGAGCAGCCGTTGCCGTAATTAATTTGATCAGTAAAGAACAAAAAGAAGAAGGCCTAAGTGTGAACTTTAACAGCAGTTTTAAAACTGAACAAGAGGTTTCGGACTCTCCAAATTTTAATAGAATTGACAACAGTTTAATCCTAGGGTCTAATTTTGGTGATTTTCATGTTCAGGTTCAAGGAGTTGTTACGAATTCAAAAGGAATCTCTGAGGCCTATGATCCTAATGGAGAATTTGAAAAAGATTCCTTTGATTCTCAAAGTATACAAGTAAATATGGGTCAAAAGCTAACAAATTCCTTTAAGATGGATTTGTTTTATATGTATCAAAATAACGATCAAGACTATGATGCAGGAGCTTTTACAGATAGTGAATTAAACAATTCAAAATCAGAACTCAATAGGCTAGTATTCCAGCCAGAGTATCGCTATGCAAAGGGTGCCGTGACTTGGCAAAATTCATATTCAAATTTACGAAGGACTTTACAAGCCGAGAATACCTGGGCTGGTGGCATAGATGATTATAAATATTTAACGGAATCTTTTAAATCGGATCTATTTAATCAAGTCCAAATTTCTGATCAATTAGAGAATATTTCAGGAATGAGCTTTGAATATCAAAACACTAAGAATTATGGACCATACGAACTTGTTCAGGGAGCTCTATACCAGTTCAGATCCGTTGATTTGTATAGCAGTTTTTCTTATAGAACTTCTTATGGTTTGGGTCTTGATGCTGGAGCGAGATACAATTATCACAATGTATACAAGAGTAATCTGACCTATGACGCTAATGTGTTTTATCAGTTCAATGAGCAATTAAGAGTGAATACAAGCTATTCTACAGCCTATATAGTTCCAAGTTTATATCAATTGTTTTCACAATATGGAAATACGGATTTAGTTCCTGAATCCTCTGAGAACTTTGAAATTGGATTGGCCTATGAACAAAATGAACGTTGGTCTGTTGGCTTGACCTATTTTAATAGATCAGATAAGGATCCAATCATTTTTTATACGGACCCTGAGACCTTTGCGTCCTATTATGTAAATGATTTAAATGCGATATATAAGTTCTCCGGGATAGAATTTGAGTTCTATATAGAGCTTGTAAGTAATTTAGATTTAAACCTAAGTTATACCCACACCGAATTAGACGAAGAAAAGTCAAATTATACACCAAAGGATTTGGCTAGAGCTCAAGTTTCTTATGATTTTAAGATCCATAATTTTATGTTGAATTATCAATATAATGGAGACCGTTTTGTAGAAGACTTTAGAGCGTGGCCTGCAGAAATTTTGACCTTGGAGGCCTATAGTCTTTTAGATTTTAATTATCGAATAAGACCTACTGATTTTATGAGTATAAATGTTGCGGCTAACAATATTCTAAATGCTGAGTTTACAGAACGACTTGGCTATAGTACTTTAGGTAGGAATTATATGTTAGGTTTAAATTTTAATTTTTAAAACCTTCTGCTGTTAATTTAAAAGGCTCCATAAGTAGGAGCCTTTTTTTTGATTTTAATTTTCCATGAGTCTTTTACTGTAGCGAATCATCAAGAGGTTTACAATAATGATAATTGCGGGTAAAATAGATTGCCCTAGGTCCATTGCTATATAATCTTGTACCAAGAAGTTATATCCATTTTGAATTAATACTGCCACTAAAGAAAGTATGAAAAGATAATAGGCCCATTTGGATTTAAAAAAGAGTAACACAGCTGCAAGTAATTCTGAAAATACGGCTGTGGCAAATGCTGCTGTCGCCCAGGCTGGGAAATTTTGATAATAGGCTTGCCATTCTTCTGGAAGCATATCTAATGCAGTTTGATCCATATAGGCTTGCGCTAAATAGGAAGATACTCCGATTAAGGCCCATAAGGTAATTAGAATGCTGACGATAATATTTGTTTTTTTAGTCATTTGGTTTGGTTTTTGGTTCTTGAAATTTATAAAAAAAATACGAGAGATGGATTCTAGGGTCTTTCAGGTCTTAATTTGGGTCGTTCACTGATTTTTGCTCCCTATTTAAGGGTAGATTCCCTTATCTTTAGAATGAATTTAAAATCCAAGAGATATGAAAAAAACAAATTTAAAAAAGGCTAGAGCTTACGTTTATTTTCAAAAGAATTGGGTTGTACATTATTTACTTCCCAGATTGAAAGAAAAACTAGAGTCGTTCAAATTAAAGTCAGGAAGTTTAACGTATTAAAAGAAATACTATGAAAAAAGTTAAAAAGATTTTTAGAATTGCATTACAAAAAATTAATCCTAGATTTGCCTTTAACAAACAAATCAAGAAGGTCAAGCTAATTAGAGCCAATGAGCCTTATGAAACAGAGTTCATGTTTATATAACTAATATTATGAAGAAATTAATTGGAGTTTTTAGTCTATTTTTAATACTGTCAAGTTGTTCTAGTGTACAAGTTGTTGACTATTGGAAAAAGAAGGATTTAGAAGGTATAGAAAACGGTAAAATATTAGTGATTGCGCCGCTATCTGATGAAATTGCAAGACTTCGATTTGAAAGTGGTATAGAACAGGGACTTAAGGCTAAAGGTTTTGAGGCATATACAAGCCTTTCCATGTATCCTGGCAATAAACCTAAAGATTCTATTTCCAAACAGCAGATTGATAAGTTTAAAAGACAATTGGAATCTGATGGAATTGAAATTGTAGTAATGACGGTTTTGAAGGAGAAACAAGAATATGCGTCGACTCAATATACAGGAGACAATTATGGCTATTATGGACCTAGAATGTACGGAGGATATTATGGAGGTTTTTATGGGTATTATGGTTCCTTTTATATGGGAGGTGTTTCCAGTTACAGTTCAAGTGTAACTACGGTGAATAAAAAATATATTTTAGAAACTGTTGTTTATGACTTGAGAGCTTCTGAAAAAGATCAAATGCTAGGTGCAGTTACTCTTTCTGTAGATAATCCTACTACCTTAGGATCTAGTGCTGAAGTTGTTTCGAAAAAAATTGTTAGAGAGATTACTAAAAAAGTAAATTAATATATTGAACCGCCTTAATCGGCGGTTTTTTTTATGAACTATAATTTTAAATCTTTCACCAAATATAAATTAGAGATCATTGCCTTTGTAGTTGCAATGCTCTATCTCTTGCCACGAGTATACCTCTATTTAAAAGATGTTTATCTTCCTAAAGGTTTTTTGGAGTTTACTAAGTCCTATGAGTTGGTGGTAAGGGGCTTGATGGTTTATTTCTATGGCTATTGTATTTTGTATTTCAATACGAAATCTAAAAGATTAGCTAAGAAGATTCCGATGGGAGAGATGTTGTTTATCATCCTCGTAAATGTCTTGTTATATCTAATTTTTACAAGTTTATATTCTTTAATCCAATCTACTTTTTTAGGAGGGTTTAATTCGGAATTAGAACTTGTGTATAATAAAGGAGCCTATTTACTTATTCTTGCCATCATGATCGTTCTAGCAACTTTTTTGAAGGTCCAAGAATCAAGAGATATAGCAAAATTACAAGGTGATCGATTAAAGATGAGTTTGATTGAAAGTGAATTAAGTGGTTTGAAAACACAGCTCAACCCTCATTTTTTGTTCAATTCTTTGAATAGTTTATCCGCGATGGTAATGGATAATGATCAAGCTGTGGAGTTTATATCCGAGCTCTCAGACATCTATAGATATATCTTGAATAGTTCGGACAGAAAAAAAGTAAGCATAGAAGAAGAACTTAGTTTTTCTAAAAAGTATATTGGATTACAAAAAATTCGTCACGGAGATAACTTAAATGTACAGTGGGATTTTCAAGCTGAAAATGAGATGCACTCAATTCCTCCAATGAGTATTCAACTTTTATTAGAAAATGCTGTGAAGCACAATGAAATTTCAAGTTCTAAGCCTTTGAATATTCAAGTGAAAGTAAGCGATGAATCAGTTGAAGTTGTTAACGAAATTCAAGAAAAAAAAGGTGTTAAATCAACTGGTGTAGGACTTATGAATCTTAATAAACGCTTTAATTTATTAAATTACCCAGAAATTAAAATTACAAAGGATCAAAACTTGTTCCATGTGACCTTAAGATTAAAATGATTAAAAAAGTATTAATAGTAGAGGATGAGTTTTTAGCTCAAAATATGCTCCAGAAAAACTTGAAGGATTTAAAGGTTGAAGTGGTTAAAATCTGCGATACCATATCCTCGACCATTGCCTATTTAAAGGAAGCTCCAGAATTGGATCTGATTTTTCTTGACATTGAGTTAGGGGATGGATTAAGTTTTGAAATCTTTAAAGACATAGAACAGCCTTGTCCCATCATCTTTACGACCGCATATGATCAATATGCACTAAAAGCATTTGAGCTTCACAGTATTGATTATTTGCTTAAACCAATTAAAAAAGTAGCTTTAGAAAATGCTTTACAAAAATATGAACAACGTAAGCATGCCTCTTCTCAAGTCTCTGTAAATTTAGAATCTCTTATAAAGGAACTAAGTGGGGGAGCGTATAAAGATTCCTTTTTACTAGAACGACTTGGAGCTTGGTATCCTGTTGAAAGTAAAGATATTGTTTGTATATTTATAGAGGATGCTGTATTAAAAGTCCTTGCGAAAGATGGAAAACGATACATAGGTGATAAATCCTTGGAGGAATTTGAATCTTTTTTAAATCCAAAATTATTTTTTAAAGCAAACAGGCAAAATATTATACATAAAAAGTTCGTTCATAAAATCCATAAATACTTTAATGGGAAACTTTTAGTTGAATTGGATGCAGCAATTCAAGATCCTATTCATATCAGTAAGCGAAAAGCTACTGAATTTAGAGAATGGTTGGATAATTAAGATTATATTTGAAATTATACTTAAGACTAATGTTTAGACATAAAATAACCCTATTCTTACTTCTTTTAAGCAGTGTTTTAACTGCACAAAACAAGGAAGTTTTGAATATTTCTGTATTAATTGATCAGCGTACAGATCGCTATTTAGAAGATTCTGAGTTATTATTCAATGAAGTTCGTAACGTTATAGGAAATGAGATTCCTATTCATGTGGACTACGTTTTAGAAAATAATTATAACCTTGATAAGGCCAGAGAGAATTATGATTTCTTAAAGGATAAAAATCAGGATGTTATTTTAGTTTTTGGTGTAGTAGACAATATGATGATCTATCAGAAAAATCCGGATTTTCATTCTGCAACCATAGTGTTCGGAAGTGTTAATAGAGATTTTATTCCGATTGAATCTTCTAAAACTACTTCAGGTATTCACAATTTGAATTATCTTATTACTCCTATTTCTTTTTCTGAGGATTTGAGGGACTTTAGAGAACTTTATGACTATAAAAGATTGGCTATTCTAATAGATGACTACACTTTGGATTTATTACCGGTAGAAGATCTTATGGCAAAAATTCTAGAAGATGAATTGGGACATTATGAAATTATACCAGTAGATGAAGACTTTGTTAAAAATGGTGATTTATCAGGTTTTGACGCCTATTATGTCGCAGCAGGAAGTAATTTGAGCTCTCAGGCACATGATGATTTTATAGGACGTATTACGGCTTTTAATCAACCTTCGTTTTCTGCTTATGGTAAAGAAGACGTAATCAAAGGGATTATGGCTTCTAACCAATCTGATGGAAACATTCAGCAAATCTTTAGGAGGATTGCATTGAACATAGAACGTATTTTTGAAGATGGGGATAATGCAAGTGACATTCCAGTAAACATTCAATACAGTAAAGGTTTGACTCTTAATTTTAATGTAGCAGAAGAGGTTGGTTTAGGAATTAAATACAATTTGATTTCTGAAACAGAATTTGTAGGAGACTTTAACAAGGTTTTTGGGGATGAGAAATACAGTTTGATTGACGTAGTAGATAAAACATTAAGTCAGAACTTAAGCTTAAAGTCCAGTGAGCAAAATATTGCTATTCAAGGACAGGAGTTAAAAAGTGTTTTTTCAAACTATTTTCCAGATCTTGGAATTTCAGCAACGGGTTTATATGTTGACCCAGAATTGGTCGCAGCTACGGGGGGATTCAATCAGGAATACTCTGTGAAAGGAACAGCTCAATTAAACCAATTGTTATATTCT
>JBMYWH010000012.1:0-62848 GCA_049607205.1 Flavobacteriaceae bacterium | reverse complement strand
TGTGAATGCCAGGGAGGACCATTTATTAGAGTTTTATAATTTAAATCTCTTTGATTTGGTTAAGAATGAAGGTATTGGATGGGTCGTTTCGAATTCTAAACTAGCCTTTATTCAACCTGCACTTCCTATGGAGCGAGTGAGAATAGAATCTCAAATTATTGATTTTGGAAAAAACCATACCTTAGTGGAACTCCGTATGTATGAGGAGCATGGTACTAAAATCAAAAGTTTAGCCTGGATGAATTTTGTCCACTTTAATCTAAGGACAAACAAGGTTCAGGCCCATCGCAAGCAGTTTTTGGACTTGTTCAGTGAGATTCATCTTGCAGTGGAACATGAGAATTTTGATCAGAGAGAAGCGTTTTTTAGGAAACATAACAAACAAATCAATAACAAACAATAACAAATGAAAAACTTAAGAATTGGTTTCGCTATTGCGGGACTTGGATTAATGCTGTCCTCTTGTGGGATGTTTAAGACAAAAGAGGTTCCTTTTGAGATGGACTATAGCGTTAATTTGAATGATCGTTCTAACGATACTTTTAAAGTAAGTCTTGAGGTAAGTGGCCTTAAGGAAGAAGAGAATATCTTCCAATTTGCGTCAACTGCTCCAGGAACTTATCAGGTAATGAATATTGGACGCTATGTTTCAAATTTCAAAGCTTTTGATTCAAAAGGAAATAGCTTATTGGTAACTCCACTTGGAATTAATCAATACCGTATTGCTAAGACACCTGAGTTGGCAAAAATTACTTATGAAATAGCTGAAACATGGGATACAAAGGTTGAAAAAAACCCAATCTATGAAATGTGTGGAACTTCTATTGAAGAAGATCATGTACTGATCAATGGACAAGGAGTATTTGGATACTTTTTAGGAAAACAAAGTAGTCCTATGAGTATTGATATAGACTACCCTTCTTCGTGGAAAGTAGGAACAGCAATGTCAAAGGATGCCGAAGGTGACTATATAGCGACAAGCTATGATTATCTTGTGGACTCTCCTATTCTACTTGGGAATTTGACTAGGGCGTCTAAAATGGTTGAACAGACTGAAGTAGAGGTGTATACCTATTCTAAGACTGGGTTAATTAATTCTTCAGAGGTTTTAGAAGACATGAATGACATGCTTTTTGCCGCTTCTAAATTTGTAGATGGGCTTCCAGTAAATCGCTATACCTTCTTATATTTATTTGAAGATAGAACTGCAGGCGCTTGGGAACACAGTTATAGTTCAGAGTATATTTATGCTGAAGGTCCTTGGGAACAGATTGGTCAAGGTGTTGTGGAAACAGCAGCTCATGAGTTTTTCCACGTGATTACTCCTTTAAACATTCATTCTGAAATTATTCAAGAATTTAATTTTGTCACTCCTGTACCTTCTCAGCATTTATGGCTCTATGAAGGAACTACAGAATGGGCATCTCATATGATGTTATTGCAAGATGGACTTACAACCTTAGATGATTATTTAGGGATGTTACATCAAAAAGTACAAACAGATAAAAGTTTCTACGATCCTAACTATTCTCTAGTTGAACTGGCTCTAAACTCCTATTCAGAAGACGGACAACGTCAATATGGGAATATCTACATGAGAGGTGCCTTAGTCGCTGGATTGTTAGATTTAAAACTTTTAGACCTTTCTAATGGAAGTCTTGGTTTGAGAGATTTAATGAATAAATTATCTAAAGTTTATGGACCGAATACTCCATTTGATGAAGCTACATTTTTCCAGACTGTTACGGATATGACTTATCCTGAAATTGGTGAGTTCATTAACGCATATATTAAAGGGACTGAAAAGTTGCCATTTAAAGAATTATATGCCACCGTAGGAATTAATTATGAGGAGGAATTGGTAAACCCAGAAATTTCAAGTTTAAACTTGAGTTTATATCCTACAGGTAGAGGAATGTATGTGATTCAAGATAAAGGCGACCTTAAACGAGGAGACTTTATCCTAGCGGTAGATGGAAAAGCCTATACGAATGCCACGGCTCAACAAGTAAACGAAGCTCTAGCTGGACAAGCTGTAGGTTCGACAGTAAAACTAAGTCTAGTCAGACAAGAAAAACAGGTTGAATTAGAAGTGAGTACAGAGGCGCAAGTAGATAAAGATCTATTTGAGTTGAT
This sequence comes from Flavobacteriaceae bacterium, assembly GCA_049607205.1. Taxonomy (GTDB): domain Bacteria; phylum Bacteroidota; class Bacteroidia; order Flavobacteriales; family Flavobacteriaceae; genus JBELHR01. Next base: position 60,712 of record JBMYWH010000012.1, on the reverse strand, counting down.
GAAAAATCCTACCAAGGCGCAGCAAAAGCGTCAAGAAATATGGAAAAGCCCTAAGCAATAAGACAGACTTAGATTAAGCAAATAAAAAAAGCCTCTTCAATTTGAAGAGGCTTTTTAGTTTTATAGAAACTGGTATAAAAATTTATACAGCGTTTTCTTTCTTGATAAGGTTTAGAGCTGAACCTTCTTTAAACCACTGGATTTGTCCAGCATTATAAGTATGGTTCAATTTAATCATATCAACGGCCCCATCAACATGAACAATCTCAAGTGTCAACTGCTTCCCAGGAGCGAACTCTTGAAGGTCAACAAAGTTGAAAGTATCATCTTCCTGAATTAAGTCATAATCAGCTTCGTTAGCAAAAGTTAATCCTAACATCCCTTGTTTCTTCAAGTTCGTCTCGTGGATACGAGCAAATGATTTAACTATTACCGCTGCAACACCTAGATGACGTGGTTCCATTGCTGCGTGCTCACGTGAAGAACCTTCTCCATAATTGTGATCACCAACAACGATAGACTTTACTCCTGCAGCTTTATAGGCTCTAGCCGTTGCAGGAACTGGTCCGTATTCTCCAGTCAATTGATTCTTAACATTGTTTGTTCCTTTGTGGTAAGCATTTACTGCACCAATTAAACAGTTGTCAGAGATATTGTCTAGATGTCCTCTAAATCTCAACCATGGTCCAGCCATAGAAATGTGATCCGTAGTACATTTTCCAAAAGCTTTGATCAATAATTTAGCACCCATAATATCATAACCAAGAGGTTCGAATGGCGTAAGTAATTGTAAGCGCTCAGAATCTTCCGATACAACAACATTAACTCCTGATCCATCTTCCTGAGGTGCAAGGTAACCTGCATCTTCTACAGCAAATCCTTTAGGTGGTAATTCGAAACCAGTTGGTTCATCCAACATTACTTCTTCTCCATCCTTGTTGATTAATTTGTCTGTCATTGGATTGAAGTCCAAACGTCCAGAAATTGCAACTGCTGCAACCATTTCAGGCGAGGCAACAAAGGCATGCGTGTTAGGGTTTCCATCTGCTCTTTTAGAAAAGTTTCTGTTAAAAGAGTGAATGATTGTGTTTTTCTCTTGTTTATCTGCACCGGCTCTATCCCATTGTCCGATACATGGACCACAAGCATTAGTAAATATTTTAGTATTTAAATCTTCAAAGATATCTAAATAGCCATCTCTTTCTAAGGTGTAACGAACTTGTTCAGAACCTGGATTGATACCGAATTCTGCTTTAGCAACTAATCCTTTATCAACAGCTTGTTTAGCAATAGAAGCCGCTCGTGAAATATCTTCGTAGGAAGAATTGGTACAAGAACCAATAAGTCCCCACTCTACCTTTAAAGGCCATTCGTTTGTTTGAGCCTCATTTTTCATCTCCTCTACTTTCGTAGCACGGTCTGGAGTAAAAGGTCCATTGATATAAGGCTTAAGTTCATCTAGATTAATTTCGATAACTTGATCAAAATATTGTTCCGGATTATCATAAACTTCTTGATCACCTGTTAGGTGTTCTGCAATTTCATTAGCTGCATCAGCGATGTCAGCTCTATCAGTCGACCTCAAATAACGCTCCATAGAAGCGTCATAACCAAATGTAGAAGTGGTAGCACCTACTTCGGCTCCCATATTACAAATAGTCCCTTTACCTGTTGCAGATAAAGCTTGCGCACCTTCTCCGAAATATTCAACGATCGCTCCTGTTCCACCTTTTACAGTAAGAATACCAGCAACCTTAAGAATTACATCTTTAGGAGCAGCCCAACCACTTAGTTTACCGGTTAACTTAACCCCTATTAATTTAGGGAATTTAAGTTCCCATGGCATACCTGCCATTACATCAACAGCGTCAGCACCACCGACACCAATAGCTAACATTCCCAATCCTCCTGCATTTACAGTATGAGAATCAGTTCCAATCATCATTCCTCCAGGAAATGCATAATTTTCTAAGACAACTTGATGAATAATACCAGCCCCAGGTTTCCAGAACCCGATACCGTATTTATCAGATACAGAAGCTAAGAAGTCAAAAACTTCCTTAGAATTTTTATTGGCAAAAGCCAAATCTTCACTTGCACCTAATTTAGCTTGAATAAGGTGATCACAATGCACCGTTGTAGGAACAGCAACTTTGTTTTTACCTGCTTGCATAAATTGAAGAAGAGCCATTTGTGCCGTTGCATCTTGACATGCAATTCGGTCAGGGGCAAAATCAACATAATCCTTCCCTCGAGTAAAAGAGTTTTTAGTTTTCCCTTCCCATAAGTGGTTATAAAGGATTTTTTCAGATAGCGTAAGTGGACGTCCAACATGTTCACGAGCCGCTTCAATATTAGCGGACATACGTGAATAGACTCCCTTAATCATGTCAATATCAAAAGCCATAGTCTTTATATAATTTAGTTTGTTTACATTTTGAGTTCTGCGAATATACAAAATTGACTAACTTTTTTCAGTATTTTTATCAAAATACCGATAAATTTATAAATAGTATAAATAGCAAACGTTTTATACTGTAAAAAAAATAATAAATGTAAAAAAAGAGGCTTATTTCAAGAAAAACATAAAAAAGCAGGTCTATAAGCCGGGTTCTGTACTCTAAAAAAGAGTGCTTATCATTTATCTAGGTCTAACATTACTGCTAGACTCAATCTGCCTACCCTCTGGAATCGAGCGAGCAGCCCTCTAGCTCCAGTTTACATGACATTTCACCGCATAGAGTTTACCTGGTTTCACTACAGCCGAACTGTACATTCTTTCTGTTGCACTGGTCCTATTTCCCGAAAGAAACGACGGATGTTATCCGCTATGCTTGCTCTATGGTGCCCGGACTTTCCTCTTGAATGAACAAGCGATAAGCCGACCTGCTTATGTTTTTTTTCTAAAAAATAAAAAACCCACTCAAAGAATGAGTGGGAAAATTGCTATGAAAAAGAAAAAGTGTTATTAGTTTATAACTAACAACATCACAAATATAAGAAACATAATTTTAAATATGTGTAATTATGCACTTATTTTTTGAATTATTACAGTCCTTAACTGAACATGTCTTTTACTTTTTCAAAAAATGATTTATCCGTTTTTGATGGGTTAGGCTTAAAGTTCTCATCTTCAAGCATCTTCTCAAAAAACTGCTTTTGTTCTTTATTTAATTGCTTAGGTGTCCATACGTTTACATGAACCAGAATATCACCCGTACCATAATAATCTAAAGAAGGAAGTCCTTTCCCTTTAAGTCTTAAAATTTTACCTGATTGAGTTCCATTCTCGATCTTAATTTTCACCTTTCCAGTCACGGTTTCAATCTCTTTAGAGCATCCTAAGGCTGCTTCGGAGAAAGAAATATAAAGATCGTGATGTAAGTTATTTCCTTCTCGTTTTAGATTGTCATGAGCAAGTTCTTCTATTAAGACAATTAAATCTCCAGAAACCGAATGTTTTCCTGGTGCCTCATTACCTTTTCCAGCAACTTTTAATTGTACTCCATCACTTACTCCTGCCGGAATCTTGATACTTACGGTTTCTTCTTTAACGATTAAACCTTGTGCATCGGCTCCTTTAGGCTTTTTATCTAATACTTCTCCGGCTCCACCACAAGTATTACAAGTAGTAGCCGTTTGCATTCTTCCTAAAATGGTATTAGTTACTTGCATAATTTGTCCCGTACCATTACATGTAGAACAAGTTTTGTAAGTTACACCATCTGCCTTTACTTTACGCTTGACCTTGATTTTTTTCTCTACTCCTTTAGCGATGTCTTCTAAGGTCACCTTTACACGGATTCGCATATTGGTACCCTTTACTCTTGCCGGACCTCTTGAACGGCCTCCGCCGCCAAAACCTCCACCGAAGCCACCTCCAAAGATGTCACCAAACTGACTGAAGATATCATCCATATTCATTCCGCCAAAACCTCCGCCTTGGCCACCACCAGCACCACCTTCAAAAGCTTGATGACCGAATTGATCATAACGCGCTTTTTTATCGGCATTACTTAAAACCTCATAGGCTTCTGCAGCTTCTTTGAACTTTTCTTCAGCTTCTGTATCTCCAGGGTTCTTGTCTGGGTGATACTTAATGGCCATCTTTCGGTAAGCTTTTTTAATTTCACTTTCCGAGGCTGACTTTGATACGCCTAATATTTCGTAAAAATCTCTTTTCATATTTAGTTTATTGTCCGATAACTACTTTAGGATAACGAATGATACGATCCCCTAGTTGGTATCCCTTTTCAATGACATCAATAATTTTACCTTTTAGATCTTCCGTTGGAGCTGGAATTTGAGTTACTGCTTCGTGAGCATCTGCATCAAATACATCTCCTTGTTTTACCTCTACAGGTTTTAAACCTTTAGATTCTAAAGTTTTTGCTAATTTATCGTGAATTAGCTCCATACCTTGTAATAAGGCTTCAGATGCTTCGGCTTTTTTAATTTCCGCAAGTCCACGGTCAAAATCATCCATAATTGGCAGTAAAGCTGACAATACGTCTTTATTTGCTGTTTTGAATAAATCTAAACGCTCCTTTGCCGTTCTCTTTTTATAATTTTCGAATTCTGCAAATAATCTTAAGTAGCGATCCTTTTCTTTCTGAACCAACTCTTCTGTAGATTCTACAACCTCAGTCTCTTGAGCGGATTGTTCCTCCTGAACTTCCTGCTCCTGATTAGGGTTTAACTCTTGCTCTTCGTTTAAATCTTTATCTTTATTACTCATAATCCTGTTTACATTTACCTTATTAAATCAAATCCTCTGCCAAAGCCATTTCAAATGTCATCTTGGCAGAAAAAAACCTCTTATAAAAGAGGTTATGCATCTAAGCGTTCAATTCTGGCTCCAATAGATTTGAGTCGTTGCTCAATATCTTCATAGCCACGGTCGATTTGTTCAATATTTTCAATAATAGAAGTTCCTTTTGCCGATAAAGCAGCGATTAAAAGCGATACTCCTGCACGGATATCCGGTGAACTCATTCTAGTAGCTTTCAGTGGATACTCATGATTCATTCCAATTACGGTAGCCCTATGAGGATCACATAAAATAATTTTTGCTCCCATATCAATTAGCTTATCCGTAAAGAACAAACGAGATTCAAACATTTTTTGATGAATCAGTACACTTCCTTTGGCCTGAGTAGCTATAACCAATATAATACTCAATAAATCTGGAGTAAATCCAGGCCATGGAGAATCGGATATCGTTAATAGTGAACCGTCAATATAATTTTCGATTTCGTAAGATTCTTGTTCAGGTACATAAATATCATCTCCTCTACGCTCTAATTTGATTCCCATTTTTCTAAATACTCTAGGAATTACACCGAGCATATCCCAACGAACGTCTTTGATCGTCAATGAAGATTGTGTCATTGCAGCCATTCCAATCCATGATCCTATTTCAATCATATCAGGTAAAATAGTGTGCTCACAACCTCCAAGAGAATCAACTCCTTCTATGGTTAAAAGATTAGAACCGATTCCAGAAATTTTGGCTCCCATTCGATTAAGCATCATACACAGTTGCTGCAAGTAAGGTTCGCAAGCTGCATTGTATATAGTGGTTGTTCCTTCAGCAAGGACTGCAGCCATTACAATGTTTGCAGTTCCAGTTACCGAGGCTTCATCCAAGAGCATATAAGCTCCCTTAAGCTTGTCAGCTTGAACTCCATAGAAATGCTCTTCTTTATTATATCTGAATTCAGCTCCTAAGTTGATAAATCCTTCAAAATGTGTATCCAATCTTCTACGACCAATTTTATCTCCACCTGGTTTAGGAATGTATCCTTTTCCAAATCTTGCCAATAAAGGTCCCACTAACATAATAGAACCTCTTAGAGAGCTTCCGTCTCTTTTAAACTCTGCAGATTCAAGATATTCTAAATTGATCTGATCAGATTGAAACCTATAGCTATTAGTGTCAAGCTTGGTCACCTTTACTCCCAATTCGCCAAGGATAAAAATTAATTTATTGACATCAATGATATTAGGGATGTTGTGAATTGTTATGGGCTCTGAACTTAAAAGTACAGCACATAAAATCTGTAAAGCTTCATTCTTTGCGCCTTGTGGCTTAATACTTCCATTGAGCTTATGCCCTCCTTCTATTCTAAATACAGACATTTATCTTCTGTTTTGTTTTCTATGATTATTATTGTTGTTGTTGTTTTTTCCATGATGCTTTTTATTGCTTTTAGGACGCATCAAAATAGAAGAGTCTGCTAAGGCATCAGCCTTGTCAATCATATCTATTTCACCTTTAGATAATTCCTTTAAATGCGTAAAAATAACGCGGTCATCCACGGTGTCCTTATTCCAATTCAAATAACATTTCTTCATGTGATTTGCAATATTGTAAACAAGGGCTTCACGTTTCTCTCCTTCTTCCCATGATAAAGCTACATCGATCATGGTTTGAATATTGTTACCGTAAAATCTGTATTTAGATGCAGACTTGGGATAATTTAAAGGTGTAGGTTTCGCTTCAAGAATTTCCTTTTCAGGTTTTTCATAAGGTCCATCCACGTCTAGTTCGTAATGAGACATCATATAAATTTGATCCCATAATTTATGCTTGAAATCAGGTACATCTCTAAGGTGAGGTTGAAGATTCCCCATAACATCCACAATAGCCTTAGCCATTTTAGTACGCTCTTCCCTATCTTCAAGGGAAAGGCAGTGATCTACTAACTTTTGAAGATGTCTTCCGTATTCGGGTATCACCATCAAAGGTCTATCCGAATTATATTCTAAATCAAAACTCATATATCTTTTTTGAATTGTAAGCTCTAAATAGAGCTATTTGCAAATTACTTAAAATTATTTGAAAGTTTAACCGATTAACTTCAATTTCGCAAATTGAAGCAAGAGTTTCTTTTGTCCTGCTTGATTGAACTTAATCGTTGCTTTCTTGTTTGTACCAGTTCCTTCTATAGCTAATACTTCACCTTTTCCAAATCGGCTGTGCTCCACGATTGCCCCTTTGACCAGTGTGGTATCAGACTTGTTCGGTTCACTTGGTGATGCTGTGTTTTCTTTTGGGATTCGCTTTAGACTAGGTCTTATCGCTGGTTTTTGAGCAGTTCCTCCACCACTTCCTGCAGTTCTTTGTGGTCTTCTTATAGGTTTTTGAAATCTAATTTTATTCTTAGGAACATCATCAAAGATATCCAAATCTATTCCCGAAGGATTAGACCTTGTATTTTTGTTGATTGGAGTGAGATAGTGTAAAAATTGTTCGTCAACTTCTTCCAAGAATCGACTGGGTTCACAGTCAATTAGTTTTCCCCAACGATATCGAGTTTGAGCATAAGATAAGTAAGCTTGTTTCTCTGCTCTGGTTAAGGCCACATAGAAAAGCCTTCTTTCTTCTTCTAATTCGGCACGAGTATTCATACTCATAGCTGATGGGAATAAGGATTCTTCGAGACCTACAATAAATACATAAGGATATTCTAGTCCTTTTGACAAGTGGATGGTCATCAAAGAAACCTTAGGTTCATCATCCTGGTCTTCCTTATCGAAATCTGTTGCAAGGGCTACGTCTTCCAAGAATTTTGCTAAAGAAGCATCTTCTTCTTTCTCTTTCTTTTCTTCTATAAAGTCTTTGATACCATTGAGAAGTTCTTGTACATTCTCTACTCTAGATACTGCTTCCGGAGTCCCTTCAGCCTCTAAATCCTTAATTAGTTTCACCTGTTTCACCACAGCTTCAGCAACTTCAAAGGCGTTGGAAGCTTGAGCAGTGACTCTTAAACTTTCTATAGTTGTAGTGAAATTATCTAATTTATTCTTGGTTCCCGAATTAATCTTCAAAGGGACCTTGTCGAGATTCATCAAGACTTCATAGATCGATTTATTGTAGTGGTTTGCGGCTACAATTAATTTATCTATAGTGGTTTGACCGATTCCTCGGGCAGGATAGTTGATGATTCTTTTCAGTGCCTCTTCATCATTTGGATTGATAAGGATTCTCAAATAGGAAAGTAAATCCTTAATCTCCTTTCTTTGATAGAAAGAGGTCCCTCCGTAGATTTTATACTTTATGTTTTTCTTACGCAGCGCATCTTCAATGGCTCTGGATTGGGCATTAGTTCTGTATAATACGGCAAATTGATCGCTCTGTAACTGTTCTGAAAGCCTTAAATCAAAAATTTGATTGGCCAGCCAACGTCCCTCCTCACCTTCAGAAATGGTGCGCATTACATGAATCGGCGACCCATCATCATTAGAGGTCCAAATTTCTTTATCTAAGCGCGTTTTGTTTTTTTCTATAAGTGAATTAGCCGCTTTTACAATCACACCAGAAGAACGATAATTCTGTTCTAATTTAAAAATCTTCGCATCGGTATAATACTTTTGAAAATTCAATATATTTTGAATGTTGGCACCACGGAAGGCATAAATTGATTGAGAATCATCTCCCACCACACAAATGTTTTGGAAACGGTCCGCTAGGGCCTTTACGATCAAATATTGTGAATGGTTAGTATCTTGATACTCATCTACCATGATATATCGGAAACGATCTTGATACTTAGCCAAGACTTCAGGGAATCTAGAGAGCAATTCATTGGTTCTCAAGAGTAAATCATCAAAATCCATAGCCCCAGCTTTAAAGCATCGGTCCACATATTCCTTGTAGATCTCCCCCATTTTAGGACGACTTGCCATGGTATCTGCTTCCTTGAGTTCTGGGTGGTTATAGTAGGCCTTAACGGTGATCAAACTATTCTTGAACTGGGAAATTCGTCCCAAAACCTGTTTTGATTTATAACGATCTTTCTCCAAGCCCATTTCCTTCACAATAGCATTAATCAGCCTCACAGAATCTTGAGTGTCATAAATGGTAAAACTAGAAGGATAGCCCAGCTTATCTGCTTCTGATCGCAGAATTCTTGCAAAAACGGAGTGAAAAGTTCCCATCCAAAGATTTTTTGCTTCTGATTCTCCTACTACCGAACCAATACGAGCTTTCATTTCCTTGGCTGCTTTATTGGTAAAGGTTAAGGCTAGAATCTGAAACGCGTCAACCCCTTGCTGCATTAAATGCGCAATTCTATAGGTCAATACACGTGTTTTTCCTGATCCGGCACCGGCTATGATAATCATCGGACCATCTTTTTGTAATACCGCCGCCTTCTGTGAGGGGTTTAAACCATCTAAGTAATTCTCCAAAATATTATGCTGTTGTAAAAGAGTTCAAAAATAAGCGCTTCCTAGCAATTTACAAATTCTATTTTTTATCTTCGGCAGAATTATTAAATAACTCAAAAATGGAAGATATTATTGCCTATACCATACCAGCATTAGTGGTTGGAATGATCAGTTACTTATTCATGACACGTTTAGTCGAATTCTATAAGCAAGGAGCTAAATATGAGGCCCTAAGGAATCAATCAAAGGAAACTATAGGAATTAGATTACAGGCTTATGAGCGTCTTTTGTTATTTTTAAATAGAAATCAGATTTCTCAATTAATTTCTACAATTAAGCAGAATCAGACGAATCCTAGTGCTTATGCTCAGGTATTGATTAGACAAATCGAGCAAGAATTCAATCATAATATCACCCAACAACTCTATGTCTCGAATGATTTATGGAGGCAAATTACTTTATACAAAGAAACTGTTGCTTTGAACCTTTTAAAAGATGCACAAAAAGCAGAATCCAATGGGACTTCACTGGTTGAAAACATCGATCAGGAACAAAACAACAGTCTCTACAATTCAATTACAGACCTCTTAAAGGCTGAAATGAATAGTTTATTTTAATTGTTGGGCTAACCAATCACCTACCTCAGAAGTTTTATAAGCTTTGTTTCCTTCAGCTAAATCTTCTGTTACTACCCCTTTGTCAAGGGATAAATTTACGGCATCTTTGATAGCCTGAGCTTCTTCTTTAAGTCCGAAGGCATCTTCAAACATCATAGCAGCAGAAAGTACGGTTGCTAAAGGATTTGCAATATCTTTTCCTGCGGCTTGAGGATAAGAACCATGAATCGGCTCATATAAAGAAGTATGAACTCCTAAAGATGCTGAAGGCATAAGCCCCATAGATCCAGAAATTACAGAAGCCTCATCGGTCAAAATATCTCCAAAAAGGTTCTCAGTAATTAATACATCGTAATCACTAGGCCATTGAACGAGTCTCATCGCAACTGCATCCACGAATTCATAAGAAACTTCCACCTCTGGATAGTCTTTTTCCATGGCTTGAACGGTCTCTCTCCAAAGTCTTGAAGTTTCAAGAACATTTGCTTTATCTACACAACATAGTTTTTTCTCACGTGTCATTGCAAGTTCAAATCCACGTTTTGCTAAACGGGTAATTTCTTCGCGCGTGTATGTATTGGTGTCAAATGCTGTATTTCCATCATCTAAACGCCCTCTTTCACCAAAATAAATTCCTCCGGTTAGTTCTCTTAAGAACACTAAGTCAGTTCCTTCGATACGTTCTCTTTTAAGAGGAGATTTATCAATTAATGAAGGGAATACAAAGGTTGGACGAACATTAGCAAAAAGTCCCAATTGTTGTCTCATTCTCAATAGTCCTTGTTCAGGTCTCACTTTAGCTGAAGGATCATTGTCATATTTAGGGTCACCAATAGCACCGAAAAGTACAGCATCTGCTTCCATACAAATACTATGGGTTTCCGCTGGATAAGGATCTCCAACAGCGTCTATGGCACAAGCTCCTGTTAGTGCTGTTTTCCAAGTGATTTCGTGTCCGTATTTAGAGGCAATTGCGTCAGATACTTTAACGGCTTGATCGATAACTTCCGGACCGATTCCATCTCCAGGAAGTAAGGCTATATTTAATTTCATTATTTTATTAAGGTATTAAGCATTTTTTGAGTGGCCATAATTGCTGAAACTGTTTGATCAGAATCTAGACCTCGTGTTATAAAAGTTTTTTCCTGTGTTGACCAGGTAATTAGGGTCTCACATAAGGCATCAGAATTTGATCCCGGAGGAATTCTGACTACATAATCTATTAGTTTAGGTAGCTCAATGTTAAGCTCGTGAAAAACAATGTGTAAGGCGTTTATAAACGCATCGTATTGACCATCTCCTTGAGCATGAGCCTCATAGCTCTTTTCTTCAAAACTAAGTTTTAAAGTAGCTGAAGGCTTAAGTCCTGAAGCATGGGATAAAACATAAGAATCAATTTTAACGCGTTCCACAATACTTTGCTGATCTAGGACATCAGAAATGATATAAGGTAAATCCTCTTGTGTTACCGTTTGTTTCTTGTCTCCTAATTCAATAATTCTTTGAGTAACCTTCTTGATCTCTTCATCCTTAAGCACTAAGCCTAAATCTTCTAGATTCTTTGCAATATTTGCTTTTCCGGAAGTTTTTCCAAGTGCATATTTACGCTTACGCCCAAAACGCTCCGGCATCAAATCATTGAAGTACAAATTATTTTTTGAATCCCCATCCGCATGTATTCCTGCCGTCTGGGTAAAAACATTAGCTCCAACCACAGGTTTATTGACCGGGATACTAAAGGCTGAAAAATTCTCTACAAGTTTACTCACCGAGTATAAAGCCTCTTCATTAACGTTGGTTTTATACTGAGGTAAAAAGTCATTGATCACAGCAATAGTACTAGCAAGAGGTGCGTTTCCTGCGCGTTCTCCCATTCCATTTATAGTCAAATGAACTCCATCAATTCCCGCTCGTATTCCTTCAATCACATTTCCTACACTTAAATCATAATCATTATGCGCATGGAAATCGAAATGTAGGTTGGGATGTCTTAAACGAATTTCATGAATAAACTTATAGGACTCCATTGGAGTCAAAACCCCTAAGGTATCCGGTAACATGATTCGTTTTACAGGTAGATTCGAAAGATAATCTATGAACTCTAAGGTATACTCCTTGGAATTCTTCATTCCATTAGACCAATCTTCAAGGTAAACGTTGGTTTGTATCCCGTGTTTATGTGCCAGTTTTATGGAGTCACATACTTCTTTAAAATGTTGAGCTGGTGTCTTTTTTAATTGATGCGTGAGATGATTTAAAGATCCTTTGGTCAATAAATTTTGAACCTTAGCACCGGCTTGTTGTATCCATTGAATCGAAACACCTCCATCTACAAAACTAAGTACTTCCACCGCTTCTAAACACTGCTCGTTTGCAGCCCAAGAAGTAATGGTTTTCACAGCTTGAAACTCCCCTTCTGAAACGCGTGCAGAGGCAACTTCTATGCGATCTACACGTAGTTCCTTAAGTAATAATTGAGCAATCTTAAGCTTCTCTGAAGAAGAAAAAGATACTCCTGAAGTTTGTTCACCATCCCTAAGGGTGGTGTCCATTATTTCGATTGTTTTAGACATATTATAAAGGTGTTTGTCCTGCGAATTCTTCGATTTCTGATTTCATCGCTTGTAGATAATCGATATCATCAAATCCATTAAGCATATTGTCCTTTTTATAACCATTAATCTCGAAGCTTTCTTTTAAATCTGTTCCTTTAACACTTACAGTTTGTGAAGGAAGATCTACCACAACTTGTGTTTGAGGATCTTTTTCTACTAGTGCAAAGAGTTCAGAAGCGAATTTCTCAGATACTTGAACTGGAAGTACTCCAATATTCAAACAGTTATTCTTAAAGATATCTGCAAAGAAACTTGATATCACACAGCGGAATCCATAATCGTATACCGACCAAGCTGCGTGCTCTCTAGAAGATCCAGAACCAAAGTTCTTTCCTCCTAAGAGAATCTTTCCTGAAAATGTATCCTGATTTAAAACAAAATCCATTTTAGGACTTCCATCTCCATTATATCTCCAGTCTCTAAATAAGTTATCTCCAAATCCTTTTCTTTCCGTCGCCTTTAAAAAACGAGCCGGTATAATTTGATCAGTATCCACATTGTCGATTGCTAAAGGGACTACTGTACTTTCTAATTGTGTAAATTTATCGTATGCCATGGCCTATTGCATTAATGTTCTAGGATCAGTTATTTCTCCAGTTACCGCCGCTGCAGCTGCCACTAGTGGACTTGCTAACATGGTTTTGGCCCCTGGGCCTTGTCTCCCTTCAAAATTTCTATTGGAGGTTGATACCGCGTATTTGCCAGCTGGAATCTTGTCGTCATTCATTGCTAAACAGGCCGAACATCCCGGTTGTCTCAATTCGAAACCAGCCTCGTGAATCTGCTCTAATAAGCCCTCTTCTTTAATTTGATCTACCACCTTGTGAGATCCCGGTACTAACCAAGCGGTTACGTTATCTGCTTTCTTACGTCCTTTAATAATAGAAGCAAAAGCTCTAAAATCTTCAATACGCCCATTGGTACAAGATCCTAAGAAAACAAAATCTACAGGTTTCCCTATCATTTGATCTCCTTGATGATATCCCATATAATCTAGAGATTTATCAAAAGTAGCTTGACCTGCATCGATATCTTGAGCAGAAGGGATCGCTTGTCCTACTCCAATTCCCATTCCTGGATTGGTTCCATAAGTAATCATTGGTGCAATGTCAGCCGCATCAAAATAATACTCTTTATCAAACTGAGCACCTTCTTCTGTATAAAGCGTTTCCCAATAGTTCATGGCCTTATCCCAAGCGTCTCCTTTTGGAGTAAACTTACGACCTTGGATATAGTCAAAAGTTTTTTCATCAGGTGCAATCATACCACCTCTTGCTCCCATCTCAATAGATAGATTACAAACAGTCATACGACCTTCCATAGACATCTCTCTAAAAACTTCCCCAGAGTATTCTACAAAGTATCCTGTAGCTCCACTTGTAGTAAGCTTAGAAATAATATATAAAGCAACATCCTTAGGTCCTACTCCTTTTGAGAGTATTCCATCGACGTTAATTCTCATTTTCTTAGGCTTAGGTTGCATAATACATTGAGAAGAGAGTACCATTTCAACTTCAGAGGTACCAATCCCGAAGGCGATAGCTCCGAAGGCTCCATGTGTTGATGTATGTGAATCTCCACATACAATAGTAGCCCCAGGAAGTGTGATTCCATTTTCCGGTCCTACCACATGCACAATCCCGTTGTTTTCATGACCTAATCCCCAGTGACGAATACCATATTCCTTAGCATTGTCCTCTAAGGTTTGAAGTTGATTTGCTGAAAGTGGATCTTCAACAGGTAAATGTTGATTAATCGTCGGTGTATTATGGTCTGCCGTAGCAAAGGTTCTCTCTGGGTATAAGACCTTAATCCCTCTGTTTTTAAGTCCTAAAAAGGCTACAGGGCTAGTCACCTCGTGAATTAAGTGACGGTCGATAAATAAGACATCTGGTCCATCAGAAACATGTCTCACCACGTGAGAGTCCCAAACCTTGTCAAATAATGTTTTACTCATGATTTTTGATTCTAATTAAGTAAACGAAGTTAAAATTTTAGTGTGCTTTACGAATTTAGCCCTTTAAAGTTTTACGATGCCCACGGAATCAAAATGAGGCTTAGAAGTAAAAAAAAACACTCGAAAAATCGAGTGTTTTTAATGTAATATATTGATTTACAGGTTTTAATCTTCTGTATCAGTAAACATTTTGTTCAATGTAGCTCTCAAAGTCTTTTTGTAATCTTCTTCTAGCCAATTCAAATAATTTTTTGAACTTTTCATGATACAATAAGAATATTGCTTAATCCTGTATTTAATGTCCTCTTCAAGCATGTTAGCAAGCGTCCAAGCATCATAAACATCTTCTGAATTTTCCGCACAAATTTCTGCATGTTGCAGCATGGCCCTAGTAAGTGCTTCTTTAGATTTAAGTCCTTGGCGAATTACAGTTTTATATTCCTTTCTCACATCAAATTCTACGTTCTCCGTCTTGGGAAAATGAGCGCGAACTGCATCGGACATCGCAGAGATAAACTCCATTTCAATGTCTTCATCACTTTTAATGTTCTCTAGGTAGTAATTCGGTGATTTGAAAATCTTCTGCCAATCTATATAAGAATCCCAAAGTCCAAATCTCAAAAGGTTATTTCCTAAATCAATTACTGTAAATTCCTTTTTATTAGGTAGAATTCTACTTCCACGTCCGATCATTTGGAAATACAAAGCCAAAGATTTAGTGGCTCTATTAATGATAATGGTTTCAATAGTTGGTTCATCAAATCCAGTAGTCAGAATCCCCACTGAAGTTAGTACCGCGTCCGGAGTTTCCTTAAACCATTGGAGGATTTCCTTACGCTCTTGTGCTCCAATAGTGGAATCTAGGTGTCTTACATTATGTCCTGCTTCTTTAAAAGAATAGTAGACATGCCATGAGGTGTTGATCCCGTTATTAAAGATTAATGTCTTAGTACCCTTAGCTTTCTCCTCATAGGCATGAAGAAGTTTATCTAACATGGTAATATGACCATATAATTCCTCTGATGACTTCACCGTATAATCTCCAGAAGCTCCTACTTTAAGCGTAGTTAAGCCTACATCATATTTATAAGTAGTTGCCTTCGCTAAAAACCCTTGTTCAATCAAATGACTAATACTACAACCTGCTAAAAGCTCATTGTAGTTGTCTTTCATCGGTAGTTTAATATTAGAACTTAAAGGAGTAGCAGTTACTCCTAAGATGACGCTGTTGTCAAAATATTGGAATAACTTAGAAAAGGAATTATAGTGAGCCTCATCAATGATAACCAATCCAATTTCGTCAAGTGCTAGTTTACCATCCTGTAGTCTATTATTCAAAGTCTCTACCATGGCAACAAAACATTGATATTCGTGCTGATCTGGTAAATCTTTAACCTGAGAGTTAATAACCTTATTAGGAACTCCAAATTCCGTAAGCATAGACGAAGTTTGCTTAGAAAGCTCGATTCTATGGGTAAGTACAACGACTTTTTTATTAGTACTTTTGATATAACGTCTTACAATCTCAGAAAAAATTACTGTTTTCCCTCCTCCTGTTGGTAGTTGGAATAATAAGTGATAATTCGGAGGTGCTTCGTCTAAAGCATAAAAAATACCGTTGATTGCTTCTTCCTGATACGGATACAACTTTTTCTTAGTTGTGATTTGACTCATAATATTGGTGAAATATTAACTATTAAGTCGCAAAAATAGATAACTTTCTTTGTTTTCTGCCTATTGAAACTCATAAAAGTTTTATGAAATGTTATAATTTTCTTAAAATAGTACTATGTAATACAAACTACTGTAACAAAACAAGTAGTACCCCGTCTTACTAGTATAAATCAATAAATCAAACTATTATGAGAAATTTAATTACATTTTTAGCCGAAAGTTTTACACATGACTTAAACAACTTCCAATCTAAGGGATCTTCTTATTTAGATCTGCACGGATCAAAAAGGTTTTCTTGGAACAGAAGAAGACAGTATCGCTATAAGTTCAATGGAGGTTATTCTCTAGCACTATAATAACATGCTGGCCTGGAATAAAATGAGTGATTATTAATACCAATCAAATAACAAAACTTGAATCTCTGAGTTTTGAGATACTACCAAACTTTTAAACTGATTGATATCACTCATTTTTTCTTTACCTCTATAATGATAAGGAACTACTTTTGCTGGTTGAAATTCTAATACAGCACTCGCTGCTTGATTTACGTCCATAGTATAGGGTAAGTTCATACATATAAAAGCTAAATCAATATCTTTTAAAGATCGCATTTCTTCAATATCTTCAGTATCTCCAGAAATATAAACACGCTTCCCTCCTAATTCCAACACATATCCATTTCCACGTCCTTTAGGATGTCTTGAACTACTAGTCTCTGGTAAGTTATACATGGGAATGGCCAGGGCATCTATCCCTCCTTTTAACTTCACTCGAGCCCCATTATTAAGAACTAGGGTCCTCTTCTTTAAATTCTCTGGCATTTTATCAAACACGGCTTGAGGAGCAATAATCTTACTTGAATCTAAATCTAGAGATTCTAGTGCATTTAAATTATAATGATCCCCATGAATATCAGTGATTAAAACATAGTCCAATTCGGAATATTGATTGAGCTTATCAAGGTTCTGGAAGGGGTCAACTAAAATATTTATTGCATTGTAATTTATAAATAGGCTACCGTGATAAACGGGTTCAATATTTAGGTTTCCCTTTTCAGTCTCCAATTGAATTTGAAATTCTTGAGAATTTATGGTGTTGGATAAAAGGAAGATTACTGATGTGATTACTAGGTTTATAAGAGATTTCATTTGGCTATTTTTATACTTTTAAAGAACATACGAAAATTTTACAATCTTTATTTGCCATGTAAATTGAATTAAATAATATCTTTGCATAAAATCTAATAATAAAACATATAGCCGTGGAGAATATTGAAATGATTCAGGATCTAGTTGCTAAGATTCGTAAACAGGTCATCTCAGAAGGAGTTGCAAGTGAAGCAGTCCTTGAGTCTTTGAAAAAAATGAGAACTTATTCTATTCAGGATGAGAACCCTAAATTGACTAAGACGATTCGTCTAACCTGTGAACACCTTGAGGAGAATGGAGCTTTCTTAATTCCTTTTCTTGAAGATGAAGAAATAGAAGTTTCCGAAGCAGTGTCAGAGGATTTAGAAGAGCCAATTGAAGCTGAAATTGAAGAAAAGGAAGCTGTTACTGAGAACCAAGCGGATAGTTTTGAGTTTTTATTATCTCTGATGTCAGATTATAAAAGAGCTTCTTCTGTTGCAGATTTAGAGGCTTATAAGCAGGCTTTATTGAATTTCTAAGTCCTGTTTAAACCATAAACAAAAAGCCCAACATTGTGATGTTGGGCTTTTTTTTGTTAATTGAACCAAATCAGCAGTTAGGTTAATTATAAAAAAATGTTGTATTTTTAAGGTACCTTCCCTCAAGTTTTTTAAATCAATTATTAATTAACCATCTTGAATATGAAACAGTTAGCCACATTAACTCTAACATTAATTCTTTTGGGGTGTACCAATTCCTATAAGAGTTCGGATTCCATCAAAGATTATAGTACAGTTCCGGTTCAGGGATCGATGGAAGCAGAATTAACTTCTCCTCCGTTTGTGCCCAAACCAGTTGGGAATAGAGCAGCTACTAAATTGAAAGTACATATGGAAATCTTAGAACAAACAGGTACAATGACCGATGGAGTTGAATATGTTTATTGGACCTTTGGAGGTACTGTTCCTGGTAGCTTTATTAGAACAAGGGTTGGAGATGAAGTAGAGTTTACTCTTTCTAATCATCCTGATAACAAATTACCTCATAATATAGACATGCATGCCGTGACAGGTCCAGGAGGTGGCGCTACTTCTTCTTTTGTGGCACCTGGGCATGAGAAGACCTTTAGTTTTAAAACCCTGAAAAGTGGTTTATATGTTTACCACTGTGCTACTGCTCCAGTAGGGATGCATATTGCCAACGGAATGTATGGCTTGATCCTTGTTGAACCTGAAGGAGGACTACCTCCTGTTGATCGTGAATATTACATCATGCAAGGAGACTTCTATACCAAAGGAGAATATGGTGAACCAGGTCTACAAGCCTTTGACATGCAAAAAGCAATAGATGAAGATGCCGATTATGTGGTTTTCAATGGAAAAGTTGGCGCTTTGACCGGAGATAATGCCATCACAGCTAATGTTGGTGAGACCGTGAGATTATTTGTTGGAAACGGCGGGCCTAACCTGACTTCGTCTTTTCATGTAATTGGAGAAATATTTGACAATGTGCATATAGAAGGTGGGAAAACAATTAATAAAGATGTCCAAACCACATCTATTCCTTCAGGTGGCGCAGCCTTTTTAGATTTTAAGGTAGATGTACCAGGAACTTTTATATTAGTAGATCACGCGATTTTCAGAGCTTTTAACAAAGGAGCATTAGGAATGCTTAAAGTTAAAGGAGAAGAAAACAAGAGTATTTATTCTGGTGTTGTACAAGAAGGGATTTATCATCCAGAAGGTGGTGCCATTCATGACATGCCCACTTCGAGCCAAACAATCGTCTCAGAAAAGAAGAATATGAAAAGGACCTTTGAAGAGAAAATTGAGTCTGGAAAGAAAATATATGCTGGAACCTGTTTTGCTTGTCATCAAGCTAATGGAGATGGAATACCAAATGCTTTTCCACCCTTAGCGAAATCAGACTTTTTAAATGCAAATGTGGAAAGAGCAATAGACATTGTGATGCATGGAAAAACTGGAGAAATTGTAGTGAATGGAATAAACTACAATAGTGTAATGACCAAACAAAATCTCACGGATCAAGAAATAGCTGATGTGCTTACCTATGTATATGATTCTTGGGGAAATAACAAATCTAAGGTTAACATAGATCAAGTGAAAAAAGTCCGAAATAAAAAATAATTATATGACCCATACATATCGATTGGCTATATGTTTGACTCTTCTTTGTTCGACCATGTTTAGCCAATCAGAAATGGTATCAATCAAAGGTGGCGTTTATATTCCATTATATGGAACGGATTCGACCCAAGTGGTTATTAAAGATTTCAAAATAGACGTTTATCCAGTCACCAATGAGGACTTTTTAAAATTTGTGATTGAACAACCAAATTGGCGAAGATCTCAAGTTAAAGGGCTTTTCAAGGATGCAAATTATTTAAGAGACTTTAAATCAGATACTGTTTTAGGCAAAAATCAAAACCTAAGGGCTCCTATTACGAACGTAAGCTGGTATGCTGCAAATGCTTATTGTCAAAGTAAAGGCAAGAGACTTCCTACGATCGATCAATGGGAGTATGTTGCTATGGCCAACGAAAAAATGGCGGATGCCAGAACATTAGAGACCTATAATGCATATATCCTTTCTTGGTATGAAAAACCAAAAACTTATAATAATGAAATTGAATCTACCTTCCGAAACTATTGGGGGGTTTATGACCTTCATGGCCTAGTTTGGGAATGGACGGAGGATTTTAATTCTGTTCTAGTCTCTGGAGAATCTAGAAAAGATGTAGATACTGACACCAACCTATTTTGTGGAAGTGCAGCAATCGGAGCGACAGATCTGATGAACTACGCAGCTTTTATGCGTTATGCAATACGAGGAAGCTTAAAAGCTAAATATTCAATGAGAAACCTAGGTTTTAGATGTATAAAAGACTAAGCAATTATCTATGAAATCAACATTAAAAATCATTCTACTTTTATGTCTTACATTTAACTATTCTTGTAAGAAAACGGATCAATCATTTCTTTACCAATGCCCAATGCATTGCCAAGGAGAAACAACTTTTAGTAAACCTGGAGCTTGTCCAGTTTGTGGAATGGATTTACTTCCTGTTGATCTCGCCAATCCTTCAGAATTGAATAAGGAACAAATCACCGAAGAATCTATATTTAACCTTGATTCTCGTTGGAATACTCAGAGCAATGAATCAATACAATTAAAAGAGCTTCAAGGGAAGACATTAGTAATTGTTATGATCTACACAAGTTGTAAAGCGGCTTGTCCGCGTTTAGTAGCCGATATGAGAAATATCGAAGAACAAATCCCTAAAACTTATGATAAAAAGATCAATTATGTATTTGTCAGTATAGATCCAACTACAGACTCCCCGGAAAAGTTACAAGCTTTTGCAAAGGAGAATCAAATGACATCGAATAAATTTGTGTTTTTACAAGGTACTCCACAGACTGTTAGAGAATTTGCAAATGTATTAGCAGTCAAATACAAGCAAATAAATCCTTTAGATTTTTCTCATTCTAATATAATTAGTGTTTTTGACCCACAAGGTGAATTAGTTTATCAACAAGAAGGACTTGGAGTTTCCAACAAAGCAACAGTAAATCATATTATTGAAACACTTCAAAAAAGCAATTGATTCAAAGAATTCAAGGAAGCTTGTTTTTCACTGGAATCTATAAGTACCGATACATTGTGCTGAGATCCACCATAGGAAATCATACGAATACTCGTGTCTTTTAGAGCCTCCAATATAGGTGCGCTTACTCCTTTATTTTCTTGACTGAAGTTTCCTGCTATACAAATAATTGTCTGATCATAGTCTACCTCTACCTTCCCTAGCTGTTCCAATTCATTTAAGATTTCTGAAAGCTTGGAGTCATCATCTATAGTAAGTGAAACTGCGACTTCAGAAGTAGTAATCATATCAATAGCCGTTTGATGTCTTTCGAATATTTCAAAAATTGACTTTAAGAAACCATATGCCATAAGCATTCGATAAGATTTAATTCTAATAGCTATAATGCCATCCTTTGCCGCCACAGAAGTATATCTATTGGCTGGAGCTTCATTGGTGATTTGCGTACCATGAGCTTCAGGTTTAAAGGTGTTTTTGAGCCAAACTGGAATATTCTTTTCCATTGCTGGGAAGACCGATTGAGGGTGAAGAATTTTTGCTCCGAAATAAGCTAACTCCGCTGCTTCTTCAAAACTAATCTGAGCAATAGAATGCGTCTCTTCCACAAATCTAGGGTCATTATTGTGCATACCATCGATATCCGTCCAAATTTGAATGTCCTCTGCATCTATTGCTGCTCCAATTAAGGAGGCCGAATAATCACTCCCCCCACGTTCTAGATTTGAAACTCTTCCTTTGTCGTCTAAACAAATGAATCCCTGAGTTACAAAAGTTTTACAACTTGGTTTTTCCTCAAATATTTGATTTAAATTAAGTGAAATATAGGCCGTGTCTGGTTCTGCATTTCGATCCGTTCTCATAAAGTCGAGCGCTGGTTGTAGACTCACTTTTTCTCCCTTAGAAGAAATAAGCCAGGTAAAGAGTTGTGTTGAGATAAGTTCCCCTTGTGCTAAAATAATATTAGTTCTCTCTATAGAGCTCAAAGAGGAATTTCTTGAAAACTCTCTTAAGAATTCGAATTTGTCATTTATAAATTGTTGGGCTTCAAGTTGAATATCTTTGGAATAATTTAGATCCGTAATCACTTGCTCGTAACGCTGTTCTAAATCATCAATTTTTTCTAAAGCTTCACTATTTCTATGCATTTTGTATAGCTCAGAGATCTCTACTAAAGAATTAGTGGTTCCGGACATGGCAGAAAGTACTACAACCTTACGGTCCTTTTCTCCTAAAACAATATCCGCTACCTTGTTCATATTCTCTGCACTTCCAACAGAAGTACCACCAAACTTAAAAACTTTCATCTTATCTATTCTTTTAAACTACAAAGATGTGGCGTACTTGGAATTTGTACAAAAAATTGTACTATTTTTACCATAATTAACAAGATGTTTAAATTTCAACAATCATGAAAACAATTCAGGAGGCCGTAGAACACATTGTACGCAAAACCCCATTTATCGAAGAGGCATTGACCGATAAATTGATTAATGTATCGTCTTTGGCTCGAGAAATTCAAGAAGATGTTGAGCAACAACTCGGAAAGGAAGTTAAAACGGGTGCAATCATGATGGCGATTAATAGATTATCTCCATCCAATGTTTTGAGAATTAGAAGAAGTATTCAGAAAATTTCTTTGAGTCTGGGAGATTTTATTGTGAGATCGGATTTATGTGATTATACTTTTAAGAACACTCCTACTCTTCTAACAGCTATTTCGAAATTGCTTTCTGAAATCGGAGATAATAAGGATTATTTCTTTACTATTTCCCAAGGTATTTTTGAAACTAACATAGTGGTAAGTAGAAATTTACTGGAGCGTGTTGAGGAGTTTTTTGAATCAGAAAATTGTATTTGGTCTCTTAATTCTCTGGCTTCAATCACTATTAAGCTGCCTAAATCAAACCTTGAGCAATCTGGTATTTATTACTTTATACTCAAACAGTTAGCTTGGGCAGATATCCCTGTTCAAGAGGTGATATCAACCACTCATGAGATGACTATTGTAGTTAAGGAGGAAGATGTGAATAAAACCTTTTCTATTCTGATAGATATGAAAAAGCGTTAATCAGATTTTATTTCCAAATATATCCTTATTGATCTTAGGAAGTTCTAGATGATATGCCACTGCTATGAGTCTAATAAACACGACTGTTCCAATAGTGCTGTAGGCTATTATCCTTTCATCAAAGTTAAAGTAGTTGATGATTAGAAAAACAATTCCCCCAGCAAGACAGGCCGATGCATAGATTTCCTTTTTGAAAATTAAAGGTACTTTATTCGTTAGAACGTCCCTTATAACTCCTCCGAAACATGCAGAGATCATTCCCATCACGATCGCTGGGAATCCAGCTAAACCATAGGATAAGCCCTTTTGCGTTCCTATTAATGTGAATACGCCTAGACCTATGGTGTCAAAGATGAAAAAGGTTTTGGCCCAAGGGGCTATCTTACTCTTCAAACTATACATAGTCATTACAGCCAGTACAATAACCCAAATATAATTGGAATCTCCAATCCAGTTTACAGGGTGGGCATCAATGAGTAAATCTCTAAGCATCCCACCTCCTACAGCCGTAATAAATGCAATAATAATCACCCCAAATAAATCGAATTTCTTATTGCTCGCGGTAATAGCCCCACTTAGGGCAAAAGCAAATGTTCCAATTAAATCAAGGATGTAGATTATGCTCATTGCTCGCGGAACTCTATTTTATACTTTTTCGAAATATCGTTTAATTGCACTTTTTCCCTGTTAGAAACTAAGGCTAGTGAAACTCCTTTTTTACCTGCACGTGCGGTTCTTCCGCTTCGGTGAGGATAGAAAACATATTGTTCAGGAAGTTGGTGATGTAATACAAAAGCAAGATCGTCCACATCTATCCCTCTAGCGGCAACATCAGTAGCTACCAAGATTTGAGTTGCTCCATTTTTAAAAGACCTCATAACCTTGTCACGATCTCTCTGTCCCATATCTCCTTCAATTGCCTTTGCAGAAACATCTTCGTTTTGAAGCGCTTCAGCAAGCTGTTGTGCGTTTGCTCTGGTACGGACAAAAATAATTCCTTGATTTCCTTCTTGACTGTCTATGAAGTCAAGGATATAGTCAAATTTATCAGAAGGCTCGACCATCTTATAGCGATGATTGATGTTTGGATTGATTTTGATTTGCTTTGCTAATTCAATTTTTTCGTAATCTCTTTTTAAATAATTCTTTACCATACCACGCAATTCATCGGGTAAGGTTGCAGAATACATCCATACTTGCTTTTCTTGAGGAATATATTTTAATAAACGATCTAGATCAGGTCTGAATCCCATATTAATCATTTCATCAGCCTCATCTAAAACTAGATATTTAAGATTAATTAGATTTAAAGCATTGCGTTCAAGAAGTTCTAAGAGTCTTCCTGGTGTTGCCACAAGAATTTGTGTAGGTCTTTCAAGGCGCTCTTCTTGAATATGTATCTTCTCACCTCCGTAAACTGCATCTACGAATATTTTCTTATCTAAATATTTACTTGCCTTAAAGAACACTTTTTTCACTTGTTGAGCCAATTCTCTAGTAGGAACTAAAACTAAAGCTTGAGTATCTTTCTTCGATTGAATTTGCTCTAATATCGGAGCCGCAAAGGCTAATGTTTTCCCTGAACCGGTTTGGGCCACAGCAAATAAGTCAGTCTTTTTCTCTAATAAAAGAGGAATTACTTTCTGTTGAACCTCAGTTGGTTTTTCAATTCCCAACTCTGCTATACTCTTAATAATTTGTTGGCTTAAGCCTAAATCTTTGAATCCCATCGTGTCTAAAATAAATCTAAATGCAAAGGTACATTTAATTCAGTGAAATGTTATATTTGCCTTTCTTAATTTAAAATTCTTTTGACATGAATTCATGGTATGAATGCAAAATAAAATATAGAAAAACCGATGAAAATGGTAGAGATAAATTGGTGTCTGAGCCTTATTTAATCGATGCTTTATCATTTACTGAAGCAGAGAAAAGAACTCATGAAGAATTGAGTCAGTATATTTCTACAGATTTCAGAATCACCAATATTAAAACAGCTAATTTTTCAGAAATTATTCCTGTAGAAGATTCAGATCGCTGGTTTAAATGTAAGCTCTCATTGATTTCTTTTGATGAAGAGAAAGGACAAGAGAGACGTGCAAACTCTTATATCTTGGTACAAGCGAATAATGCAAAGGAGGCTTACGATAATTTATATGAATATATGAATGGGACTACTTCAGACTTTGAAATCCCTGCCATTGCAGAATCTCCAATTATGGATGTTTTCCCTTATGAAGGTGGAGAATTAGAAGAGCGTGAAGAAGTATCTTTTGAGAGTTCGACAGCAGCTGCATCAGAAGAAGAGTTTATGGAAGAAGAGGCAACTTTAGAAGAAGAAACTGAAACTTTTGAAGAAATTTAAGCCTGATTCTCTTGAGAATGCCGCTAAACTCAAAGAAATTTGGGATTTGAGTTATCCTCATGAAGCTAAGTACTTAAATATAGATTTGGAATCATTTCCTCCACTTTCCAGGACAATTTCCCAATTTATGGAATGTCCTTCGGACTTTATTGTAAAAGATAGTAGCGAAGGGTTACAGTGCGCTATGGAGTTAATATCTTTAGATAAAGGATTGATGATTCGTTCTTTTGTAGTGCATCCAGATTATTTTAGACAAGGATTGGGGACTTTGATGATGAATTATGTTCTAGAGTCTTATTCTGGACCCTATTTGGTGGAAACGGGTGCAAAAAACACTCCAGCCATTGCCCTATATGAAAAGTTTGGCTTTCAAATTTACGCCTGCTATCGAAGTGCAGGTATTTTAAAAGTTAAGATGAAATACAAATAAAAAAAGCTCCTAGAATTTATCTAGGAGCTTTTATGCTTTATTGAGAATCTATGTTCCTTAGTAAACCAAGTTGATGTCTAATGAAAAATCATCGTAAATCGCTTTGTCTCCAAGAGAATCAAAGAAACTAGTAGATTTATATTTGATATCAAAATCAGTACGATCAATCACTGCAGCGATATGAGCCTTATTGTCATGCATATGCATTTCGAACGTATACTCTTTAGAAATACCTTTGATTGTCATTGTTCCGGTTACACTGTATTTCCCTTCTGAGATTTCCTTTACCGAAGAAATAGTGTAGTTAGCAGTTGCAAAGTTCGCTACTGCAAAAAAGTCGTCACTTTTAAGGTGACCTTCTAATTTCCCTTTGTACTCTCCTTGTAAATCTGTTACGTTAATTGAAGTCATATCCATAGTGAATGATCCTCCAACTAATTTCTTATTGTCAAATTCTAAATAAGCTTCTTTCAATTGAATAGTTCCAGAATGCTCTCCGGTAACTTTTTTACCTAGCCATTCGATAGTACTCTTTGCAGTGTCAACACTTACTTTGTTTGTAATTGGGTTACTTGTAAATGACATTAATACAAATGCCATAATTAAAGTTAAAAATGATTTCATGTGTTTTGTTTTTATTGATGCTACAAATCTACATAATTTATTTACCCGGGCAAATAAAATTCAATCAATTAAAGATTCCCCATTCAAATTCGTAGTTAACACAGAACTCATATAATCAAAGAAAGGTCTAATTGACCTGAATTTTTCCTGTAAAAACTCTTGGAAATCGGGCTGTAAAACTAAGTTGGAGTCAAACTCATGACTGAATACAAATTGCTTTTTACGAATATATTCTATCCCCTTAGTATCCTTTTCAAAACCTTTAGGCGCCGTTTTTACACCATCCCCTTTAAGTTCTCCCCATTGTATGACCAAGTTGCTCTCTCCAATAATTTCTGCAAATTCATCGGGATCCATTTCAATCTCTTTTCTGATTCTAAGTAGGTCTTCCTTCTCAGGTCCCCAGAATCCTGCTGCAATCAAACTTTTTTGAGCTCCAATTTCTAAATAGTATCCACCTCTTAAATGAGGTTTAGCTCTGGAAATTGATGAGGAAAAATGTGTTTTATAAGGTCTCTTGTTCTTTGAAAAACGAACATCTCTATAGATTCTAAATATCTTTAGAGCCTCTAATTCATCCATGCTAGACATAGATTGAAACCAGTTTTCAAAAAGGCTTTTAAAGTTTAATCTAGTTTTTTCATATTCTGATTTATTTTGAGTAAACCATTCTCTATTATTGTTTTCTGATAAATCTTGAAGAAAGTTTAAATCACTTTTTTGCATCGTTTCTGGATTTTAATACTTGAATAACTTGCTCTAATTTAACATTTTTAGCCCGATAAAGTAGAATTTGATGAAATAGTAAATCTGCAGCTTCATTGAGAAATAGATCTAGATCTTCATCCTTAGCCTCGATCACTAACTCCACTGCCTCTTCTCCAACTTTTTGGGCAATTTTATTGAGCCCTTTAGATTTCATAGTTTTCACGTAGGACTTTTTATCCGAACCATCTTCCCACCTGTCGGTGATTATAGACTCCAATTCTTCTAAAAACATCGCATTGGGTTTATTGTCTTCCCCCCAACAATTATCGGTTCCTTTATGACAAGTGGGCCCCATAGGAATTGCTTGTATTAAGATACTATCCTGATCACAATCTAGTTTTAAACTTTTCAGCTCGAGGTAATTTCCACTTTCTTCACCTTTGGTCCATAGACGTTGCTTACTTCGAGAGTAGAAACAAACTCGTTTAGAATCAAGTGTTTTATCTAGAGACTCTTGATTCATATAGCCCTGCATCAGAACTTTTTTAGTTTGGGCATCCTGAATAATTACTGGGACTAATCCCGTCTTTTTATCGAAATTCACCTTCATAATCTTATGGCTATATTTTGTTTTTTTAAATATGTTTTTAAATCCTGTAATGGAATCTCTCCATAATGGAATACAGATGCCGCCAAGGCAGCATCACTTCTGCCTTCTATAAAGGCATCTCTAAAGTCCTCCTTAGCCCCAGCCCCTCCGGAGGCAATTACAGGAATATCCAGTAATTTGTTAAGTTGAAATAATGCTTGGTTGGCAAAGCCTTTTTTAGTTCCATCATGATCCATGGAGGTAAATAGGATCTCCCCTGCTCCAAGAGATTGAGCTTCAAGAACCCACTGAAATAAATCTATATCTGTAGCCTGTCTCCCTCCAACTAAATGAACCTTCCAATTTCCGTCAATCTGTTTAGCATCAACTGCGAGAACTACGCATTGATTACCGAATTGCTCAGCCAGCTCTCTTATTAGTTCAGGTCTTTTTACAGCAGCAGAATTCACTGCTACCTTATCCGCTCCATGATCTAAGATAGCCTTAGCCTCACCCACAGTTTTTACTCCACCACCAACTGTAAACGGAATATTGACCTGTTTTCCAACTTCATAAACCATATCTAATAGCGTCCCTCTATTTTCATGAGTTGCCGCAATGTCTAGAAAAACAAGTTCGTCCGCCCCTTGTTCGGCATAAGACTTAGCAAGAGCCACGGGATCACCCGCATCTTTGAGGTCTACAAAATTAATCCCCTTGACTGTTCTACCATCCTTGATGTCTAAACAAGGAATTATTCTTTTAGTTAACATAGGCCTCAAGCTCTTTTAGCGTTATTCGTTTCTCATAGATGGCCTTACCTAAAATGGCTGCATCACATCCAATACTTTTAAGTAAATCTAAATCTTCTAAGGAAGAAACCCCTCCACTTGCTGTTAACTTAATTTGATGGATTTGATTGATCATTTCTTTGTATAATCCTATAGATGGACCTTCAAGCATGCCATCCTTTGAAACATCCGTACAGACCACCTTATTAATACCTAACTCAAGATAAGACTTGATAAAAGGTATAAGCTCGACTTGGGTTTGGTTTTCCCAGGCATCAATTGCAACAAAACCATCTCTAACATCACATCCTAAAATAAATTTCTCATTTCCATAAACCTTGAGCCAATTAATGAACCCTTCAGGGTCCTTCACAGCTTTAGAACCTATATTGAGCTGACGAGCTCCAGATTCTAAGGCTATTCTTACATCCTCTTCCTCGCGAATCCCCCCTCCGAAATCAATGATTAAATTGGTTTGGTTGGCAATTTTTTCGATTACTTTATAATTAACGACCTCTCCCTTTTTTGCCCCATCTAGATCTACTAAATGTAAATATTGTATTCCATGATCTTCAAACTGTTTAGCTTGATCCACTGGATCCGCATTGTAAATAATTTTACTTTGATAAGCTCCTTGTTCTAAACGAACACATTGTCCTTGAATTATATCTATGGCTGGTATTATTTTCATTTTATAATTTTAAAAAGTTACTTAGTATTTGACTTCCTTCTAAGGCTGATTTTTCTGGATGAAATTGAACTCCAAAAAAATTATCTTTTTCTAAACTTGCACTGTAATCTAAACCATAATTGGTGATTCCTGAGCTAGCGTTTTGAAGTGGAACAAAATAGCTGTGGACAAAATACATATAAGCACCTGAACTAATTCCTTTATACAAACCTTCAGACTCAAAGGTCACAGTATTCCATCCAATACATGGAATTTTAAGGGAAGAATCAAACTTTTGAACCTTGGAGTCAAAAATATTGAGTCCTTCCGTATTTTGTTCTTCACTGAATTCACACATGAGTTGCATACCTAAACAAATTCCTAAAACCGGTTGTTTCAGCTCTGGAATCAAGGTGTTCAAACCAGTTTGTTTCAATTTCTTCATTGCCGCACCGGCTGCACCAACCCCAGGAAAAACCACATGATCTGAATTACTTATGGTTTCCGGATCCGAACTTAAAACAGCTTGAGTTCCGAGTCTTTCAAAAGCAAAAAGCAAAGATTGTATATTTCCTGCACCATAATCTATGATAGTGACTTTACTATTTAAACTCATAATTGTTCTTTTGTACTAGGGAGAATCATTTTTTCTGAATCTTGTTTCACAGCCATTTTAATACTCTTGGCAAAGGCCTTAAAGATTCCTTCAATTTTATGGTGCTCATTGCTGCCTTCTGCCTTTATATTAAGATTACACTTGGCACCATCACTAAAGGACTTAAAGGCATGAAAAAACATTTCAGTAGGCATTTTCCCTACGTATTCTCTTTTAAAATCGGCATCCCAAACCAACCAATTTCTACCTCCGAAATCAATGGCTACTTGTGCTAAACAATCATCCATTGGTAATGAAAAACCATATCTTTCAATTCCTAATTTATCCCCTAAGGCCTTATTAAAGGTTTCCCCTAGAGCAATCATAGTATCCTCAATAGTGTGGTGCTCATCCACTTGTAAATCCCCCTTAACTTTAATATCCAAATCAATTAAACCATGCCTAGCAATTTGATCCAACATGTGATCAAAAAATGCAATACCTGTATCAATGGATGATTTTCCCGTCCCATCGAGGTTCATTTGAATGTCGATTTGCGTTTCTGCAGTATTTCTACTGAGCGCAGCGGTTCTGTCGATTTTCATCAGAGTGTCATAGATTTCTTTCCAAGATTTCGTTTTGAGCTCTGCCTCAATTTTCTCCGACTCCTGCCCCATATAAATAGCTTTCGCTCCAAGATTTTTTGCTAAGGCGACATCTGAAGGTCGATCTCCAATGACCCATGAATTCTCTAGATCGTATTGAGGATTATCGATATAAGAAGTCAACATCCCTGTGCGTGGTTTGCGATTCGGAGACTGATCTTCTTCAAAGGAATCATCTATAAAAACCCTCTCGAATTCCACTCCTTCTCCCTTAAAAGCCTCTATGATTTTGTTCTGGGCAGGCCAAAAAGTTTCTGAAGGAAAGGATGCAGTTCCTAAACCATCTTGATTGGTAACCATGACAAGTTCAAAATCTAAGCGTTCTGCAATCTGAGATAAATACCTAAAAACACCAGGATAATAAACAAGCTTTTCCAAGGAATCCAATTGATAGTCGATAGGTGGCTCAATAACTAGTGTACCATCTCTGTCTATAAAAAGTACTTTTTTCATTTTAGTGTTTTTAAAGTTTTAATTAATTGTTGATTTTCTTCGGAGGTTCCTATGCTAATTCTTAGGCAGTTCTCACAATGAAGTTCCTTATTCCTCAATCGAACAATAATACCGTGCTGTAGGAGCTGTTTATATCTCAATTCAGCATCATCCACTCGGATTAGTATAAAGTTAGCCTCACTTGGAAATACTTGCACTATACATGGTATCTTCACTAGCGCCTTAAACAATTTTTCTCTCTGCTCGAGGATTTCTTTAATTTGCTTTTGAATTAGTTGATAATTATCTAATCCTTGCAATGCATAGGCCTGAGTAAGTTCGTTAATATTATAAGGCGGTTTGACCTTATTAAAGATAGCGATAAGTTCAGGATTTGCATAGCCAACACCTAGACGAATCCCAGCCATTCCTATTCCCTTTGAAAAGGTTTCTAAGACCATGAGGTTATTGTATTCTTTTATCAATTCTAAGGCACTATAGCGCTCTGAAAAATTGATATAGGCCTGGTCTACCACCACTAGTCCGTCAAATTCTTCTAATAATACTTTTATATCCGCTAAAGGAATTGCTCTTCCTGTTGGATTATTAGGAGAACAAAGAAAAATAACACTAGTCTGGGCTTGCGTTGCCTTAATGATCTTGTCCATATCAATATCAAAATTTGCATCAACATCTACTAGGGCTATCTTACAATCGTGAATGGCTGCACTGACCTTGTACATGGAATAACTTGGATTCATGCAAAGGATGCTCTGTTCCCTAGGTTCGACAAAAACTTTTAAGATAAGTTCTATCAGTTCATCGGATCCATTTCCGAAGATAATTTGATCTTCGGACACCTTTCTTAAAGGAGCCCATTTGTTTTTAAGTCTAGATTGATACGGATCAGGATAACGGTTCACCTTGGTATTAAACGGGTTTTCATTAGCGTCCATAAAAATAAAGTCCCCATCAACATCAAACTCATCTCTTGCGGAGCTGTAGGGTTTTAATGCTGCTATACTAGGTCGCACTCTTGGATAATTTTTCATTTTTTTAAACTTTTAAGTCTAATACTTACTGCGTTCCTGTGTGCTTCAAGTCCCTCAGCCTCTGCCATAAGTTCAACAGAAGGCCCTAGATTCTGAATACCTCTTGCACTGATTTTCTGGAAACTTATCGTTTTTTGAAAACTCTCTAAACTCACCCCACTATAAGCCCTAGCAGCCTTATTAGTAGGTAAAGTGTGGTTGGTCCCCGAGGCATAATCCCCTAAGCTCTCAGGACTATAGGCACCTATAAATACCGATCCTGCCGTTTGAACTTTGAATAACAAATCCTCAGCATCCAAGCGATTAATAATAAGGTGCTCTGGTCCGTAGAAATTACTAAAACTGAGTTGGTCCTCTACCTTATCAAAAATAAGATATCTCGCATGAGAAAGAGCTCTATCCACAATTTCTAAACGTTCTAAACTCGATTTTTGAATCTTTATTTGTTCTAATACATCATTGAGCTTTTCTTGGTTAGGAACCGTCAATATAACTTGAGAATCAGGACCATGTTCGGCTTGTGCTAGTAAATCTGAGGCAATAAAACCAGGATCCGCATTTTCATCACTCATTACCAATACCTCAGAAGGACCAGCAGGCATATCTATGGCAATACCTTGATTCAAGGCATATTGTTTTGCTGCAGTTACAAATTGATTTCCAGGACCAAAAATTTTATACACAGATGGAATCTCTTCGGTGCCATAAGTCATTGCTGCTATGGCTTGTATTCCTCCTAGTTTATAAACCTTTTCAATACCTAATGATTGGGCCGTATAAAGAATTACAGGATTGATCTCACCTTGGGAATCAGCAGGACTACAAAGTACAATTTCTTCGCATCCAGCTAATTTAGCAGGAATCCCTAACATTAATACCGTCGAAAATAAGGGAGCAGATCCCCCAGGAATATAAAGACCTACTTTATCAATCGCCCTTGTTTCTTGCCAACAGTACACACCTTGTTGCGTTTCAATAACAGTTTTAGTTCTTTTCTGTGACTTGTGAAACTTTGTAATATTCATGCTAGCTATTGCAATGGCTTCCTTTAACTCTTTAGACACTGAGTTCTTTGCTTTTTCAAATTCTTCAGAACTCACTAAAAATGATTCCTCAGAAAAATTATCAAAGATTCGAGCATACTTCTTGACAGCAATATCTTTATTTCGCTTTACATCTTCAAATACAGAGGCTACCGTTTGTTCTAATTGTACCTTTTTTAATTGAGGTCTTTCAATAATCGATTCCCATTGTTCCTTTGTAGGATTATTAAATATATTCATGACGATTTAAGTTTTATAATTACAAGACCATTTTTTCTATAGGTAGCACTAGAATATCCTCTGCTCCGGCCCGTTTAAGTTGGTTGATTACCTCCCAAAATTTTTCTTTTTCTATAACCGAGTGTAAAGAAGACCAATTTTCTTGAGCTAAAGGAAGCACTGTCGGAGACTTTAAAACAGGTAAGATATCCGTAATTTCTTGAATTCTATCATTTGGGACATTCATCAGTATATATCTAGACTTACGAGCTCTTAAGACCGCTTGTATTCTAAAGATCAACTGATCGAGAATTTCACTGAGTTCTGGGTTCAAAGCTTTATTCTTAATCAAGCAAGCTTGTGACTCAAACATGACTTCTACTTCTTCCAAACCATTTTTAAAAAGAGTAGATCCAGATGAAACTAAATCACAGATACCATCAGCTAAGCCAATGTTAGGAGCGATTTCTACACTTCCGGAGATCGTGTGTATGTCCGCCTTTACACCTCTTTTCTTCAAAAATTTCACAAGTGTATTGGGATAAGAAGTCGCAATTCTTTTTCCCTCAAAATAACTCAGGTCTTGAACATTAAGATTCTTAGGACTTGCAATAGATAACCTACATTTTGAAAAACCTAAAGGAAACAGCTGTTCAACATCCTTGTCTTTTTCAATCAAAGTGTTTTCACCAATAATGGCGATATCTGCTACTCCATCCTCTATATATTGAGGAATGTCAGAATTTCTTAAATAGAGTACTTCGATAGGGAAATTTCTAGCTTCTGCCTTAAGCTGATCCTTTCCATTGTCGATGGAAATTCCGCATTCTTTAAGTAGCTTGAGGGAATCTTCGTTGAGTCTCCCTGATTTTTGGATGGCAATTTTGATTTTGGTCTTCATGGATTAATTTTTCGTGTTCGAATAAATCAATCCTAGCCCTTTTAAAAACAAAAAAACCCGTTTGATTTACTCAAACGGGTTAGATTATTATGTTTCAATTATACATAGCTCATCTCCTATCGCTCGAGTGCAATATTGTGATGATGATGATGTAACATTGAAATATTCATACTGGTGTTTCGTTTTGTTATGGTAAAAATATGAAAAAAATATTTAAACTAGAACTATTTGAAATTAATTTTTCTCATTCTTAAACTCTCTGGAGTTACTTCAAGATACTCATCAGTTCTAATGTATTCCATACACTCTTCTAATGAGAAAGCAACTTTAGGAGCAATTTTCATAGCATCATCAGTACCTGATTTACGCATATTAGTCAATTGCTTACCTTTGATTAAGTTCACAGACATCTCATCAGACTTGTTATTTTCTCCAATAACCTGACCTACATAGATCTCTTGGTTGATATCAATAAAGAACTTACCTCTATCTTGTAAACGGTTTAGTGCATATGCCGTTGCTTTACCAGCAGCAGCAGAAACAATAGCTCCTTTTTCTTCTTCAACGAAATCACCTTTATAAGGTCCATACTCGCTAAATCTGTGGTTTATGATAGCCTGACCTGCTGTTGCAGTCAAAATCTTGTTACGCAATCCAATCAGTCCACGAGATGGGATTGAAAATTCAAGATGTTGTAAATCACCCTTAGGCTCCATAACTAATAGGTCTCCTTTACGCAAAGAAACTAAGTTTACCGCTTTAGAAGCTACATCTTCTGGAACATCGATTGACAACGTTTCCATTGGCTCACATTTCTTTCCGTCAATTTCTTTGATAATTACTTGAGGTCGTCCCACTTGTAATTCATATCCTTCACGACGCATGGTTTCAATAAGTACAGATAAGTGCAGTACACCACGTCCGAATACGTTGAATTTATCTTCAGAGTCAGTAGTTTCAACTCTCAAGGCAAGATTCTTTTCTAATTCTTTGAATAAACGATCTCTAAGGTGTCTAGAAGTTACAAATTTCCCTTCTTTACCAAAGAATGGAGAATTGTTAATAGTAAACAACATACTCATCGTAGGTTGATCGATTTCTGTTCTTGGCAATGCCTCAGGGTTCTCTAAATCTGCAATGGTATCCCCAATTTCAAATCCTTCAAGTCCTGTAACAGCGCATATATCTCCACAACGTACTTTATCAACCTGGACTTTACCCATTCCTTCAAATACGTGTAATTCTTTAATTCTAACTTTTTTGAAGCTTCCATCAGCCTTACATAGCATGTAATCCTTAGCTACTTCTAGATCTCCACGGAACACACGTCCAATTGCGATTCTTCCTGTAAATGAAGAAAAGTCTAAAGAAGTAATCTGCATTTGAGCAGTTCCTTCTACATATGGAGATTCTGGAATAGACTCTATAACTGCATCTAACAAAGGAACGATATTATCAGTTTGGTTTTTCCAATCTGTACTCATCCAGTTGTTCTTTGCAGAACCATAAATAGTAGTAAAGTCTAATTGTTCTTCATTTGCATCTAAGGCAAACATCAAATCAAATACCTTCTCATGAACTAAATCAGGAGTACAGTTTTCCTTGTCTACCTTATTCACAACAACAATAGGAGTTAATCCTAGTTCAAGTGCCTTACCTAGTACAAAACGCGTCTGAGGCATAGGTCCTTCAAAAGCATCAACTAAAAGTAAAACTCCATCAGCCATTTTCAATACACGCTCTACTTCTCCACCGAAATCGGCGTGACCAGGAGTATCAATAACGTTGATCTTAGTTCCTTTATAGTTTACCGAAACGTTCTTCGACAAAATTGTAATCCCTCTTTCTCTTTCTAAGTCGTTATTGTCTAATAATAGATCTGTTCTCTCTTTTCTATCATCAAGAATTTTGGCTTGATCGATGATTTTATCAACCAAAGTAGTTTTACCGTGGTCAACGTGGGCAATAATTGCGATGTTTCTTATTGATTGCATGAAATATTTTTTAAGCCTGCAAAGCTAAGGATATTACTTTAATATACCCTACAGCCTATGCATTAATTTTCTGCAAAAGTAATATATTATAATTCATTGAGAGACAAAAAGATAAACTATTCGTATATTTAGGTAACTAACCTATAATATATCTTTATAAATGGAAAATTACAATAAATGGTTTTTTAGAATCGCAGGTATCGTAACTGCTATAGGTGCCCTGCCTTCCATGCTTGCTCCACACAAGGGAACACTATTAGCATTTGGAATTGATATCAGTAGTTTACCTGTTGTATCACCTTTGATAGGGCATTGGGGCGTTATGGTTGTAGGGATTGGAGTCTTATTATTCTTATCTGCGTCGAATAAAAACCTAAGACTTCCCATCGTATGGTATTCTAATTTAGAAAAGTCATATATGGTTTTAGTAGGGATTTTTACTTATATAGATAATCCAGAGACTGGACAGTATTATCTATTACCAATTGTTATAGACTCTTTACTTGTAATCGGTGGAATTGTTTATTTAGTCAATAGAAAGAAGTAAATAAAAAAGCGAACCTCATAAAGGTTCGCTTTTTTTTATGTCAATTCTATAACCGTAATTTCCGGCCAAATTCCCACTCTCCCAGGAAATCCTAAAAATCCGAAACCACGATTTACATAGAGTTTTTCATTATTCTTTTCATACAAACCTGCCCAATTCTTGTAGATATATTTTACAGGAGACCACTTCCAACCCGGTATTTCAATTCCGAATTGCATCCCATGAGTATGTCCAGAAAGCGTTAACTCTACAGGAGTTTTATGTTTAAGTACCTCGAGATCCCAATGTGTTGGGTCATGTGAAAGTAATACTTTGAACTCTTCATCGTTCACTCCTTCAAGTGCCTTGTTCAAATCTCCATGCTGAGGAAATGGAGGTCTCCCCCAATTCTCTACTCCTACTAATTTAATAGATTCCCCATCTTTTGAGATGACTCTATTCTCATTGCGAATTAAATCAAAGCCCATCTTTTCATGGTTGGCATATAATCGCTCCATATTAGCCTGCTTGGCTTCAGGACTATCCCATTTGACATAGTCACCATAATCGTGATTACCTAGTGAAGAAAATTTTCCAATTTTTGCATTCAAACTGGAGAATAAATCTATATAAGGCTCCACTTCCTCAGCTTTATTATTCACTAAATCTCCAGTGAATAAAATCAAGTCTGCATCTTGCTCATTGATCAGCTGAATTCCACGTGCAACATCTTCTTTTGAATCAAAACTCCCAGAGTGTACATCAGAAATATGAACAATTTTAAGTCCTTTAAAGGCCTTAGGTAAGTTGGGGTAATTCAAGGCCACTTTTTTTACTTGATACCAGTACTTGCCCTTTGTAATCCCGAATAGCATAGATGCAAACGGAATACTAGCCACAGCAAGTCCAGTTTTCACAATGAAATTTCGTCTAGAATCTAAACTAACCGTTTCCTTTGAACCGCTATTAAAAAGTTCATAGACCCATTGAAATGCAAAATGACCTAATCGTATTAAATCATCTACTAAAAGGAAAACCCCAGTTAATAATTTAAACACAAAAAAGGAAAACGAAAATCCCATTAAAATATTCTGAAACAAAGTGGCAGGAACACTGCGGTCTTTAAAAACGCTGAACATGACAAACAAGCCAATATATCCAAGTAATGCAGAAATTCCATAAAACCATCTATAGATATTACTCGCCGTTGGATTGCTAAAGGTTCCCCTTGTTCCCATCCAAACATAGATATCCAGTAATAGGAATAATCCTAATAAAATTAAAATTCGGTTAGTCATAAAATTGTTATTGTTTTCTTCGAGCTCTTTCTTTTTTTATCAAGTCAAGTTCTCGGTTGGTTTGACCTGCTACAGAAGTGTTTTCTTCGGCCCTTCTAATCAAATAAGGCATCACATCTTTTACAGGACCAAAAGGTACGTATTTAGAAACATTATAC
The DNA here is from genome assembly GCA_049607205.1 of Flavobacteriaceae bacterium. Lineage (GTDB taxonomy): Bacteria > Bacteroidota > Bacteroidia > Flavobacteriales > Flavobacteriaceae > JBELHR01. Next base: position 22,789 of record JBMYWH010000012.1, on the reverse strand, counting down.
CCAAGAGCTCCTAGATTAAAACTAATGTGATCACTCATTCCGAATAATTGACCAAACCATGCATGATCCGCAGTCTTTTCAATTCCAAATTTATTCATTAACTCGATGAATAATAAAGAACTCTCTTCGTTATGTGTACCAGCATATACATTCATCCCATTTTCCACCATATAAGTCAAACAAGCATTATAATTCTGATCTGTAGCCGCTTTATCCACACAAATTGGAGATTCATAGCCCATTTCTTGAGCACGCTCTCTTTCCTTTTCCATATAAGCTCCTCTAACGATCTTCATACCTATATGAAATCCTATCTCATCAGCTCTTTCATGTAAGGCTTTTAAATAATCCAGACGATCCCAACGATACATTTGCAAGGTATTGTATACTATGGCTTTTTCAACATTATAGGTGGCCATCATTTCTTCAATTAGGTCATCAGCAGCATCTTGCATCCAAGATTCTTCTGCATCTATTAAAAGAGGTACGTCCGCTTCAAATGCAGCTTTACACACCTTGTTAAATCTAGATTTAATGATTTCCCATTCGTCATTTTCTTGCTCAGACAACTTAAGGCCTTCGGTTAATTTCTGGTAAAGGGCAAAACGCCCAAAACCTGTAGGCTTAAACACAGCAAAAGGAATTGCTGGATTGTTTTTTGCAAATTCAATGGTATCCAAGGTTTTATTCATGGCCTTATTGAACTCCTCTTCATTCTCTTTTCCTTCTACAGAATAATCTAAAATGGAAGCAACCCCCTTTTTATAGTTCTTTTCAATATTAGGTACACAATCTCGTTCAGTTACTCCACCACAAAAATGATCAAATACTGTAGCCCTGATCAATCCCTCTACTGGTAAATGTGCCTTAATGGCAAAATTAGTAGCTGCGGTACCTATTTTAACAAGCTTCTCGCTTTTAATCATGCTAAATAAAAAATTAGCTCTTTCTAACTGAGAATCGGACTTCGTTGCAAAAGCAATTTGAGTATCTTGAAATATATTGTTCATTTATTGCAAATAATTTAATTTTTAAGGATTTAGAGACCCCCTAAATCGATATCGCACAAAGATAGTACATGAACTTTAGTAATTCAATTTTTTAATCGTAATTTGAAGCCAAAATTTTAATTGATTTCTAAGCCATGAATGCCATACAATCTACAAGCTATAAAGTTCATTTTCAGGAGGATGCATATAGTGCATTAAATAGTTTATTAAAATCTAAAGATTACTCTAAAGTGATTTTATTTGTGGATGAACATTCCAATGAGTTCTGTGCCCCCATTTTATTGGGTGAACTCGAAACAGACTTGGAGATTGATACCATTGAGATTGTACCTGGTGAGGAGCATAAGAATATTGAAACTGTAATTAGCATTTGGGAGGCTATCACAGAACTCAAAGGGGATCGCAAAACATTGATGATTAATATCGGTGGTGGTGTGGTTACAGATATGGGTGGATTTATAGCAAGCACCTTTAAAAGAGGTATAGACTTCGTTAATGTCCCTACTACCCTACTTTCCATGGTTGACGCGTCTGTAGGAGGTAAAACTGGAATCGACTTAGGGGTTTTAAAAAATCAAATAGGTCTCTTTGCAGATCCGCAAATGGTACTTATAGATACGAGTTACTTGGCGACCTTAGAACCCAGAGAACTTACTTCAGGTTTAGCTGAAATTATTAAATATGGTCTAACTTATGATGAAAATTTATGGGAGGCTTTTAAGAATCCTGAAGGGGTTAATATTAACGAATTGGTGCATAGATCAGTAGAAATTAAAAATGAAGTCGTACTGAAAGACCCTAAGGAGGCGAATCTAAGAAAAGTCCTCAATTATGGACATACACTAGGACATGCTATTGAATCTCATTATTTAGAAGCAGGACATCTCAACAAATTTACTCATGGTGAGGCTATAGCCATTGGAATGATTGCCGAAGCTTATCTGTCCAGAGAAAAATGCGGATTATCCACAGAAAACTTGAATGAAATAAAAGAGGTAATCTTAAAAATATTTGAACACAACCCTATTGAAAGTTCTGAGTATGAAGCCATATTTGAATACTTGAAGCACGATAAGAAAAATGTCAAGGGTCAAGTAAATTTTGTTTTACTTAAAGATTTGACAGATTTCGTCCTAGATCAAAAGGTTTCAGAAGAACAAATGAGAGATGCTTTAGACTTTTATAATTTAGTTTAAGGCCTTTTTATACAATTCTATATACTGAGGAACAATCTTTTCTATACTGAAGGTTTTTGCTTGTTCAAAAGCCCTTAGTTTAAACTCCTGAAGACTCTCTGAGGAACTCAAAATACGCTTGGCATTATCCGCCATGTCATCTACATCTCCTATATCGGATAAATATCCGGTTACAGCATCGATATTTACCTCAGGTAATCCTCCTGTGTTGGTTGAAATGACAGGTGTTTTGGCCGCCATGGCCTCTAAAGCTGCAAGACCGAAACTTTCCGTTTCAGAAGGAAGGATAAATAAATCACTTAAACAAAGCACCTTAGAAACCTCGTTGGAGTTTCCTAAGAAAATCACATCCTTTTTAACGCCTAATTCCGTAGCCAGAATCTTAACAGGATCCATTTCAGGTCCATCTCCTAAAAGGAGAAGTTTTGCATCGTACTTCTCACGAATTAAAGCAAAAATCTCAATGACATCAGTAACCCTTTTCACCGCCCTGAAATTACTGACATGGGTAATGATAAATTGATCCTCACTAGCGAGGGCATCCCTTCGATAGCAGTCTTCAGAATCTTTCTCGTACTTTTCAATATCGATAAAATTATAGACGACTTCTACCTCCTTTTGAAGCTCAAAAAAGCGCTCCGTATCTCTTTTTAAACTATGAGAGACCGCTGTTACTATATCTGAATTATTGATAGAAAATTCAACTGCTGGCTGATAATTAGGATTAGACCCCACAAGAGTAATATCCGTTCCATGTAAAGTAGTAACAACTTTTATATCCTTGCCTTTACTCTTAAGCATTTGCTTGGCCATGTACGCTGCATAGGCATGAGGGATGGCATAGTGTACGTGGAGTAGGTCTAAATCGTGTTTGAGAACGACTTCAACTAATTTACTGGAAAGCGCAAGCTGATATGGCTGGTGACGGAATAATGGATACTCTTCCATAGTCACTTGATGAAAATGTAAGCCACTTGACAAAAAGTCCAAACGAACGGGTAAGTGAGAAGTAATAAAGTGAACTTCAAAGCCCTTTGAAGCCAAAGCCATTCCTAATTCAGTTGCCATAACTCCACTACCACCAAAGGTAGGATAACATACAAATCCTAATTTCATAACTCAAATATAAGCATAAAAAAACCCGCTAAACAATTAGCGGGTTGGTATTTTTTTAGTAATCACCGAGTGTCTCAGGATTCTGTTTTAATGCTTCTTCAAGTTGCTCATCATTAGGTGCTTTACCATGCCATGCATGCGTATACATCATAAAGTCAACTCCATTACCCATTTCAGTATGTAATAATACCGCCACTGGTTTCTGTTTCCCAGTTCTAGATTGAGCCTCTTTCATTCCATTGATTATAGACTCAATGTCATTCCCTTTCTCAATATTCAATACATCCCATCCAAAAGCAGTTAATTTCGCTTCTAAACTTCCTAGATCCAGTACCTCGTCTGTTGTTCCATCAATTTGTTTTCCATTCAAATCGATTGTAGCTATAAGGTTGTCAATTTTTTTAGCTGCTGCATACATAAAAGCCTCCCAATTTTGACCTTCTTGCATCTCTCCATCTCCGTGAAGTGTGTATACAAGTTTATCATCATTGTTTAATTTCTTAGCCTCTGCTGCTCCAATTGCTACACTTAAACCTTGTCCTAAAGATCCTGAAGCCATACGAATTCCTTCCAATCCCTCATGAGTTGTAGGGTGTCCTTGTAATCTTGAATCCAATTTTCTAAAAGTAGCTAATTCACTAACTGGGAAATATCCACTTCTCGCTAAAACACTATAAAATACAGGAGAAATGTGACCATTAGATAAGAAAAACAAATCTTCTCCTTTACCGTCCATATCAAATTGAGTATCGTAACTCATTAAATCTTGGTATAACACGGTCAAGAATTCATTACATCCTAATGACCCTCCTGGGTGTCCTGAGCTCACAGCGTGAACCATTCTTAAAATATCTCTTCTTACTTGTTGAGAAAAATCTTGTAATTCTTTAATCGTAGACATGAATATATATTTATAATATGATGCGAAATTACATCAATTAGATTTAATTAACAATATTAAAATGGAGTATCATCATCAAATCCAGCACCTCCAAAAGCCTCTTCTGTACTTGGAGAAGGCATGAAACCAGAATCAAATTCATTTTGATTCATTTTTGATTCAAATTCGTTGCCAAAACCTTCCTCTAAATCAGAGAACTTGGCTAAATGACCCGTAAACTTCAATCTAATATTATCTAAACCTCCATTACGGTGTTTTGCTACAATAAATTCCCCTTGACCTTCACATGGAGTGTGCTCATCATCATCCCATTCCGTTAAGCCATAATACTCGGGACGGAATATAAATGATACGATATCCGCATCCTGCTCAATGGCTCCGGATTCACGCAGATCGGATAATAAAGGTCTCTTGGATCCTCCTCTGGTTTCTACCGAACGAGATAACTGAGATAAGGCAATCACTGGAACGCTTAATTCCTTTGCCAAGGCCTTAAGGTTACGAGAAATCATAGAAATTTCTTGTTCACGGTTCCCTCCTGCTCCTCCAGCTGTCATTAACTGTAAATAATCAATAATTAGAATTTTCACATCGTGTTGAGATACCAATCTTCTAGCTTTGGCCCTTAGGTCAAAAATCGATAATGAAGGAGTGTCATCAATATACACAGGCGCATCTGAAAGACTTTTTACTTTTACATTCAATTGCTCCCATTCGTGAGGCTCTAAATTCCCTTTCCTTAGTTTCTCAGAAGTTAAGCCCGTTTCAGAAGAAATCATACGCGTAATTAACTGAACTGAAGACATCTCCAAGGAGAAAACAGCAACTCCTTGATTGTAATCAATGGCCATGTTCTTAGCCATAGAAATTACAAATGCTGTTTTTCCCATACCAGGACGTGCAGCAATAATAATTAAATCTGAAGGTTGCCATCCAGAAGTTAGGGCATCTAGTTTTGTAAATCCTGTTTGTAAGCCACTTAACCCTTCTTTATTCGAAATTTCTTCAATTTTCTCAAGAGCCTGTCTTACCAATGAAGAGGCATCTTCAGAATTCTTTTTTAAATTCCCTTGGGTCACCTCGAACAACTTAGTTTCTGCCTTATCTAAAAGATCAAATACGTCAGTTGTTTCGTCATATGCGTCTTCAATTAACTCTGCAGACAATCCAATTAGTTGCCTTTGCAAATGTTTTTGAAGTATAATACGAGCATGAAATTCAACGTGGGCTGAAGAAGCAACTTTCTGACTCAACTGAATCAAGAAATAATCTCCTCCTACAAATTCAAGCTTTCCATCTTGCTTAAGTTGATTTGCAACTGTTAACAAGTCAATGGGTTGCGTACTGTTAAACAGTGTAACAATAGCCTTAAATATAGCTTGGTGCGCTTCTTTATAAAATGCTTCTGGGCTCAAAATATCAATAACTTCATCCAAACCTTTTTTGTCAATCATAAGGGCTCCAAGGACCGCTTCCTCAAGCTCTGTAGCCTGTGGAGGGATTCTTCCTTTTTGAAGGTTGACCACCTGATTTGACTTCTTGTTGAATTTACTATTGTATTGTTGTTGCTCCATGTAAACAAAAATAATTTAATTGCTTGAATCGGCTGCAAAGGAACTCATTTTTTTGTACACATCTTGTTAATAATTTATTTAATTTGTTCATAACAAAATTCAATTCGTACTTTTGTTCTAACTGACTAAACATGAACTTCAGAAAAGCCATTTTAAAGCAAATTTCTATACTAGTGCTCCTGCTAGTAGGGCTTGCGTTACTTCGCAATATGAATTTTTGGGTCGAATTTTATGGGCGTAATCTTTACCCTCATATGGCTTATGCCTCGAGAATCATTACGAGCTTTATTCCTTTTTCTATAGGAGACTTTATTTACCTGTATATAGCCTATTATTTTATTAAGCTATTTGTTAGATTTTTCAGATCCAGATTTAAAGCTTACTTAAGGTTTGTTTATTCATTTTTGAGGGTCCTTAACTATATAATTTTCTTGTTTTATTTGATGTGGGGCCTTAATTATTACACTCCTGATTTACAACATAAATACAATTTAGATAAGCAAAGTTATACCTTGGAAGAACTAGAAAGTGAACTTACTTCTCAAATTGTTCACATCAATTCTCTTTATCAAAAGATACATGCAGTAGATGATAGTTTAATAAAATTTGAAACGGATAAGGAGATTTTAGAAAGGCAGTTGACTGAATCCTATTTGTTGACTACCACTTTATTAGATATTCCGTACTATCGCCTTCCATCTGTAAAACCTTCCTTGTTTTCTTATCCTTTAGCTTATATGGGGTTTTCGGGTTATTTAAACCCTTTTACGGGTGAAGCCCAATACAATTATAAAGGCCCTTCTTCCTCTAGAGCGTCTACCATTTCTCATGAAATAGCACATCAATTGGGTATTGCTCCAGAGAATGACGCGAATTTCGTTGGGCTGGTGAACTGCTTGTTGAACGTAGATCCTAAAGTTCAGTTTAGCGGGATGCTAAGTTTAGTGTCCTACACCTATTCAAATTTACATGCCGCTTCGCCTGAAAGGGCAAAAAAAATCATTAAACGTTTGAACCAAGGTCCATTATCTGAATTAAAACATCAACAAAAAACTTGGAGGAAATATAAAAACCCTTTAGAGCCTATGTTCAAAAAAGGTTATGATGCCTACCTCAAAGGAAATGCTCAAGAGCAAGGCATACAATCCTATAGTCAGTTTATGATTCTTTGGTTAGATTTTAATAAAAGACATCAACTTTATTAAGCTGTCATTTTTTTCTATTTTAGTTTTTTAAAACTAATTAACCATGAAAACCAAACTCATGTTTTTTGGTTTATTCCTGCTTTCCCTACAAGTGATGGCACAGGAATATTTCCCAAAAAACAATGGGGTCAAAACCCCTAAACACGATCGTGTAACATTTATCAATGCCCATGTGCAAGTAAGCCCAAGCCTAAGTTTTGACAAGGGCTACTTAATTATTGAAAATGGAAAAGTCCTTAAATCAGGAAAAGGAAAACCTAAATCGACTAAAGGTCAGGTGATTGACTTAAAAGGAAATTATATTTATCCTTCATTTATCGATGTTTTTGCTGACTTCAAAGTAGAAACAAAAAGAGCTGGAAATAGAAATTGGTTTGCTTCTCAATATAGTCCTGAAAAAAACGGATATTATTGGAACGATCATCTCAATCCAGAATTCTCTTCTTTTGAGCATCTTAACTATGATGAAAAGATTGCTAAATCTCTTTTAAACCAAGGTTTTGGGGTTATTTCAGCCCAGAGAAAAGATGGAGTTGCAAGAGGAACGGCAGTATTAGTGGCTTTAAACAAACAAGCTTCTAATAATGTAAGGATACTTGATCCTAAGGTATCGCAACAATATGGATTTTCTAGAGCAAAGAGTTCTAATCAAGCCTATCCGAATTCTCCAATGGGAATGATAGCATTGTTAAGACAATTTAATTACGATGCGAATTGGTTTATGGCCCATCCTGAGCAACAAGATGATTTTGCTATTGAAGCCTATAATGAGACTAGAGATTTACCTCAATTCTTTGATGCAGGAAATAAAACTAAAATTCTAAGAGCTGCTAAAATTTCTAGTGAGTTTAATTTAAATTATATCATTAAAGGTGGTGGAGATGAATATGAATATGCAGAGGCTATCAAGGCTACTGGAAACCGTTTAGTCATTCCAATCGCCTTCCCTGATGCCTATGATATGACTAATGTCTACGCACAAGATTATGTTTCTCTTGGAGAACTTAAGCATTGGGAACAAGCTCCTTCCAACCCTGCGGTATTGTCTAAAGAGGGAATCCCTTTTTCTTTAACTACAGCTGACCTTAAGAACGTAAAGGACTTTAGAGCCAACCTAATTAAAGCTATAGCACACGGTTTATCTAAAGAAGATGCACTTAAAGCGCTTACTACTACACCGGCTTCATATCTTGGAAAACAAGAGGAACTCGGAACCTTAGAAGCTGGGAAATGGGCTAACTTCATCATCAGTTCAGGAGATGTTTTTGAAGAGAAAACAACGCTCTATCAAAACTGGGTTCAAGGAAACAAGAATATACTTAAGCCATGGACGGCTCAAGATTTAAGAGGTCAATATGCCGCTAAAGTAAATGATCAAAATTACAGTATTGAATTAAGTGGAACCCCAGAAAACATCAAGGCTTCTGTAAAACTTGATAGTGCAAAAATTTCAACCAAATTTGAACTTAAAAATGATTGGTTTTCTCTAATTCTTCCAACGGAGAAAAAAGATGAATTCATTGTACTTAATGGTCCAGTTTCCCTTAAAGGAATTGAAGGTGGTACTGCAAAATTAGCCGATGGAAGTCAAGCAGTTTGGACTATGGAGAAAACAGGAGATTTTACTGCTAAACCTAAAAAGGCCTCTGAAAAAAGCCCGAATATGGACCTTCCTCAAGTAAGTTTTCCTAATATGGCATATGGAAGTAAAGAACTTAAATCCCAAAAAACATATTTAATTAAAAATACTACGGTATGGACCAACGAATCTGAAGGGATTTTAGAAAATACTGACGTTCTTGTCAAGGGTGGAAAAATCACAAAGATCGGAAAGAACTTGAAATCTTCAAGTGCAATAGTCATTGATGGAAGTTCTAAACATTTAACCACTGGAATCATCGATGAGCATACACATATTGCTGCTAATGGAATTAATGAAGGAGGTCATAATTCATCTGCAGAAGTTTCTATTGAACATGTAATCAATCCAGAAGATGTAAACATTTATAGAAATTTAGCTGGAGGGGTTACAACAGCCCAAATTCTTCATGGATCAGCCAATCCAATCGGAGGACAATCTGCTATCATTAAAATGAAATGGGGAGTAACTCCAGATCAAATGATTATTTCCGACTCTCCTAAATTCATCAAATTTGCTCTTGGAGAAAATGTGAAGCAATCATGGAATCCAGTTGGTTCAGGAAGATTCCCACAAACCAGAACAGGTGTAGAACAATTGTATATGGATTATTTCACTAGAGCTCAAGAGTATCTAGACAATAAGAACAATGGTATTGAGCAACGTAAAGATTTAGAAATGGAAACTTTAGCTCAAATTATTGCTGGAGAACGTTATATTTCTTGTCATTCTTATGTTCAATCTGAAATCACCATGTTAATGAGAGTTGCTGATCAATTCGACTTTAATATTAACACATTTACACATATTTTAGAAGGTTATAAAGTAGCTGATAAAATGAAAGAACACGGCGTTGGAGCTTCGACTTTCTCTGACTGGTGGGCCTACAAGTTCGAGGTTAATGATGCAATACCATACAATGGAGCTATTATGCACAATGTAGGGCTTACCGTAGCCTTTAATTCAGACGACGCTGAAATGTCGAGAAGATTAAATCAAGAGGCAGCAAAAGCTATGAAATACGGTGGTTTAAGCGAAGAAGAGGCCTGGAAGTTTGTAACTCTAAACCCTGCTAAATTACTTCATTTAGATGATAGATTAGGTAGTATCAAAGTAGGAAAGGATGCAGATTTAGTATTATGGGACCACCATCCTATGGAAGCTAGATCAAAAGCTCAATTTACTATGGTAGAAGGAGTGATATATTTTTCTGTTGATCAAGACCTAAGTCTAAGAGAAGAGAACCAAAATGAAAAGAACCGTTTGATTGGGAAAATGATCAGTGCAAAAAACAAGGGTGTAAAAACCATTGAACCGGTCAAAAAAGTAAATCAATTATATGAATGTGAAACATTAGAACTTTAATTGAAATGAAAAATTATAAAAATATATTGAACATCTTCGCTATTTGTTTTAGCCTTGTGCTTTCAGCGCAACAAACTCCTGGAGATGCTCAGAAATCGACTATACTCATCCAAAATGTCACAGCACATATTGGAGATGGAACCGTTATTGAAAATGCGGCAATTGGTTTTGACCAAGGAAAGATTAGCTATGTTGGTACTTCCAGCGAAGCTCCTTCGGGCTACCAAGAAATTATTGATGCCCAAGGACAACATGTTTATCCGGGGTTTATTGCTCCTAACTCTACCCTTGGTTTAGTAGAAATTGATGCAGTTAAAGCCACTGATGACGAGGCAGAAATGGGAAGTTTCAATCCTAATATTCGCGCTATTGTAGCTTATAATGCAGAATCTAGAGTTGTTGAATCTGTTAGACCTAATGGGGTGTTAATGGCTCAAATCACTCCGAGAGGAGGTGTTTTTGCTGGTAATTCAAGTATTGTTCAATTAGATGCTTGGAATTATGAAGATGCTACTTTAGTTTATGATGATGGAAACCATATTTATTGGCCAAGCACACATTCTTATAGCTATAGGTCAGGAACAGTTAGAACCAATAAAAACTACGCTAAGCAAGTAGATAATATTGAAAATAATCTTAGAACAGCTAAAGTATATCTTGCAGATGAGCATGAGCAAGTAGATCTTAAATTAAAGGCTTTGAAGAATGCCTTCGCAGGGAGCCAAAAAATCTATATCCATACCAACGGGGCTAAAGAAATGCTAGATGCTATGCGTGTTATGCAGAATTTTGACCTTAATAATTACGTATTCGTTGGGGCCTATGAAGCAAATAAAATAATTGACCAACTAAAGGAGAACAACGTACCGATCTTAATTAAAAGAGTTCATTCCTTGCCTAATTCAGTAGATCAAGATGTGCGATTACCTTTTAAAGTTGCGGCACAGTTAGTTCAAGCTGGAATTACGGTTGGATTGGAAAATACAGGAGCTATGGAACGTATGCAAACACGTAACTTACCTTTCTATGCAGGAACAACTGTTGGGTATGGAATTAGTTATGAACAGGCTTTACAAACGATTACCTCTAATACCGCTAAGATTCTTGGAATTGATGCTTTTTGCGGAACTTTAGAAGTAGGTAAAGATGCTACTTTGTTTGTATCTAAAGGAAATGCTTTAGAGATGCGAGGAAATCAGCTTACGCATTGTTATATACAAGGAAGGCAAGTTTCTTTAGAAACTCACCAAACAGAACTTTATAAACGATATTCTAAAAAATATCAAACTCAGTAACAATTAAAAGCCTTCATTCGAAGGCTTTTTTTTATTTTTGTACTATGTCAAAAATGATCAGTAGTACTCAAAATAGCCTTGTCAAACACTGGGCACAACTCATGGATAAATCCAGAACACGAAGAAAAGAACAAGTGTTCATCTTAGAAGGGGTCAGAGAATTTGAACTGGCGCTTAAATCCGGGTATGAATGTCAAGAAATGATGATTTGTGAAAGTATCATTGACCCTGCAGTATTGACGGGACTCCCTGAAGACAATAGAACCTATTGTTCTAAAGAAGTATACGAGAAATTAGCCTATAGAAAAACAACGGAAGGATTACTTTCTAAATTCAAATTTAAGGAACATCATCTCAAGAATTTAATACTAGGAGATAGTCCTTTAATCTTAGTTGCAGAAGCACCTGAAAAGCCTGGTAATATTGGAGCACTACTTAGAACTGCAGATGCAGCGAATATAGATGCGGTAATCATCGCTAATCCTCGGACAGATCTTTATAATCCTAATATTATTAGATCCTCTGTCGGATGTGTATTCACTACCCAAGTGGCTACGGGTAGTACAGAAGAGGTTTTAGAGTATTTAAAACTGCATAATATTAAAAGTTATGCGGCTGCATTGAAGGATTATGCCCTGCCCTATTATTCGCAAGATTTCAAAAATGCATCTGCGATCATTGTAGGTACTGAAGCTGATGGTTTAACAGATAAATGGCTAAATGAAGTGGATCAAACCATCATAATTCCAATGGAAGGGGCTATTGACTCTATGAATGTATCGGTCTCGGCCAGTGTACTAATTTTCGAAGCAAAAAGACAACGATTATGATCAGTCCTACACAAATGTTTTATGTATTAATTGCAATCATCAGTCTTGAAGGATTATGGAATCTATACTTATCCTATAGAAATCAGAAATCTTCTCAAAAAGGGATACCTGCTAATTTATCGGATGTGTTTTCTAAAGAGGAATTCGAGAAGAGTCAGGCTTATCAATCTGAAAACTATAAACTTGGACAAATAAATCGAATTTGGACCTTAATAATTACACTTAGCTTTTTTGCTTTAAATGGTTTTGAAATACTCAATTCTTGGGTCTATAGCCTGAATATCTCACCGATATTAACTTCGTTAATCTTCTTTTGTATACTGGGAATAGGATCCTATCTTATCAATCTCCCTTTTTCATATTTTAAGGTCTTTGTTATTGAAGATGATTTTGGTTTCAATACTTCTTCAAAAGCTTTGTTTTGGATAGATCAAATCAAAGGAGCCATACTCACTATGGTACTAGGAGCTGTTGTTTTGAGTTTATTGATGTTAATATACGATCAATTGGGTAATATGTTTTGGTTGGTCGCATGGGCTTTATTATCAAGTATAAGCATCTTTATTACATTTTTTTACTCTACTCTTATTGTCCCTATTTTCAATAAACAATATCCTATGCAACAAGGGGACTTAAGAGATAAAATCATGAGCCTTTCTAAAAAATTTGATTTTGAACTAAATCAAGTATATGTTATTGATGGATCTAAACGATCTACTAAGGCTAATGCATATTTTAGTGGTTTTGGCTCCAAAAAGCGTATTGTGCTTTACGACACATTAATCAAAGATTTAACTGAAGATGAAATTGTAGCTGTTCTCGCTCATGAAATTGGACATTATAAAAAGAAACACGTTTTAGTCAATATGCTTGTGTCTATTCTGCTAACGGGAGTAATGCTGTATGTGTTCTCTTGGGCACTTCAAAGTGATTTATTAGCGCAATCTTTAGGGATTGAACATATTAATTTTCATATAGGACTAGTCGTTTTCTCATTACTGTATCAGCCCATTTCAGAAATTACTGGGGTTGCAATTAACTATATTTCTAGAAAATTTGAATTTCAAGCGGATAATTTTGCGAAACAACTCTCTAGTGCTCAAGACTTAATCAGTGCATTAAAAAAGCTATCTGCTAAGTCCTTATCCAATTTAAACCCTGATGAATTATACGAATTTGTATACTATTCACACCCTAATTTAAGCAAGAGAATTAAGAGTTTAGAATCTTAATTTTTTGTAATTTTATATTATGGCATACCATCTATCAACTGAAGAAGAAAATAAAGAAATCGCAAGGAGATACAAGGATCTTCTTAAAGGTACTTATCAGATACTTTCGAAAGAAGATAAGACTTTGATAAGGTCCGCCTTTGAACTCGCCTTAGATGCTCACAGTACTCAGAGAAGAAAAAGTGGGGAACCTTATATCTTTCACCCTATTGCAGTAGCAAAAATTGTTGCCTATGAAATTGGTTTAGGGGCCATTTCAATTGCTTCTGCCCTTTTGCATGATGTTGTAGAAGACACTGACTATAGTCATGAAGATATTGAAGCTAAATTTGGGGCAAGAGTTTCTCTAATTGTAAAGGGACTTACTAAAATCTCAAGGCTTTCTAAGGAACAAGATGAATCCATTCAAGCTGAGAACTTTAGAAAAATGCTTTTGACCTTGAATGAGGATGTTCGTGTAATCTTGATCAAAATAGCAGATCGTTTACACAACATGCAGACCATGGATTCCATGCCTGCCCATAAACAGTTGAAGATTTCTTCAGAAACTTTGTACATATATGCTCCTCTAGCCCACCGACTCGGTTTGTATAATATCAAAACTGAGCTTGAGGATTTAGGACTTAAATATACTGAACCAAATGTCTATGAAGATATTTCAAATAAAATCGCGGACAGTAAAGAGGTACAAAACCAGTATATAGAAAACTTTAAAGCGAAGATTTCTAATACCATGGATCAAGAGGGTTTTGATTATATCATTAAAGGAAGGTCTAAATCCATTTATTCTATACGTAGAAAAATTCTTAAGCAAGGCGTAAGCTTTGATGAAGTCTATGACAAGTTTGCCATAAGAATTATTTATAAGAGTTCAGAAAGAGAAGAGAAGTTTGATGCATGGAAAATATACTCCATTGTTACCGATCATTACAAACCGAATCCAAGTAGACTAAGAGACTGGATTTCTCAACCGAAAAGCACAGGTTATGAGGCCTTACATACCACTGTTATGGGGCCTGGTGGAAATTGGGTTGAAGTGCAAGTTCGTTCCGAAAAAATGGATGAAATTGCTGAAAAAGGTTATGCAGCCCATTTTAAATATAAGCAAGGAAATCAAGATGAAAATGGTTTAGAAGATTGGTTAAACAAACTTAAGGAAACCTTAGAAGACCCTAAAGGGAATGCCGTTGACTTCGTCAAGAACTTTAAGTTAAATCTATATTCTAAGGAAATCTTCGTCTTCACTCCTAACGGAGAGATAAAAGCCTTACCTAAAGGCGCTTCTTCCTTGGACTTTGCCTTTGCCATTCACACAGATGTTGGTTTAAAGTGTCGAGGAGCTAAAGTGAATGGGAAACTCGTACCTATTGACCATAAATTAAATTCAGGTGATCAGGTTGAAATTATAACGGCCTCAAACAAAAAGCCTAATGCACGTTGGCTTGATTTTGTAATTACTTCAAGGGCAAGAACACGTATTAAAAATGCATTGAAAGAAGATGAGAAACTAATTGCTGAGGAAGGAAAGCAAATTCTTATCCGTAAATTAAGACATCTTAAAATCGACATGAATGAAAAAGTGATCAATGAATTGTGTCACTATTTCAACTTAAAAACCTCATTTGATCTATTCTTTAGGGTCGGTACAGGAAGAATTGAAAACAAAAATTTAAAAGATTTTGCTTCACAAAGATCAAATGCCCTTGTCAAGTTTTTCAAGAATCGCATCAAGCGCGCTCCAGCGGAAAATATCCAAGAGGCAGAAGAAGTAACCTACCAATATGATACCCTGGTCTTCGGTAATGATGAACAAACCTTAGATTTCAGTTTCGCTCAATGCTGCAAGCCTATTCCTGGTGATTCGGTATTCGGGTTTACAACGGTTTCTGATGGAATTAAAGTACATAGGAATGATTGCCCTAATGCTATAAGTCTACAATCAAATTACGCTTATCGAATCATTAAAGCTACTTGGGTTGATTCTTCTCAAAAGGAATTTAAAGTAGGGCTCAAAATAACCGGACTTGACAATGTTGGAATTGTAAATAATTTAACAAAAGTTATTTCGAGCAATATGAATGTGAATATTCATAATATTCATTTTGAAGGGGTTAAAGGTTTATTTCAAGGGGAGTTAACGGTAAGTGTAAAAAACACCCAACAATTAAATAGACTTATTCAACAAATTGAAAAAATAGAAGGAGTAAAATCAGTAAAACGATTTACCAAGTAAAAAAATAAACTTACTTTTGACATTTAATTGAAGTCCTATTTATGAGTGAATTAAATCAACAAGAGGTTGTTAAAAATGTGTTTGTTAATTTCTTAGAAACTAACAAACATCGAAAGACACCTGAACGATTTGCTATTTTACAAGAAATCTATGATCTAGATGACCATTTTGATATTGAATCTTTGTATATCAACATGAAAAACAAGAATTATAGAGTATCACGTGCTACATTATATAATACCATTGAGTTATTATTAGAATGTGGTTTGGTAAGAAAACATCAATTTGGTCAGAATCAAGCCCATTACGAAAAAAGTTATTTTGACAAGCAACATGACCACGTTATTCTCACTGATACCGGTGAAGTTATGGAATTCTGTGACCCGCGAATTCAAACTATTAAAAAGACAATAGAAGAAATATTTAATATAGACATACATAATCATTCTTTGTATTTCTATGGAACAAAAAAAGAAAAATAAATATAGATCATGGCAGTAGATTTATTATTAGGTCTTCAATGGGGAGACGAAGGAAAAGGTAAAATTGTTGATGTACTTACAAAACAATACGATTTAATTGCACGATTCCAAGGTGGACCTAACGCAGGACACACGCTTATTTTTGATGGGCAGAAACACGTTCTACACACTATTCCTTCCGGTATATTTCACGAAAACGCCTTGAATATTGTGGGTAATGGAGTTGTGGTTGATCCTGTTATCTTTAAAAAAGAGCTTGACAATTTAGCTCCTTATGATCTGGATTTGAATAAGAAGTTAGTCATCTCAAGAAAGGCGCACCTTATTCTACCTACTCACCGCTTATTAGATGCTGCTTCAGAAGCGGCAAAAGGTAAAGCAAAGATTGGATCTACCTTGAAGGGAATCGGTCCGACATATATGGATAAAACAGGTCGTAATGGAATGCGTGCAGGTGATCTTGAACTTTCTGATTGGAAAGATCGTTACCAAGCATTGACTCAAAAGCATTTGAACATGTTAAGTCATTATGATGTTAAATTGGATTATGATCTAGAAGAATTAGAAGTTGAGTTTTTTAAAGGCGTTGATCGTTTAAAAGAACTTAAGTTCGTGGATAGTGAAGAATTCATGTATCAAAATATTGTTGCAGGCAAGAAAATATTAGCTGAGGGAGCACAAGGTTCTTTATTAGACGTAGACTTCGGAACCTATCCTTTTGTAACTTCTTCTACTACTACTGCCGCTGGAGCATGTACTGGATTAGGTGTTGCACCTGGTCAAATTGGTAAAGTTTATGGAATTTTCAAGGCCTATACTACAAGAGTTGGTTCTGGACCTTTTCCAACGGAGTTATTCGATGAAGACGGAGCTAGAATGGCAAAAGTTGGACATGAGTTTGGTGCCACTACAGGTAGACCTAGACGCTGTGGATGGCTAGACCTTATCGCATTGAAATATGCTGTACAAATCAACGGTGTTACAGAATTAATGATGATGAAAGCTGATGTTTTATCAGGATTTGAAACCTTAAAAATTTGTACTGCTTATGAATATAAAGGAGAAGTAATCGAGCATTTCCCTTATAATATCGAGCCAGAAAACGTAAAGCCTATTTATACTGAATTCAAAGGGTGGTCTGAGGATTTAACACAGATGAACTCAGAAGACAAGTTTCCAAAAGAACTTGAAGAGTATATCGATTTCATCGAAAAAGAAACAGGAGTGAAAATTACAATTGTTTCCGTTGGTCCAGATCGTAATCAAACTATTTCAAGATAATAACATAAATCAAGAAATGTAAAGGGAACTCTTCGAAATGAAAAGTTCCCTTTTTTTATGCCATCTACATATGATCAAGATGATGATGTTCATCTATCAACGGTCCTCCATTAATAATTTCTTCATTTGCTTGGGCTGCAAATTTCTCAAAATTTAAATGGAAAGAATGGGCCAATTGTATAGCCTTACTGATATAGGCACCTTTCTGTAACCAGGTATTGATAGGATCTAGCATCTCTACAGGTACGTCAGGACAATATTTAGGCATGGCAAGACCAAAAATTGGATGTGTTTCGTAGGCAACCTTGTTGAGTTGACCATTTAGAATAGAACGAATCATAGCTCTAGTATATTTGAGCTTAATCCTTGAACCTACTCCATAAGGTCCCCCACTCCATCCTGTATTAATCAACCAAACATTAACACCAGCTTCTTGCATTTTATTACTCAACATGCCGGCATATTCTGTAGGGTGTAAAGGCATGAATGGAGCACCAAAACAAGCCGAAAATGAAGGCACAGGCTCACTAATTCCAGCCTCTGTTCCCGCCACCTTCGCTGTGTATCCAGATATAAAGTGATAGGCTGCCTGTCCAGGAGTTAATCTTGACACAGGAGGTAAAACACCGAATGCATCACAGGTCAAAAAGAATATATTCTTAGGATTATGTCCAATCGATGGAATCTCTATATTATCGATATGATCTATAGGATAACTCACCCTTGTATTCTGAGTGATACTTGAATCTTCAAAATTTACAGTTCCATTTTCATTTAACACGACATTCTCTAGTAGTGCACCTGGACGTATAGCATGGTATATTTCTGGCTCTTTAGCTTCGGTGAGCTCTATCACTTTTGCATAGCAACCTCCTTCAAAATTAAACACTGTATTGTCTGGAGTCCATCCATGTTCATCATCACCAATGAGCTTTCTGTTATAATCAGCAGATAAAGTAGTTTTGCCCGTTCCTGAAAGTCCAAAAAATATGGCTGTATCACCTTGTTCTCCTATATTGGCAGAACAGTGCATGGGAAGAACGTTTTTCTCTGTTGGTAAAATAAAATTAAGGGCCGAAAAGATTCCTTTTTTCATTTCACCCGTATATGCAGACCCACCGACGAGTGCAATTTTTTTTGTAAAATTCAAAACAGAAAAATTTCCTTGCCTGGTTCCATGAATCGTGGGATCTGCCTGAAAACCTGGAGCACAAAGAATTAACCAGTCTTCATTAAAACCTTCTAATTCTTCTGGAGAAAGTCTCAAAAACATGTTGTTCACAAAGAAGTTAGACCAAGGATACTCGGTAATGGTTCTAACATTAAGTCTGTAACGCATATCGGCACAAACATAACCATCACGGACAAAAATTTCTTTCCCCCTGAGGTACTCTAAAATCCCCTCTTGTAATAAATCAAAATGTTCCTCGGAAATGGCTTTGTTAATTTTGCCCCACCACACTTTGTTCTCTGTAAGTTTGTCTTTGACTAAAAAACGATCTTCAGGTGACCGTCCTGTAAATTTACCAGTTGAAACGACTAAGGTTCCACTGCTGGTTTGAGTTCCCATTGACTTTGAAATAGTAATTTTTTGAAGTTCATGGGGTGATAGCTGGTACTGTACTTTGACATTTCTCAACCCATACTTCTCAAAATCTTTCGCTGACTTAATTGTTTCTAAAACTTCCATAAGTAATAAATTTTAAGCTTCAATTTCAAGAGAGTTTCTCTTTAATAAATTGCTTTAATTTACTGCTAAGTCTCTGAATTATAGATGATAATTATCATGAATCAAAAAAAAAGTCCCTTATTTCTAAGGGACTCTCTAAATTTTATTAAACTATATTCTAGTTGAAGATATATCTCAATCCTACTTGCATTTGCCATCTAGAAGCTATACTAGAATCATATACAAAAGTAGATTGGTTTTCTCCTGTGAAAGAATAAGTAGGAACACCTGCATCGTCAACAGACACTCCAACAGGTTGAACAACATTAGGTTGCTGAACAAGTCCCCAATCAGAACTCAATAAGTTACCGAAGTTTAAGATATCCATAGAGAATTGAACTCTATTTTTATCATTTACTTTAAAGTCTTGTAACCATTTGATATCCCAACGTCCTCTCCATGGCGCTAAAGCTCCATAACGCTCCATATAAGAACCTCTGTTTTCATTCAAATAAGAATCTTGTTCGATGAACTTATTGAACTCTTCTCCTTGACGAGAACCAGCCCAGTTCATTTCGTTGATTTCAGATTCTGTTGGAATATATAATAAATCATTTAAGTTAGAACCATCTCCATTGATGTCTCCTCCATAGGTATAAGAAAAACGTCCACCTTGAGCATATTCACCAAAAGCAGAAATAGTAGTTCCCCAACGATCGTCTTTTCCATAATTCCATCCTTTAGAAACCACAGCAATTATACGATTTCTATCTCCGTACTTAGAGAATCCTAATACATCAGAATTCGCATCTCCAGCAACTGGATTAAAGGCAAAAGCATCACCAGTAATTTCAGCTTCAATAGAGTTAACATCTTTAGCATTCAAATAGTTATAAGCCGCTTGAAGATATAATCCATTATCAAATGATTTCTGAATCTTAACCGAAGCATTGTAAATACGTCCTTTATCAGTATTAGTAAATACGTAATTAGCATTTTGCATAAAGTTAGCATAGTCGTCAGAAGTATAAATAGGTCTACTATCTGGCCCTTGTAAAGTCCCAGAAGGCGTCGTAATTCCCCAGTTCTGTACATGGGCTCCGTTAAGATCTTTTGTATAAGAGAAGTCTCCTGTTAGTACCCATCCACCTTCAAATTTCTTATCGATTCCTAAAGAAGTTCTCCATACTTGAGGCCATTGGAATTCTGGATCTACCGTTTGATAGAAGAAGAAATTAGGGTTGGCTATTTGGTTGTTCAACCATACAAAAGGGAAACGTCCTGTAAAGATTCCAGTTCCTCCACGAACTTGTAAAGTTTTATCTCCATGAACATCCCAGTTAAATCCAACTCTTGGAGACCATAAAGGCTTTCCTGAAGGCATTTGAGTAGAATCAAACAATACTTCTTCTCCAGTTGCTGGATCTACATAAGGAAGATCAGGCATATAAGCACCACCGTAGTTGTCAATAAACTCTTGTGCTTTATCCGAAGAGTTAAAATATAATGGCATATCTGCTCTAAGTCCGAAAGTTACCTTCAATACATCAGAGGCATTCCACTCATCTTGGAAAAAGAAGGCCAATTGTCCTACATTCAGTTCTGCTAAAGACCAATTTCCAGCATCATAAACTCCTTGAGCATTAGTCTGTGCATCCACTAACAAACCATTTGCAATGGCAGCATCAAAAGCATCCATATCAGCAAAATCTCCAAAGAAGGCTCCTACATATCCACGATCATCTCCATATCCATAAGCTCCTAAGTTAAAAGAGTTATCAAACATAAACTTCTCAAAAGAGAATCCCCCAGTCAAGGTATGGTTCTTCACAGAATATGTCATAATATCTGTAACTTGATATACCTGCTGATCTAATCTGTTATTAACAGAGAAAGGTTCATGACCTGAAACTATATAATTCGTACCGGCACCATCCATAATTCTAAAAGCTGGCATCGGTGAAGACATTGCATCTCTATAATCGTCGAAATGCGTATAACCCGCTTGGAATTTATTCGATAATTTATCTGATAATTGAGAATTCCATTCCACTAAATAAGAATCAATATTATTATTGATTGTATATCCTGAATTTTCAAATTGTAAAATTTGAGAATTAGGACCTCTGAATCCAAGTGCTGTAGGGTGAGCATTCTTGTCTTTAGCAGCTCTTAAGAAATTGTAAACAAAAGATACACGGTTGTTATCATTAACATTCCAATCAAGTTTTGCAATACCTTTCGTAGATTCCGAATCAAACATGAACCCTTCATAGGCTCCTGTATCATATCCTATTGAAGCCAATTGACTTTGAACATGCATTAAATCAGATTCTAATACTCTTGATTCATTTATAGTTGTAGTTCCATTATCATCATTAGGCAACCATTGTTGTCCTAAATCCTCTCTTGAATCCTGTTCAAAATTCGCAAAGAAAAACAATTTGTTCTCAATGATCGGTCCTCCAATAGAAATACCGTATTGCTTTTGCTGTAATTCTGGGACAAAAATTTCTTCTCCCTTTAATTTACCTCCAGTCATAGATTCATTTCTGAAAAAACCATAAGCTGTACCAGAAAATTCGTTAGTACCTGATTTGGTAACGGCATTAACCGCAGCACCTGTAAATCCAGAAAGTGTTACATCATAAGGAGCTGTTGCTACAGAGATTTGATCAATGGCATCAATAGAAATTGGTTGAGAATCCGTTTGCCCACCTGGCGTAGCGGCATCCAATCCAAATGGGTTATTAAAAACAGACCCATCTAAAGTAAAGTTATTGTACTGATCATTACGTCCTCCAAAAGAACCGTTTGAAGCAGAAGGCTCCAATCTTGTGAAATCAGATGCAGATCTTGAAATTGTAGGTAGGTTAGTTAATTCTCTTTTACCTACTGAGGTTTCAGAACCTGTTCTGTTGTTATTAAACGTAGAATTTCTTCCTCCTGTAATAACAACTTCCTGTAATTGTTGACTTTCCTCCACTAATTGGATATCTAAGTCAAAACCTGATCCTAATTCTAAGTAGACATCAGTTACAGAAACAGTAGAGTATCCTACATAACTAATAGTTACAGTATAAGGACCTCCAACACGTAAATTTTGTAATGCGTAGTAACCTTCATCAAGAGTCATTGTTCCTGATTTGGTTCCAGTCGGCATGTGTTGTACTAATACGTTAGCACCGTAAACTCCGGTACCAGTCTCATCTTTAATCTGTCCTTGAATCTTAGAAGTAGTTACTTGTGCAGTTACATTACCTCCAATAAACAAAGCAATCAAAAATGAAAATACGAATAGTTTTTTCATAATAGGGTTGATTTGGTTTATGTTAAATTAAGTTAATATTTCCACAAAATTATCACAAAAAAAAGGGCATCCAATAGGATGCCCTTTTAATTATTAACAGTCAATTGTTAATAAAGTATTGTCGAATAAAACTTATTCAGCTACTACTTCAAAAGTGATGTCTACCACTACTGAACGGTGTAAACGGATAGTCGCGTTATACTTACCAAGTCTCTTTACAGATCCTCCAGTAACTTTGATAAATTTCTTATCTAATTCAATTCCTCCTTTAGCTAAAGCTTCAGCAACATTGATGTTGTTTACAGATCCAAATAATTTGTCTCCAGCTCCAGTTTTAGCAGTAATTTTGATTTCAGTTGCTTTAATAGCAGCAGCTAACTTACTAGCTTCTTCTACTAATTTAGCTTCTTTATAAGCTCTTTGCTTTAAGTTCTCTGCTAAAACTTTTTTA
>JBMYWH010000011.1:0-69183 GCA_049607205.1 Flavobacteriaceae bacterium | reverse complement strand
TCCGACTCCTTTTTAGCAATTGAAAAAGGAAGCTTACCTGAAGGACTTTCATTACCGTATAAGATATCGGCTAAAGCATTTCCACCTTCCATTCCTCCATACCAGGCAAATAAAATAGCGGGAACCTTTGATCTCCAAGCCTCCATTTCAATTCCAGATCCACCAATATACACCACCACAGATTTAGGGTTAACAGTTCCGGCAGCAAGAATTAAATCCTCATCTCTTTTCAAGAGACTTAAATGATCTCTATCTCCTCCTAGTCCTTTCTTACCAATCAAATGTCCAGCCTTAGCAGAAGCTTCAATATCTTCTCGATTTACTAGAATATACTCTCCTTCTTCCTCAGCCGTATAACCAACAACAACAATCACTTGATCTGCCTCCTTGGCTAATTTTGAGGCCCTTTCTAAATCAGACCCATCGTCATAAATTACAGAAGCCCCTGTCTGCTCCATCAAAGATTCAATCCCCTGTAAAGGCGTAATGACATAAGGAGGAGTCGAATCACTTGATCCATGATCTCCAGTGTTTTCCATGTTTGCTAGAGCTCCTAGTACTAAAACAGTTTGTTCCTTCTTTGACTCAAAAGGCAATACCTCATCGTTCTTTAGAAGCACCATACTTTCCACTGCAGCTTGTCTTGCAAGAGCTATAGATTCAGGTTTTAAAATCTGATCCAATCCATAGTCCATTTTATCACTTGCCACCGCATAAGGAATCCTAGTCTTAAGACTTTGATAGACCAACTCATCAATTTGAGCTTCGCTAATCTTTCCTTGATCAATCCCATTTTGTAAAGCCTCATAAGAATAGGCATCTTGAAAAGGCATTTCTACATTCAGCCCGGCATCAACACTCGCAGGTCCGTCATAAGTTCCAGAGATCCAATCAGACGAAATAAAACCTTCAAACCCCCACTCTTCTCTCAAAATAGTAGTTAACAGTTCTTTGTTATTTCCAGAATATTCACCTCTTACTTTATTGTAAGCACTCATCAAAGAAGCTGGTTTCCCCTCTTGAATCGTTTTCTTAAAATGTGGCAAGTATACCTCTCTTAACGTCCTTTCATCCAACTCAACATCTACAACAAATCTAGAGTTCTCAATACTGTTCAAAGCAAAATGCTTAGGACAAGCCATAACATGATGAGATTCTATGGCTTGAACCGCTGCCACTCCGAACACCCCCAATAAATAAGGATCCTCACCATAAGTCTCTTGAGCTCTTCCCCAAGCAGGATGTCTCAATAAATTAATACAAGGTGTTGCTGCATAATTGACTTTATTCGCACGCATTTCTGTCGCAATAACATCGTGGACCTGATACTCTAAATCTTTATTCCAAGATGCTCCTCTAGCCATGGCTACAGGAAAAGTAGTTACTGCCCTGACTTCATGATCCATAACACGGGCGCCACGTGGTCCATCAGAAAGTACCCAAGGCGGTAAGTTTAATCTTTCATTTCCTCCAACGTAAACATGAGGAAATCTCTTTTCAACAAGAAAGTTAATTCCAAGTTTCGCAATCGAGCTATAAGATTCTCCATACATCTGATCAACCTTTTCCTCAAAACTCATTTCAGAGACCATTTTTCGAGCAAATTCATCTGCATTGAGATCACCCATCAAGACTTCTTTATCTCGTTTAAGTTCATACATATCATAATTGACTGCATTATAATAAATTAGGCCTGCGCCCACACAAATAAGGGCTAGAACCACTAAAAGAACTTTAGCGATTTTGAGGATTAGGGGTTTCATATTTTAATCGTTTAGTTTCTCCAAAATAGTATTTTTTGGTTAATTTCGAATAAGTTTTTAAACACTTAACTTATGGAGACTATTTTTGATTCAAAATTTATTTGGGGACATTGGAGATTACTAGACTGGAACCTATCCACTCAGGAATTAGATCGCTTAAGCCAACAAGTCATTGAAACAGGAATCAACTGGTTTGATCATGCTGATATTTATGGAGATTATGCTTGTGAAGAAGCCTTCGGAAAAGTCCTTCAAAACAATCCTTCTCTTAGAAATGAAATTTCTTTGATCTCAAAATGCGGTATCAAACTGCTCACTGATAAGTATCCAAATCGCCGTGTTAAATACTACGATTATTCTAAAGAATATATCATCGGTCAGGCCGAACAAAGTCTGAAAAACCTTAATACTGATCAAATAGATCTTTTACTCTTGCATCGCCCCTCACCTTTTTTTGATGGTCATGAAGTAGCGGAAGCATTTGATTATTTAGAAAAATCGGGTAAAGTAAAAAAATTCGGGGTCTCTAATTTTCTCCCTTTAGAATTTGAACAATTGCAAGCTGCTTGTTCTCAAGATTTAGTGACTAATCAGATTGAAATCTCTCCATATAATCTCGAACATTTTCAGAATCAAAACCTTGCCTTTTTACAAACGAAAGGGATCAAACCAATGGCCTGGTCTCCTCTAGGAGGTGGTGAGATCTTCAGTTCTCAACAGCCCAAAGCTATAGCGCTTAGAAAGGTCTTGAGCAAAGTCGCAGAGAAACATAATGCCAGTGGAATAGACCAAATCATTTATGCTTGGTTACTCAAGCATCCTTCAGGGATTATGCCAGTTTTAGGAACAGGGAATCTCGAGAGAATTAAATCCGCAACACAGGCCTGCAAGATCAACTTAAGTTTAGAAGAGTGGTTTGAAATCTACACGACCTCTCTCGGAACTGAAGTTCCTTAAGAAGTCGCCTTGATATCTTGTAGCATTAATTGAAAGTTCACATTTCCTCTGAAGTTATTCTGACTCAGGTGATAGACCACATCTACCTTAGAAGAATCTTTGACCAAATCAAAAGAATCTCCTAAACCGAAGCCTATGGCTTGGTAGGTTTTGTCCTCCTCGAGGTCTTGAAGATTTAATTTTAAATGACACTCGTCCGAACCCAATAATCGAGCATAGCCAGTTTCCCATAAGTTTCTCGTACAAAATACTGGTAACTCATTTCCAGGACCAAAAGGTTCCATCCTGCGCAGAATTCTATAAAATTTATCGTCTATATACTTAAAAGGCAGCTCCTGATCGATACTAATCTCCTTGATTTTATCTTCTTCTTTATGCTGAGCTTCAACAACAGAGAGAAACTTCTTTTTAAAAGCCGGATAATTCTCTTCTTTCAAAGTCATTCCTGCCGCATACATATGTCCTCCAAATTGTTCTAAGAGCTCAGAGCAAGCCTCTATAGCTTTATATACATCAAAACCCTTCACACTTCTAGCTGAAGCTGCAAGTACATCTCCACTCTTGGTAAAAACTAGCGTAGGTCTATAATACGTATCAATCAATCTCGAGGCTACAATCCCTATAACTCCTTTGTGCCAAGATTCATCATAAACGACAGTTGCCGAGGCCTCCTGCTCATTTTGAGCAATAATTTGCTCCAGAGCCTCTTTAGATATTCGCTGATCTGCCTCTTTGCGCTCTTCATTAAAATTCTGAATAGCTTCTGCCTTCTGCTTAGCGATTTGCGGATCTTGTTCCAACAACAATTCCACAGCATACAAGCCATGCTCCATCCTACCAGAAGCATTAATCTTAGGTCCGATTGTAAAGATCACATCAGTAAGTGAATATTGCTCTTTATCATTTTGATCCATCAGAGCTTGGATCCCAGGCCGGGCTTCACGATTAAGCAATGCCATCCCATGATGGGCAAGAATTCTGTTTTCTCCGGTCACATCAACGATATCTGCCCCGATACTAATGGCGCATAAATCTAAATAAGTCACCAAGTCATCAAAGTCCAACTCGAGAGTCTGTTGAAGCGCTTGAATCAGCTTAAAACCTACACCACATCCACTAAGTTCCTCATATGGATATTCACAATCCTTTCGTTTAGGGTCCAAAACTGCAACAGCATCAGGAATTTCCGCCCCAGGTCTATGGTGGTCACAAATGATGAAATCCACGCCTAATTCCTTGGCATAAGCTATATGATCGATGGACTTAATTCCACAATCCAAAGCCACAATTAAACTGATCTGTTGAGCTGCAGCCGTTTCTATTCCTTTATTAGAAATCCCATAACCCTCCTTATATCGATCCGGTATATAATTGACAATTTCTAAATCCAAAGTCTCTAAATAAGAAGACATCAAAGCCACCGAAGTAGTACCATCTACATCGTAATCTCCGAAGACCATAACCTTCTCACCCTGCTCAAGTGCCTTGAGTATTCTTGCCACTGCTAAATCCATATCCTTCATCAGAAATGGATCGTGTAAATCCGCTAAATCCGGATTAAAAAAAGCTTTAGCTTTATCAAAAGTAGTCAAACCGCGCTGCACCATTAATCCGGCGAGTACGGAGTCAATCTTTAGGGTATCTTGAAGGTTTTGAGAAATTTCGGAATTTGCTTTTTCTTTAAATTCCCAAATCATACTAAGCCTTTTGGGAGGCAAAAACCGTTTCTACCTCTATAGTAGCAAACTTTCTAAACATCTCCAGAACACCGCACATTTCATTAACTGAACGATCTACTATTTTAAGAAGTTTTTTCTCAGGAAGATCACTTCCATAAAAAGAAAATTTAATCAAAACATGGTCATAAGTTTGAGGTGAAGTCTCTGTAAGTCTCCCTACAACATCAATATCAAATCCATCAACTTCCACACGCATCTTAGGCATCAAAAATGCCACATCCATACCAGCACATCCAGCCAATGAAGATAGCATCATAGCCTTAGGTCGCAAACCTTCTCTGGTTTCTATCGTATCACTTCCAGCGGCAATTAAAACCTTGCCTCCTGGTCCTTCTGATTCGAATTGCATTGCTCCTTTCCATTGTAAACTTACCGTATTTTCCATATCTCTATCTATTTATTACAAATTTAAAATAAGCCACCTCCGTTTCCTAATGTTTGAGGAAAAACTACAGCACTTTTTTTAACCTCAACTCCATAAGCCGGGTCATTCTTGAGTAGCATCGCTCCATCCATATCTACATAATCTAACTCAGACACAAATTGAGCTATGGCCGAAATCCCTATACTAGACTCGGTCATACAACCCATCATCACCTGCATATCAAGACTTTTAGCTTTTTGAATCATTCGATCGGCTGCAAGCATCCCTCCACATTTCATCAATTTAATGTTCACCCCATGAAAATAACCATGACAACCCACTATATCATCAAAAATCAAACAACTCTCATCGGCAATCATCGGTAAAAGAGCCTGTTCATAGAGTCTTTTCATATCCTCCCTAGCATCTGCATGCAAGGGTTGTTCTATGAATTCAACGCCGAGATCCTTTAGGTGGTTTTGGGCACGGAGTGCCTGTTCAAGGCTCCAACCTCCATTTACATCAATACGAAAAATCGCACTAGTTTCCTTTCTCAAGGCACTGAGAATTTCTAAATCCTTCTCATATCCAGCTCCTAATTTAATCTTATAAATAGGCCATGGTGTCTGCCTAACTTTGCGAATCATTTCAGGGACGGTATCCAAACCAATGGTATAACTTGAAATGAGATTCCTTCGAGTCGGGTAATTAAAAAACTCACGAGAGGTCATGCCATGACTTCTACAATAGCAATCCAAAAAAGCCTGACCTAAAGCACACTTTAAGAACATTTGCTCCCCTAAACATTGATCCAATAAAACATCAAACTCCTCAGGAGTTCCGGAACCAAAAGCTTCCAATTCGCCTTGAACTCCCTTTAATTCTGTGTCAAAACTCGCTATACTAGTTCCGTAATAGGGGTTCACTGTAGCCTCTCCATAGCCCACCGAGCGGCCATCTCCAATACTAATAATGACACTGGGCACAACCGTTCGAGTTCCTCTAGAAATACCAAAAGCATCTTTGAGTTTTAAGTCGTAAAACTTCCAAGTGATATTCATAATTCGATTTTATCTTCTAAAGAAACAAAAAATAATATCTTAGTACCGTATATAAAACGAAGATAATATGCCTTTAGTACAACCGATAAGCCCGGATGCAAATCCAGAGGTTAAAAAATTAGCTGAATTTTTCAATGAAACTTTAGGGTTTTGCCCGAACTCGGTGCTGACCATGCAAATTAGACCAGAAATTGCCAGAGCCTTCATTAACTTGAATATGGCTGTGATGAAAAATGATGGAAGAGTAAGTTCTGCCCTTAAAAGAATGATTGCTTGGGTGAGTTCTAATGCAACAGGATGTCGCTACTGCCAAGCTCATGCGATAAGAGCTGCGGAGCGTTATGGAGCAGAACAAGAACAACTTGATAATATTTGGGAATACAGAACACATCCAGCCTTTAATGAAGCACAGCGCGCTGCTCTAGACTTTTCTCTAGCGGCTTCTATGGTTCCTAACGCGGTGGATGCAGAAATCCAGGAACGCTTGCACAAATATTGGGATGAAGGAGAAATTGTAGAAATGCTTGGAGTTATATCCTTATTCGGATACCTCAACAGGTGGAACGATTCTATGGGAACCACCCTAGAGGGAGACGCTATTTCAAGTGGGGAACAATACTTAGGGAAAACCGGTTGGGAAGTCGGAAAACACCAATAAAAAAAAGGTCCATAATCTTATCGATTATGGACCTTTTAAATTATGTTATAATAGTAATTCGTCTACCAAATCTTTACGCGCTCTTCATCTTTAACAAACATGGCATCATTTTCCTGGATATTGAATGCTTGATAGAAGGCATCCATATTTTGTAAAGGCATATAAGCTCTATACATTCCTGGAGAATGAGGATCTGTCTTAATTAAATTTTTCATCGCATCATCCCTCATCTTGGTTCTCCATACAGTAGCCCAAGACATAAAGAAACGTTGTTCCGGACTGAAACCATCGATATCACCAGGCCTTCCGTTATTTCTATAATAGATTTCCAATCCTGCAAGCGCAGCATTAAGCCCTCCTAAATCTCCGATGTTTTCACCAAGGGTAAATTCCCCATTTAAATGAACATCATCAATAGCTACTACAGCATCAAACTGCTCTGCTAGTTTAGTTCCAAGAACAGCAAATTTCTCTGAATCTTCTTCGGTCCACCAGTTATTTAGGTTTCCATCTCCGTCGAAACGCGCTCCTGAATCATCAAAACTATGAGAAATCTCATGACCAATCACAGCTCCTATTCCACCATAGTTTACAGCTTCATCTGCTGCTGGATCGTAGAAAGGCGGTTGAAGGATTGCCGCTGGGAATACAATTTCGTTATTTAAAGGATTGAAATAAGCATTGACAACTTGAGGAGCCATTCCCCATTCGGTTCTATCAACAGGCTTTCCTAACTTGTCCATAGTTTCTTTATAGTTCCATTTTTGTAAACTCATTGCGTTTCCAAAATAACTACCTCCATCTTCCACAGAAGCAGACATAAGCTCACTATAATCCTTCCATTTATCTGGATAGGCAATTTTCACAGTCATCTTATGTAATTTCTCCAAGGCCTTCTGCTTAGTTTCAGCACTCATCCATGATAGAGAATTGATTCTTTCTTCAAAACCAAGCATAACATTTGCAATCATTTCTTCAGCTTTAGCTTTTGCCTCAGGCGGAAATTTCTCAGCCACATACAACTGTCCAACAGCTTCTCCTAAAGAACCATTCAAAGTTTGTAACGCTCTTTCTTCTCTTGGTTGTTGCGCTTGAGCGCCTCTTAATTCTTTAGAATAAAAAGCCCAATTTGCATATTCCATCTCGGTGGTCAATTTATTTGAAGCACTTCTAATAACGTTCCATGACATATAGGTCTTAATTTGCTCTAAAGAGCTATCGGCATATAGATCATTCATAGACTTCATATAAACAGGCTGTGTTACAATCACACGGTCTAAATCTTGAACTCCTATTCCTTCAAAATAAGCTTTCCAATTAAAATCTGGGCTCATTTTTTGAATCTCAGCCACTGTCATTGGATTGTACATTTTACGAGCATCTCTTTGCTCTTCTTTTGTCAATCTTGGAACTGCTAAATCATATTCATACTCAAAAATCATGTTTGCTTTATCCGCTGCATTTTCCATATTGAAAAAAGTCAACATCTGGGCAACATACTTCTTATAAGCTTCACGCTTCTTAGCAGTATCTTCATCTTGATCCAGGTAATAGTCTTGAGTCAGACCAAGACCTGCTGGGTTCAAATACCCGGCATTCATGTTAGAGTCTTTTAAATCATTAAATACTCCGAAACCAAAATATCCTACACCACCAATACTGGCCATTTCAATCATTAAATTTTCAGCTTCCTTTTTAGATTTCAATTCAGAAATCTTCTTCAAATAAGGCATTACAGGACTCACACCTTGCTCATTTCTACTTACCGTATCCATAATGGTCTGATAGTAGTTAATCGCCTTTTGCTGATCAGAAACCACAGCAGTTTTAGTTTCAGCATCCTTAATTACCGGATTGTCACTATCTGCGATTGCCTTATCTAAGATGGTCAAGACATCTTTATCGGTCTTTTTTCTTAATTCATTAAAACTACCCCATGAAGTTCTGTCCGAAGGAATCTCTGTCTTATCAAGCCAAGCTCCGTTTACATATCTAAAAAAGTCTTCTGAAGGCTTTACGGTAGTATCCATATTCTCAACATGAATTCCATGACTTTCTTCTTTTTTATCAGTCAAACAAGAAGCCATAGTAATACCTAAACCAAGAACAGCACAAGAGGCCATTCTCCATGAAAATGATTTCATAATTTTATAGTTTGATTAGTGCTTTAAAAATAAAGATATTTTTAACTCTTACCTTCTAAAATGATGACAAATTCACCTTTAGGTGCCTTTTTTTCAAAATGAGCAATCGCTTCCTCTACAGTTCCTCTAAAGGTTTCTTCAAAGAACTTGGTCAGTTCTCTAGAAATACTCAAGGATCTATCTGCTCCGAAGTATTCTTTAAAATGCCCCAAGGTCTTCAAGAGCTTATGTGGAGATTCATAAAAGATTATGCTTCGAGTTTCCTCTTGTAAAAATTTAAATCGTGTCTGTCTCCCTTTTTTTACCGGTAAGAATCCTTCAAACACAAATTTGTCATTGGGGAGGCCACTAACCACAAGGGCAGGTACAAAAGCTGTTGCCCCAGGTAAACACTGTATTTCCACACCAGCTTCCACAGCAGCTCGTGCTAATAAAAATCCAGGGTCAGAAATCCCTGGAGTCCCTGCATCGGTAATCAAAGCCATGCGCTCACCATTTTTCAATCGCTCTACTAAAGCAGCTAGAACTTTATGCTCATTATGCATGTGATAAGCCTGCATAGGCGTTGTGATTTCATAATGCTTCAAAAGTTTGCCAGAAGTTCTTGTATCCTCAGCTAAAACAACATCAACGGCTTGCAGAACCTCTACCCCTCTATAGGTCATGTCTGCCAAATTCCCTATGGGAGTCGGTACAAAGAATAATGAAGCATTTAATTCCATCTCTTATTTACTTTTTGATTTATCTTCTGGTTTAGGCTTTGCTCCAGAATACATTTTATCGATTAGCTCTTTATAACGCTTTTGAATCACTTTTCTTTTCAGTTTCAAAGTAGAGGTAATCTCTCCTTTTTCAATGGTAAATTCCTTAGGAAGAAGTGTGAATTTCTTGATTTTTTCAAAGCCTGAAAATTCCTTCTGAAGCTCATCAAAACGTTGTGACATCATCTGAACAATCTCTGAATTTTCAATCAAATCCTCAATGTTTTTATACGAAATACTATGCTTTTCAGCATATTTCTTTAAGTTCTCAAAACTAGGAACGGCTAAGGCAGTTACGAAATTTCGTTGATCACCAATGACAGCAATTTGCTCAATCATCTCATCACTAATTAGAGCTAATTCTAGTTTCTGAGGCGCTATATATTTCCCCCCTGAAGTTTTCATTAAATCCTTGATTCTATCTGTAATAGTCAAGTAACCATCCTCTGCAATCTTTCCAGCATCTCCAGTTTTAAACCATTCCCCATCAAAGACCTCAGCTGTTTTCTCCGGTTTTTTATAATAGCCTCTCATCACTCCAGGACCTTTAATATAAATTTCATCATTGGGTCCAATTTTAATTTGAGTTCCTGAAATAGGACGTCCAGCTGATGAAAAATCAAATTTAGTTTCTCCAAACAAAGAGGCCGTCGCTGTAGTTTCTGTCAATCCGTAACCACAAATTATTCTTATTCCAAACGAGTAGAAAAACCTAACTAAATCACCAGACAATGCTGCGCCTCCACAAGGAGTAAACTTGATTTCTCCTCCGAATCCTCCTCTTAATTTTTTCAGCACTAATGCATTAGCAATTTTATACTTGAATTTAAGTAGGGCACCAGGTGTTTTTTCCAACCTCAAATAATCGTTATTATAAACATCTCCAACCTTTAAAGCCCAATCCATCAGTCCTTTCACAATGGATGAACTCTCATTTCGTTTATCGATAATCGCTCCATAAATTTTTTCATACATCCTTGGAACGGTACACATGATATGTGGCTTGACTTCTTTCAACACATTAGCCATCTCCTTAGGATCTTCATTGAAATAAACCGCTATATTCTGATGCAAGCAATAGAAAACCCAAGCATGCTCATAAATATGTGAAAGTGGAAGTATGCTTAGAG
The DNA here is from genome assembly GCA_049607205.1 of Flavobacteriaceae bacterium. Taxonomy (GTDB): domain Bacteria; phylum Bacteroidota; class Bacteroidia; order Flavobacteriales; family Flavobacteriaceae; genus JBELHR01. Next base: position 58,606 of record JBMYWH010000011.1, on the reverse strand, counting down.
ACCTGTAGTTATCCTCAACCACTAGCTCAGCATCGTGAGCCTTGAGCGATTCTAAGAAATTCAATTGATCCAACATCACTCCTTTAGGTTCACCTGTAGTTCCCGATGTATAAATAATACTCGCTAAATCACCCAGCTCTCCTTGAGCATATCTCTTGTCTAAACCAACTCTGTTAATTTGCTCTTCAGAGACCATAAAATCATCTAAATGAATCGATAACTCATCTTGTTGAATTTGAATCTCATTATTCATAGCTACCACTTTTTTCAAAGTTGGAAGCTGATCGATCACAGTCATCAACTTATCATAAATGCCTTGACCACCAACAAAAACAATCTCTATACTAGCATCGTTGATAATATACGAAGCTTCTTTAGGACTATTTGTTGCATAAATAGGAACGGTAGCACCCCTAACAGACATAACAGCGATATCTGACAAGATCCATTCCACAGAGTTCTGAGAAAAAATCGAAACATTATGTCCTTGGTCAATTCCGTATTCTAAAAGACGGGTTGCCAAACGCTCAATTTTCAATAAAGCATCGCTCCAGGTTAATCCAGACCAATGTCCTGATTTAGAATCTCTTCTAAACAATATTTCCTTATTAGGATCTGCTTGAACATTTGCCCTTACATCCTGATCTATATGCTTAAAATTCATAGGTGTTTTCTTCTTTAAAACTAAAATCTGACCCACAAAGGTACATTTTATATTTCTTTCCTCGATAAAGGCAAATTCTCTTGGTATTTTTTTAACTTTGCAACTTGTTTTTAAAGCAGAATTTCATGTACAGAACACAGAACAATGGAGCGCTAAGATTAGCCGATGTCAATAAAGAAGTAACCCTTTCAGGTTGGGTACAAAAAACCCGTAATAAAGGATTTATGATTTGGATCGATTTGAGGGATCGTTATGGTATTACTCAGTTGATTATTGATGAAGAAAGATCTCCAAAAGAGGTTCTTGACAAGGCACAAACCCTTGGAAGAGAATTTGTAATTCAAGTTAAAGGAACAGTGATCGAGCGTATTTCTAAGAACCCTAAAATGCCTACGGGTGACATTGAGGTTCTAGTGTCAGAGTTAAACGTACTTAATGAAGCTTTAGTTCCACCTTTTACCATCGAAGACAATACCGATGGAGGTGAAGAATTGAGAATGAAATATCGTTATTTAGACATTCGTCGTAATCCGGTTAAGGAAAATTTAATCTTTCGTCACAAAGTCAGTCAACAGGTAAGAAACTTCTTATCTGAAGAAGGATTTATAGAAGTAGAGACTCCTTACCTGATCAAATCTACTCCTGAAGGAGCAAGAGATTTCGTGGTTCCATCAAGAATGAATGAAGGAGAGTTTTATGCTTTACCTCAATCCCCTCAAACATTCAAGCAATTGCTGATGGTAGGTGGTATGGATAAGTACTTCCAAATTGTGAAATGTTTCAGAGACGAAGATCTAAGAGCAGACCGTCAACCCGAGTTCACACAGATTGACTGCGAGATGGCTTTTGTAGAGCAAGAAGACATACTTAATGTATTTGAAGGCTTGACAAGACACCTTCTTAAAACGGTAAGAAATATTGAATTCGGAGATTTCCCAAGAATGACCTTTGATCATGCCATGAAAACTTATGGAAATGACAAGCCAGATATTCGATTCGGAATGGAATTCGGAGAATTAAATGAAGTGGCTCAAAACAAGGATTTCAAAGTCTTCAACGAGGCTGAATTAGTTGTTGGAATTGCAATCCCTGGAGGAGCAAGTATGACAAGAAAAGAAATAGACAAACTTATTGATTGGGTAAAGAGACCTCAAGTAGGAGCCTTAGGAATGGTCTATGTGAAATGCAATGAAGACGGAACATTTAAATCTTCTGTTGACAAGTTTTACAACCAAGAAGATCTAGCAAAATGGGCGGAATCAACTGGAGCTAAACCAGGAGATTTGATCGCTGTTCTATCTGGAGAAACATTGAAAGTTCGCGGACAATTAAGTGCACTAAGAATGGAGATGGCAGAACGCTTAGAACTTCGTAATCCTGATGTGTTTGCACCTTTATGGGTCGTAGATTTCCCTCTTTTAGAATGGGATGAGGATACAGCGCGTTACCATGCAATGCATCATCCATTTACAGCACCTAAACCAGAAGATATTCCTCTATTAGATACTGATCCAGGAGCTGTAAGAGCAAATGCCTATGATTTAGTATTGAATGGAAATGAAATCGGAGGAGGTTCAATTCGTATTTATGATAAAGACACTCAATCTCTAATGTTTAAGCATTTAGGATTTAGTCCAGAGGAGGCTGAAGCTCAATTTGGTTTCTTATTAAATGCATTTGAATACGGAGCACCACCTCATGGAGGTTTAGCTTTTGGATTGGATCGTTTAGTATCAATCTTAGGAGGACAGGAAACCATTAGAGATTTCATTGCATTCCCTAAGAATAATTCTGGACGTGATGTAATGATTGACGCTCCATCTGCTATTGATCCAGAGCAACTCAAAGAATTACACCTTGCTCATTTAAAAAATTAGTATCTTTAGATAAAAGCAATCCAATATGATTAATCAAGAAATGGAAAAGGCTTTAAACAGCCAGTTAATTTTAGAAGCTAAGGCCTCTATGCAATATTTAGCCATGGCTTCTTGGGCCGAAGTAAACGGGTTCAATGGTGTGGCAAGTTTTTTCTACACTCATGCAGATGAAGAGAGAATGCATATGCTGAAAATCATGAAATTCATCAACGAAAGAGGAGGTCAGGCTATCGTTCCATCGATTGATGCGGTCAAAACTGATTTTGAAGATATCCATGGATTATTTGACTATTTCATGGAATCTGAAGAAATTGTGACTGAAAATGTGAACAAAATCGTTTACGAATCTCTACAGAGCAAAAACTTCACCATTCATAATTTCATGCAATGGTTTGTTGCAGAACAAATGGAGGAAGAAGCTTTAGCACGTACGATTCTTGATAAATTGAGCATTATCGGTAATGATAAAAGTGGCTTATATCTATTTGATCAAGACATTAACAGTTATGCTAATGAGCAGCCTGCATAAATTTTAACATTTGGAATAAGTGATATTTCACAGAACATTGTAATTTTGTCTTATTAAGACTTAATTAAAATAAGCCAAATGTCAGTATTAGAAAACAGTGCGGTTCAAACCAAGCTCTCAGATTGCTTTAGTTGTGATTCTGGGTGTGGCGTGAAGAAGAAGTGCTGTAAGAAATATAAAAAGAAGAACAAGCAACATTGTAAACGTTGTCCTAAGCTGGTCTAATTTGCACTCTTAGGCATGAATTTTATGGCTAAGAAAAATCGCATTAGACAGTTTTTAATATGGAGGTATCGCAATATCTCCGAAAGTCAGTTCAAGCATGTACTTGCTGTAGTAATTGGTTTATTAGCAGGTCTAGGAGCGGTAACTCTCAAGAACCTTACGCATTTTATTCAAGAAACTTTAACAGGAGAATCTTTTAGAGATATCCAATTGTCGTGGTTCTTCGTACTTCCCGTTATAGGTTTATTCTTCGTGTATATTTTAGGGAAATATGTCATCAAGAAGCCGATTGGTCACGGTATCCCAGCTACACTGAAAGCAATTTCAAAACGAAAAGGATTCATGCCACCCTATCAAATGTGGGCCTCAATTCTAACAGCTCCGATTACAGTAGGTTTTGGGGGGTCTGTAGGTCTCGAGGGACCGACCGTAGCCACTGGTGCTGCTATAGGGTCTAACCTCTCTAGGGTATTCCACCTCAATCAAAAGACAAGAACCTTATTAATTGGCTGTGCTGCCGCAGGAGCTATGGCCAGTATATTTAAAGCTCCAATTACGGCTATCGTATTTGCTATTGAAATATTCTCTTTAGACCTAACAATTGCATCTTTAATACCACTGTTATTAGCTAGTATTTCAGCCGTATTGACCTCATATTTCTTTTTTGGAAATGATGTGTTATTTCACGTCAAAATAACAGAGGGTTTCGCTCTAAACGAAGTTGGATTCTATTTCCTTTTGGGAATTTTGAATGCATATACTTCCGTTTATTTCTCTAAAGCTTATTTCCAAATTGGAAAACTCTTCAAAAGATTTGACTCTCCTTTAAAACGTTTGATCGTTGGAGGCTTGCTTTTGGGAATTATTATTTATTTCATTCCCCCGCTATACGGAGAGGGTTATGAAACCATCAACCATATTCTCTCAGGGGATATCGGACATATTGTACAAGAGAACTTTTTGCATTTAGACATAGAAGGGTTTTGGCTAATTGCCGCCTTACTATTGGGCTTGATCATTTTCAAGGTTATAGCAATGTCTCTGACTTTTGGAGCTGGAGGTATTGGAGGGGTTTTTGCTCCCACGCTATTTACGGGAAGTATTTCAGGTTTTTTAGTAGCCTATATTGCTAACTATTTTGACTTTTTCAATCATCAAGTATCCGTAACGAATTTTGCCATGGTAGGTATGGCCGGGCTAATGGCTGGTATCTTACAGGCTCCTTTGACCGCAATATTCTTAATTGCAGAAATCACCGGAGGTTATGATCTATTTGTTCCCTTAATGATCGTAACAACAACCTCATATCTAATTACCAAACGATATGTTCCTCACAATATTTACGTTGCTGAATTGGCTGAAAAAGGAGAGTTAATGACCCATGATAAGGATAAAAATGCCTTGATGCTCATGACTAAAGATCAGGTCATTGAACGCAATTTTGCGGTGATTAATCCTGATATGAACTTGGGGGAAATGCTGAACAAAGCCGTAAGTCGTTCCAATAGAAATATTTTCCCAGTGGTCGAACAAGAAACCAACGAGTTCTTAGGTATTGTACTATTAGATGATGTACGCTCAATTATGTTTGACCATGCCTTATACGAACAAGTACATGTCGAAGAGCTGATGCACAATGCGCCGGGGATCATTCATTATGAACAAGACAACATGACGACCATCATGCATAAATTCAAAACCAGTGGAGCATGGAATCTGCCGGTATTAAAAAATGGAAAATACTATGGATTCATTTCAAAATCCAAGCTTTTAACCGCATATAGAACAAAATTATTACAAGTAAGCTCCTCATGAAAATTATAATAAAGATTGTATTGATTATTGTGATCATCACAATAGCTTCAGGTTATTACTTAAAGTATACAGATTATCCAGATGCAGAAGCCATAATTGGAATCGGAATCCTAATTCTTGCCTTTGTTTTGATGCCTTTATTCATCATCCATCGATACCGCGGTAAGGATTTGAGTAAATATGTTGACGGCATCAGTTTAAATGAGATGGAACAATCTCAATACAAGGAGAAAGAACAGGACTAATTCATTCGTCTTCTTAGTTGAAAAAATTCTTTTACTAAACCAGAACACTCTTGCTCTAAGACCCCTCCTACGACCTCAGTCTTAGGATGTAATTGAGTACCACAAGCTTGATAACCTCTGTGCCCATCATAGGCTCCGAAAACTATTTTACCAATCTGAGTCCAATATGAGGCTCCAGCACACATTTGACAAGGTTCTAAGGTCACGTATAAGACACAATCTTTTAAGTATTTCCCACCTGTGTAGTCTGCGGCCGAGGTAAAGGCCTGCATTTCAGCATGAGCTGTAACATCGTTTAATTGCTCTGTCAAATTATGAGCCCTAGCAATAATTTGGTTTTGATACACAATCACTGCTCCTACAGGTACTTCTCCTATAGAAAAAGCACGTCTAGCCTCTTCCAAGGCCTTTTTCATAAAATATTCATCGTTGAAAGCTAAGTCCATAACTCAAAGATATCTATTAATATTGTAATTTTGTTTTTGTGAACTACGAAATACTAAATTCAATAGACCAACCAAAGGACCTGAAAGATTTAAGTCCTGAATCCATGCAAATTCTAGCAAAGGAATTAAGGCATTTCATTATTAATATGGTCGCCACTAAAGAAGGTCATTTAGGAGCCTCTTTAGGGGTTGTTGAATTGAGCATTGCACTTCACAGAGTTTTTGATACGCCTAAAGATCAATTAATCTGGGACGTAGGACATCAAGCCTATGTACACAAAATACTTACAGGACGTAAAGACTTATTTCATACCAATCGTCAATTTGGAGGTCTTGCAGGATTCCCTAAAAGAGATGAAAGTATTTATGATGCCTTCGGAACGGGACATTCTTCAACAAGTATTTCAGCAGCTTTAGGAATGGCTCTTGCTTCTCAAATAAAAGGAGAACTCGATCAAACACATATAGCAGTAATTGGAGATGCCTCTATAGCCTCTGGAATGGCTTTTGAAGCACTAAATCACGCTGGAGTCAGTCGGGCTAACCTTTTGATTATTTTGAATGATAACGAGATGGGAATTGACCCCAATGTTGGTGCATTCAAAGAGTATTTAACACGTATGAAAAATGGAGCTGAGAAAGGCCTCTCAAATATCTTTGATAATTTCAATATCGATTATACGGGACCCATAGATGGTCATGACTTGGAAACTCTAAACGATGAATTAGAACGCCTCAAAGATTTGAGAGGCCCTCGATTACTTCATATCATCACTACCAAGGGAAAAGGACTTAAATCGGCCGAAAAGGACCAAACAACCTTTCATGCTCCAGGTAAATTCAATCCAGAAACTGGTGAGTTAATCAAAAGAGAAAACCCATCAAACTTCACTAAATACCAAGATGTTTTCGGAAAAACTTTAGTCGAACTGGCCGAGCATAATTCTAAATTAATTGGAATCACCCCAGCAATGCCTACAGGTTCATCTTTGAAAGAATTCATAGAGACTTACCCTGAAAGGGCTTTTGATGTAGGTATTTCTGAACAACATGCCCTAACTCTTGCCGCAGGAATGGCTACCCAAGGACTTCTTCCAGTTGTAGCTATCTATTCCACCTTTCTGCAAAGAGCATATGATCAACTTATTCACGATATCGCTTTACAAAACCTCCCTGTGATTCTAGCCGTAGACCGTGCTGGACTCGTTGGTGAAGACGGACCAACGCATCATGGAGTCTTTGATCTTTCATATTTGAGAAATATTCCAAACCTGAAGGTTTTTGCTCCCTGCAGTGGAGAGAGCTTGAGAAATATACTTTATACAGCAAGCCTAGGTCTTGATGGTCCTATAGCTATAAGATACCCTAGAGGTTATGCTCCGGATGAAAACTGGAAAAAACCCTTTAAAATATCTCCTCTCAATCAAATCACAGCGCTTCAAAGTGGAACTGAAATTGCTATAATTGCTATAGGGTCTGTGCTATCAGAATGTAAGGAAGCAATTAGTTCTATTGCTCGTGACAAGCAAAAACAAATTAGCTTATACGCCCTAGAAGGTATTAAACCTCTAAATCATCTTAAACTTGAGTCGATTTGGCAAAATCACCGAACTATAATCTCAGTAGAAGACAATGTATTAAGTGGTGGGGTCGGGTCAGCATTATTGGAGATTCAGTCCGAATTTAACAATAATAACAGTCCAGAATTCATAACATTGGGGATTCCTGATAAATTTATTTCACATGGGCCGACCAAGATTTTGAAAAAATCGATAAATTTGGATATCGAGAGCCTTGTTGAATTGATCAATACTAAACTTTAATGAAACCGAACCATACCCTGCCTCTACTTATAGCCCTGCTTATTCTGATAGGTACGCAAGGCGTCTACGCTCAACAAGACAGTATTCCTGAAAGTTTTGCAGAACAACAAGTAGATAGTATGTTTCTGAAAATTGGAGACTACCGTTATTATTCAATTGGTTTTGAAAAAAGAGATCCTTACTACAAGAAAAAAGAGCAGCTGTGCTTTTATCTCATCCGTCCTGAGGACAAAACCAATCTCCGAGATAGCTTAGATATTCAATTATTGAGTTTAGAAAAGAAACTGAATCTGAACTATTATAAATTTAAAGAATTAGACTCACTAAAAAACATAGAAGTAGGAATACTGACTGCCGGAGCGGTTCAAGATTCAATTCCCGAAACTAATAATGAGAACGAATTAGACCTTTTTGATTATGACAGGATGATTGCATCTTTAGAAATTGAAATCAAAGAAGATTCTTTAGAATACAACAAAACAAAATTGGCCTATGAATCGATTGCCGAAATAGTTCGTATTGAAAACAATCTGGATACCTTATACTGCTTTAACGAAATTAAAAGGGAAGAGCAGAACCCAATCAAATATCCTGACTACAAAGGATTAAACATCAAATACATCATTGATTTTGCCACCCTAAACTCAGGTAAGATCAAAGCCTTTAGAAACAGATGGACCAATAAAAACCAAACCAGTTTACTTCTGAGTCAGAATGCATTCAAAAACTGGAATTCCGGGGGTAACAATTCTATTTCTACAATATTTAGAGGGCAATTTGAAAGAGATTATTTCTTCGAATTTATTAGATGGGAAAATGACCTTAAATTCGGTATCGGTTTCAACCAAGAAAAATCTGAGCCCATAAGAAAAACAGAAGATATGGTAGAATTCAATTCCATCTTCGGTTATCGTACCAACTTAAAATCGAATTGGTATTATTCTTCGAGTTTACAGTTCAGAACGCAGTTTGCGAATGGATACAATTATCCAAATACCGAAACACCAATCTCTAAATTTATGGCTCCCGCCTATTTTTTATTGGGGGTCGGGGCCTCTTATAGCTCAACAAATAAAAAAACTAAGTTTTATATCTCTCCTCTGACTAATAAAACAACCTTCGTATTGGATCAAACCTTAGCAAATGCAGGGTCCTTCGGTGTACAAGGAGCAACTTATGATTCGGACGGTAACCTACTTACATTAGGAAGAAGAAATCGAACAGAAATAGGGGTATTACTTCAAGGTTCTAACGAAATGGAAATCTTCAAAAATGTGAAGATGAAAAATGATTTAAGACTCTACTCAGATTATATCAACAATTTTGGAAATATCGATATTGATTGGAGCTGTAATATTGACTTTTTAGTCAACAAAAACATGAAGGCTAACTTTGGTATGCGATGGATCTATGATGATGACATAGATACCTTTAGCACAGATTCAGAAGGGAATGAAATAAACGAAGGCCCTAAACTGCAAATAAAACAGCTATTGGGCCTTGGTCTAACTTATGCTTTTTAAAGCTTAGTAAGTCTTTACAAAATCTTCTACGATACTTGCTAATAACTTACCGGATTGTTCTGCTACTTCTTGAACTTCTTCATGAGAAACCTCAACAACTGTACCTTCAACACCTAAATCCGTAATCACAGAGGCTCCAAAGCATCTCATACCCATATGTTTCGCTACAATCACTTCTGGAACTGTAGACATACCTACAGCGTCAGCTCCTAAATTGAACACCATTTTATACTCTGCTGGTGTTTCAAAAGTTGGTCCTTGAAGTGCTAAATAAATACCTTTTTTAACATTAATATTCAAGCGATTCGCTGAAATCTCAGCAGCCTGAAGCATACTCTTATCATAAGGTTCATGCATATCTACAAAACGAGGTCCGAACTTGAGTTCATTTCTCCCTCTTAAAGGATGTTCAGGCATCATATTAATGTGATCATTGATCAACATAATATCTCCAACCTTAAATGATGGATTAACACCTCCTGAAGCATTCGAGACAATTAACTTCTCTATTCCTAAAGCTTTCATCACTCGAATTGGAAATACAGTTTCTTGAATAGACCATCCTTCATAATAATGAAAACGACCTCTCATTGCTACTACAGTTTTCCCTCCTAATTCTCCATAAATTAACTCTCCTGCATGTCCTTCAACAGTAGAAACAGGAAAATTAGGAATCTCTTCATAAGGCAATCTTTCCTTAATGTCAATTTTCTCTACCAAACCTCCAAGTCCAGAACCTAAAACAATTCCGTACTCTGCATTTTTCATTCCTTTATTCAATAAAAAATCAGCAGTTTGTTGCGTTTTATTCCACATCATAATAATCCATTTTTAGTGCTGCAAAGGTAAGATATTTTTCAACATCTAAAATTTAATTTTTAATACAAGTTCATGACTCCCGTCGTTATAATTCTGAAAATCACCAGTATTAGCACTATATGCATAACCTATATCCATTAAGGTTTTTACATGCAATAAAGCATAGGCAGAATACATCCCTTCAAATCTATACAGCCCTCCCGCTTCAATCAACTCATAAAAATCAAATCCCGCGATAACATCCACTGTTGTCTGGTCTGTTTCAAATCGAGTATAAATCGAAGGAAGAAATTCAATCTCTTCTGAAAGCTGAAAATTCATACCAGCCCCTAAATAATAGGCCGTTGGAGTTTCTCCACTTACATCTACATCTGAGGCAGCTCCATCTAATTGATAGATATTCCCTCTCAGGAAATTAGGAACACTAAAATGAACAAAATAATTCTCTCCTTTTAACAAGGCTCCGAAACCAACCACGGGATTTGTAGTTGATTCACTTTGACCAAACAATGGATCATTAGGGTCTGTGATTATAATATCTGAAAAATCAAGAGAAACAAAATTAGCTCCCAATTTAAGTCCGAAATACAATTGACTCTTCTCAGATAAATCTATATAATAAGAAGCATCAACTGTAGCAGCAGTCTGGTTTTGTACAAAAACCTCATCATTGACTACAGACACGCCTAAACCAAATTTGTTGGCCATAGCAAAGGAGACTGACCCTCCCTGACTTACAGGTCCATTTTCAATCCCTGAACTTCTGTAATTAAAGTTAACCTGATTCCCATAAGCCCCTGCGTATGCCGGGTTAATCATATTCATATTAAACTTATACAAACTGAAGTTCGGGTTTTCTTGCGCTAAGACTACAGGTCCAGACAAGAGCATTAAAATATATAATATACGTTTCATTTTCATCGTTTCTAATAGTTAATATATAGCCATCCTGTCTTCTTGTATGCCTCTGGGTAAAAGTCTGCAACCGGCTCCCCTGAATCCACTACAAAGTAATATGACCCGACTGTTAGCAGTCCGCTTCCTCCAACTTCTCGAGTTCCTCCCCATGAATTATCATAAGAGCTCTGCTCAAAAACCTTGCGTCCATTTTGATCGAAAACCTGAACCTTATTATTAGGATACATCTCGTTTAACTTCTCAATCATCCAAGTATCATTCATTCCATCTCCATTTGGAGAAATACCTGTTGGAATAGTCTGATCTACTGTTATAGCGTCATCACAAATATCACCTATACCATCTTCATCAAGATCCAACTGATCTGCATTAGCTACAAATTCACAATTATCAACATCGTTTTGTACCAAATCTCCATCTACATCGTCATCACAAACATCTCCGATACCATCTCCGTCTAAATCTGCTTGATCAGGATTAGCTGTAAATTCACAATTATCTTCAGAGTTTTGAATGCCATCTCCATCTACATCATCATCACAAACATCTCCGATACCATCCCCATCTTGATCTTCCTGATTCGGATTGGCTACGAAATCACAGTTATCCTCAGAATTGATTAAACCATCTCCATCAGGATCTCCATTTGGATCATTCTCAAAAACTCCTGTAAAAATCCCGCGACCATAAGTTGTTGCTAGAACCGTATTATCAGACTTCCTCAACTGCAAGTCAGTTACCTTTACGTCTTTCATTCCATTATAAGACTGAACCCAATTAGGGTTTGAATCAGAGAATTCCGAAGTCTTCCAAACTCCTAATTCAGTACCTAAAATCACCTCATTAGGATCTCCAGGGTTCTGAAGAATGGCTTTAACAGGTAAATCAGGTAGATTTCCTTCTTTAGAAGACCAAGTAGTACCTCCATTTGAAGAATACCATACATTATCTACTCCATAGTTACTAAAGGTCAATAATATTTGGCTTTCACTTGTCCCGAACTCAATATCAGAAACTGAACCTAAGAATGAAGCTCCTCCAATGGACTCCCATTCTGGACTATCTGTATTAGCTCCTGTAATCTTCAAAAGCTTTCCATCTTCAGTCCCTATATATAATGTCGTACTTGAAGTATTAAAAGGAGAAACTTTAAAAGCAGAAGGAGATGCTGTCAACAGACCGTTAGTAAATGAGCTCTTATCCGCATTCGAACCAGATGGAATTGCATCTAAATTAGAATAGCGGTGAATCTGGAAACCAGCTCCGTTCGAACCATTCATATAAAGTATATTTTGATTTGAATCTAAATCTCCTGGATTAATGAAATCTCCATCTCTTTCTTGATCTGAATTTATCACTCTAGATGTCACAGGGTCCGTATTTAAATAATACAACAGAATGTAATTATTATATACATAATTGGTGATTATATAACTACCGTCAACCTGGTTGACAAAACAATAGGCACCATCTCCTCCACTTATATCTTGAGAAGAATCTGGATTTGTTTTAGAGGGCTCATAAAAATATGGAGTCCCATTATCTTGAGTTCCTCCTAAGAAAAATTCCTCGCTCGCATCTGGTCCCATTGCACCATAATAAAACTGAGTAACATTAAAATTGTTATTTCTTGAGCTAATATTTAGACTTGATCCACTCGCTTCAAGATTGATTCCGTAAAAAATCCCTCCGTCTGTTCCAATTAAGGCCTGATTAGAATTCCCTGGCCTGAAAACAAGCGCATGATGATCAGCATGGACTAAAGACACATCCAAATCCGAAAGTCCAGGATTATTCGACCATTTAGAAATCTGTACATAACTGTCTCCTCCGTCATCTGATCTAAACATATCGATACCTCCTACATAAACGATATTATCATCTTCTGGATCCATTTCAATAACTAAATCATAAAACGCTTGTCCTCTGGTGAAATCGTTTGAACTAATTCCATTATCTGCATCATCTGGTAAAGCCATCTCTTGATAAGTAGCAAATCCATCCGTAGTTTTATAAATTACAGGTAAGCCACTGGTTTTTTCTGCAAGAACCATAAAAGTTTGAGCATTTTGACCAGAAGTCTCCAATTCAGTTCTATCTAAATTCTCAAAATGAATTACTTCAGAGAAACTAACTCCATCGGTGGATTTCAAAATTCGACCTCCATCATCTCCGAAGTAGTTTCTAGTGGTACTCAACCAAATACTGTTATCCACAGCTAATTCAATATTATTCACTTGTTCAGAGTTACCTCCATCGGATAATGGAACAGAAGCTTTTGCCCACGATTCTCCATCATTTGAACTTCTATACAAACCGAATTCATCGGTATTCCCTAAAAATGCATTGACCGGGTTACCGTTATTAATAAATGAACCTGCACCGAAATAAGTAGCTCCAATTGCTGCAAGAACTTTAGTCTCACCTCCATCGTCCCATGCTAAAATATCTTGAACAAAATATCTCCCTGGAGTAATGTATGAAGAACCAGTTATAGTATTTCCTGTAGAACCTCCGAAGACATTCTCCCAGGTAGTACCTCCATCGGAAGACTTATAAATTCCATTTCCAGTAACAGAACCAGATGTATATAATTCACCAGTTCCTAAATAAAAAGTTTGAGAATCATTCGGATCGACTGTAATACAAGATACAGACATATTTCCAGGTACATCTTCTACTAAACTCCATGCAGAATCTGCATCGTTAATATCATTATTTACCCATAGTCCACCACTTACACCACCTGCAAATACGCGACGGTTTGAAGAATCATTGGGGTCAAATAATATAGCTCTAGTTCTACCTCCCACATTGTTAGGGCCTCTTTCAATCCATGAGTTTGAAGTAGATTCTCCAGGCACCTTAAATTGTAACTGGTTCTTGGTATTTTCTCTTAAGCTAGCTTGTAGTTCAATTAATTTCTCTGGAGTTGGATATCCTAAAGCAGGATTCATATTTAAATGAAACTCTCTTTCAAAATAAGCATTCGGGGGAATTCCATTCGCTTTCCTTTCTGCTCTAGACAAATGATTGTTTTGAGCATAAGTGGTCATTTTTAAAAATTCTTTGTGAGAATTCTGTAGGGATAATCTTTCTTGTTCTTGGATTAAATAATAAGAGCCAACAAGAATAGCTACCACTCCTAAGAGTAGTAAAACTGGCGGTTTTCTTTTCATGTAATGTTTGATTAGTCAACCAAATATACAAAGAAGATTCAATTTGTCGTACTAAATTTGCAAGCCCGATACTTTTTTATGTAAATCAATAGCCTGACCATCAGACATTCCGGCAATCAAGCTACAAGTATTGATGATTTTTAGATAGGAATCTTCCAATTTAGAAATACTTTTAAGCCCTGGAATCAAGGTCAAAATTAACTTAGAGTAGTTGGATACATCTTTATTTATAGTTGCTCCTAAGAAGACCTTAAGTAAATCGTGTATTACCTTATAACCCGCAACTTCCTTTTCCACCACAGTTTGACTTCTATATATTTTATTTACACTAATATTAATGATGTCATTAATCTGGGCTTCAAATTTACACTTATCCATAAGTCCTATTTGATATTCCCCACGACGAATTGCTTCTTCATTTGCCATAAAAATATCCACAGCCTCTTCAATCAAAACCCCAATTGCAACTGCTCTCAAATAAGCGACACGTGAAGCCTTATCTTCCATGGCCCAATATTTCTTAGTGTCTAGTTTATCTTTGACGATTTTCACTAAATATTCTAAGGCAAAATCTTCCTCGATCCAACCTAAATTGATACCGTCTTCAAAATCTATAATAGTATAGCAAATATCATCAGCAGCTTCCACTAAAAAGGCAAGAGGATGTCTATTAAAAGCTACATCATTTTCAGAGCGTCTCTTCAGACCCAAATCATTAAACAATTCATCGGCAAAGTCCGATTGTTCTTGAAAAAAGCCATACTTCTTATCGACAATATCTCTACTCGGTTTTACAGGCAAAGACTCTTTAGGATATTTGATAAACGCACCAAGTGTCGCATAAGATAATCTAATACCTTCTGCACCTCCTACATGCCCGTCCACAACCAACTTCAAACCATTCGCATTTCCTTCAAAATCAACTAAATCTTGCCATTGTTTATCATTCAACAATTCTTTATAAGCTTGACCAGCCCCTCTAGAAAAGAATTCACCTATAGCTTTTTCACCGCTGTGACCGAAAGGAGGATTACCTATATCATGAGCAAGAGAAGCCGCCGCAATAATAGCACCGAAATCAGTAAAATTATATCCTAGATCCGAAAGCTCAGGATACTTCTCTAACAATCTTAAACCAACTTTTCTCCCTAAAGATCTTCCAACCACAGAAACCTCCAAACTATGAGTCAATCTCGTATGAACAAAGTCCTGTTTTGAAAGAGGAATTACCTGAGTTTTATCCTGCAAGGACCTAAAGGCACTTGAGAAAATAATGCGATCGTAATCTACATCAAAGCCAAGTCTAGTTTCATCTTGCTCATTTCTGTTTCTTTTCTCTTGATCGCCAAAACGCTTTAAAGATAATAATTGTTCCCAGGTCATTGTCTTCTGATTTTTGCTCAAATATAAGCTTAAATTTTATACAATTTTATTACATATACTTAACAAAACGCTAACCTTGCAAGTCATTGAGAATTATACATTTGCTAACGAACTAATCATTCTTTTATCTTTTAGTTTTTTGTTTATAAAGAATTAGTTCATAGAGGGTCAATCTCCATTGGCCCTCATTTTTATGTTTTAGTAATACTTTGGTAACAATTAATTAACTTTAAGAGTTGACTTTTGCCCCCGAAAACTAAAAGATAAAATGAAAAATTTAACCGCAAGTACAATACTTCTTGTACTCATGTGCTTTTCTGTGTGGAATACATCCGCACAGGTAGAAGCCCCAGCCTTTGGAAAAGGACTTTTAAACATTAAAGGAAAAGACAGCACTTACAGCATGAAAGTAGGCCTAAGAATTCAATTCTTAGCCCAGACCGATACTGATTTAGAAGATGGTCAATGGGTTTCTCCAGATGCCAGCATGAAAATTAGAAGGGCTCGTTTGAAATTTGATGGATTTGCCTACAGCCCTAAACTTCAATATAAGATTGAATTAGGTCTTTCAAATGACGATATGGGTGGAGCAAGCATTTATACCAATGATGCCGCAAGAATGATACTTGACGCAGTTGTAAAATATAATTTCTACAAAAATTGGAGTATCTGGGCTGGTCAAACCAAACTTCCCGGGAACAGAGAACGCGTGGTATCTTCTGCCAACCTTCAGTTCGTCAACCGTTCTAACCTAAACAGTAAGTTTAACATCGATCGTGAAGCAGGATTTCAACTAAGAAACCATCATAAAATTGGAGATGAATTCGTAATGAGAGAAATTTTCTCTTTTTCTCAAGGAGAGGGTAGAAATGTGAGCACAGGAAACATAGGTGGATTTTTCTACGTGGGACGTTTAGAGTTTTTGCCCTTTGGTAATTTTAGCTCAAAAGGAGATTATACAGAGTCAGATCTAAAAAGAGAAAAGACCTCTAAATTCTCATTAGGAGTAACCTATGCATACAATAACGATGCTGTTAAAACAAGATCCAATCAAGGAACTTACATGCTTACGGATACTGGATATTATCAAACAGATATCTCTACACTATTCGTGGATTTTATGTATAAGTTAAGAGGATTTTCAGCTATGGGAGAATTTGCCCTTATGGATGCGGCAGATCCATACGCTAAAGATGCAAATGGGAACCTAGCAGACTACCAAGTAGAAGTTGGGAATTCCACCAACATTCAATTCGGGTATCTGTTCCCTAAAAATTATGAACTAGCCGTACGTTTCACCAACATCACTTATGAGGACGGAATTGATTTAAAAAACAGCAACGAATATACTATAGGAGCCTCTAAATATATAGTAGGCCATAAATTAAAACTTCAGTCTGACTTCGGTTATACTGATACCGAAGGTCCTAATGACGGAATGAGATTCAGACTACAGATGGAACTACACTTTTAAGAAAGATCCACACCGAATAAAAAAAGGGAAGCAATTATTGCTTCCCTTTTTCTTTAATAAAACCCTATTTATGATCCGCACATTTCACAATCGTCTGGATTGTTCTGCGCATTAATCAACATCTGTTTCAATTCTTCTGGGCTCAAAGGTTTCTCTTCCTCTTTAGTCTCATTGGAAAGGGTAAATTTAATGGCATTTACCGCCGATTTCGTTCTCAAATAATACATTCCAGTCTTAAGTCCAGACTTCCATGCATAAAAGTGCATCGAGGTCAACTTAGAATAATCTGGATCTTCCATGAATAAATTCAAGGACTGAGATTGATCAATGAAATAACCTCTATGTCTCGACATATCAATAATATCCTTCATGCTCAATTCCCAAACAGTCTTATACAATTCCTTAAGATCTTGTGGAATCTCCTCAATATGCTGAATCGAACCGTTAGCTCTCATCAATTCTTCTTTCATATCATTATTCCAAAGCCCTAAACCGACAAGGTCTTCTAGAAGGTGCTTATTCACAACAATGAACTCACCAGAAAGTACTCTTCTTGTATAAATATTAGAAGTATAAGGTTCAAAAGCCTCATTATTTCCAAGAATTTGAGAAGTAGAAGCAGTAGGCATAGGAGCTACAAGCAGTGAGTTACGCACTCCATGCTTCATCACTTCTTTTCTTAAAGAAGCCCAGTCCCAACGTCCACTTAAATCTTCATCTTTCACTCCCCACATATTGTATTGAAATTCTCCTTGTGACATAGGAGATCCTTTAAAGGTCGAATATGCCTCTTTCTTTTTAGCCATCTCCATAGAAGAAGTAACCGCTGCGAAGTATATGGTTTCAAAAATTTCCTGGTTTAATTTCTTAGCCTCATCAGAAGTAAACGGCATTCTAAGCATAATAAACGCATCTGCCAATCCTTGAATTCCCAATCCAACTGGTCTGTGACGAACATTAGAATTCTCCGCTTCTTTAACCGGATAATAATTACGGTCGATTACAGTATCTAGGTTTCTTGTAATTTTCTTAGTTACTTCATATAGCGAATCGTGATCAAAAGACTTAGATCCATCTGCGTTCTCTTTCACAAACATTGGAATTGCGATAGAGGCTAAATTACACACGGCAACCTCATCTTTAGCAGTATATTCCATAATCTCAGTACAAAGATTCGAAGAACGAATTACCCCAAGATTTTTTTGATTTGATTTTCTATTTGCAGCATCCTTATAAAGCATATAAGGGTTTCCTGTTTCAATCTGTGCTTCTAGTACCTTCTCCCATAATTCACGGGCTTTTATTGTTTTACGTCCCTTACCTTCAGCCTCGTATTTCGTATATAAAGCCTCGAATTCTTCTCCATAAGTATCGTATAAACCAGGACATTCATTAGGACACATCAAAGTCCATTTCCCGTCCTCTTGTACGCGTTCCATGAATAAATCTGAAATCCAAAGTGCATAGAAAAGATCACGTGCACGCATTTCTTCTTTCCCGGTGTTCTTTCTCAAATCCAGGAAGTCAAAAATATCTGCATGCCAAGGTTCTAAATAAATCGCAAATGACCCTTTACGCTTCCCTCCTCCTTGATCTACATAACGAGCTGTATCATTATAGACCTTTAACATAGGAACAATTCCATTTGAAGTACCATTAGTTCCTCGAATATAGGAGCCCGTAGCACGAATATTGTGAATAGACAACCCAATTCCACCGGCAGATTGTGAAATTTTTGCTGTCTGCTTCAAGGTATCGTATATCCCATCAATACTATCGTCTTGTAATTGCAATAAGAAACATGAAGACATCTGGGGCTTAGGTGTTCCTGAATTAAATAAAGTAGGTGTCGCGTGAGTAAAATACTTCTTACTCATAAGCTCGTACGTCTCGATGGCTTCATCGATATCTTCTTTATGAATTCCAATAGCAACTCTCATCAACATATGTTGAGGACGCTCAGCAATTTTACCTCCTAATTTCAAAAGATAAGAACGCTCAAGAGTTTTAAACCCGAAATAATCATAATTAAAATCACGGTTATAAATAATTGTAGAATCTAACTTATCCGCATTTTTCATAATGATTTCATAGACATCCTCAGCAATTAGAGGAGCCCATTTTCCAGTACGAGGATTTACGTATTCATATAAATCTTTTACGGTAGCCGAAAAACTCTTTTTAGTATCCTTATGCAGGTTAGAAACAGCAATACGCGCCGCCAATTTTGCATAATCAGGATGCGTCGTAGTTAGTGTTGCAGCAATTTCTGACGCCAAGTTATCTAATTCAGAAGTAGTCACTCCATCGTAAAGCCCTTCAATAACTCTCATGGCTACTTTTACTGGATCAACCAATGGGTTTAACCCATAACACATCTTTTTAATTCTCGCGGTAATTTTATCGAACATTACCGGTTCTTGCCTTCCATCTCTTTTTAATACATACATACGACTGCCATTTAAATTTTTATACAATATTCCTTGTCCAATGAGTAAATCATCAGATTAAAAGAAAAATATTTAAGTGTTTTATTTAGGGGTATCCAGTAGTTCTTCCTAGAAGTCAGCATCGAAGCTTATGCTTCCCGTACTTCCAGATTTAACACCAGCTTTTTGATATTCTGATACTCTTTTCTCAAAGAAATTAGTCTTTCCTTCAAGAGAAATCATATCCATGAAATCAAATGGGTTACTCACATTATACTCTTTTTCACAACCGAATTCAACCAAAAGGCGATCCGTTACAAACTCCAAGTACTGAGTCATTAATTTTGCATTCATCCCAATCAAACTTACAGGTAAACTCTCCGTTATAAAGCTTCTTTCAATATCAAGTGCTTCAACGATGATTTGTTTGATTCGGTCCTTAGGGACCTTATTTACTATGTGATTATTATGCAAGTGAACCGCAAAATCACAATGCAAACCTTCATCTCTTGATATAAGCTCATTAGAAAAGGTTAATCCAGGCATCAATCCTCTTTTCTTCAGCCAGAAAATAGAACAAAAACTACCAGAAAAGAAAATCCCTTCAACTGCTGCAAAAGCAATCAGACGCTCTGCAAACGAAGGACTTTCTATCCATTTCAAAGCCCAATCAGCCTTTTCCTTAATTGCCGGAAAAACCTCAATAGCTTTAAATAATTCATTCTTTTCTGTCTCATTCTTTACATAAGTATCAATCAGCAAAGAGTATACTTCTGAATGAATATTCTCCATCATGATTTGGAATCCATAAAAGAATTTTGCTTCTGAATACTGAACTTCACTCACAAAGTTCTCTGCTAAATTTTCATTCACAATACCATCAGATGCAGCAAAAAATGCAAGAATATGTTTTAAGAAATAACGCTCATCATCATTAAGTTTCTCTCTCCAATCCACAACATCTTGATGCAAGTCAATTTCCTCTGCAGTCCAGATGCTGGCTTCTTGTTTTTTATACCATTCCCAAATATCCTGATGTTGAATAGGAAAAATTACAAATCGGTCTGGGTTTGGTGCTAAAATTGGTTCTACGAAAGCCATAATTGTGTGTTGAATTTAAGATCAATAATAAGGTCAAACAAAGATTGTAAATTTCATTGATTTTTTAAAGAACCACTTATTCACAAATCAACACATTTATCCACAATTAGAGGTAGAAGACCTATTCATCATTTAAATAAATCACTAAAAAAAACCACTGAAATTCAGTGGTTTACAATTGTACATCTAACAAAATAAGTTTCTTAACGCTTCGTTAATAAGTTATATCAAATTCAAAACTGAAGTTTTTATTTGCACAGAAAGTTTAAGGTCAAAATCAGCATCGTATTGCCCTGTACTCACTGCCATTATCAGCTCTAAATCAGCAGACTTATCCTCCAATATTCGATCAGCTAAAAGACTCAAGATTTCTGGACTTCCTAGTTCGTATACTTGCGAATTCAAGGAAGAGTCTAACAATAAAACATCTTTTAAATCGGCCAATTCAACTCCATCAAACACAATTTTCATATTAACTTTAGAATTCGCATCTCCAGAGAAGTCAGCAAATTCAACGGTCATTTTTGAAACCTCAATAGTCTCGATTTGGTCAAATTTACCTTCAAGAGAAGTATTGTTATCCAAACTAATATTAACTTCATGCCTCAATACTACATTTTGATCATAACTAGCAGGTGCTGAAACAGATTCTTCATGAATTAGTGAGGTTTTAATTTCTAAAGCATCTAATTGATCTTCTAATAGCTCACATGAACTAAACAAAAACAAGCTCATCAAAAGAGCTATCGGTAAATTTAAGGTTTTCATTTCGGGGTAGATTTAAAATTTTATTTTTTATGATTTTCGGCAGCTTCTTCTAATTCAGCATACCATGACGCTCCATACTTTCGAATGAGAGCCTCTTTAACAAATTTATAAATTGGAATTTTCAAAGCTTCTCCTAAACTGCACGCATCGTCACAAATATGCCACTTATGATAGTTTACTGCTGAGAATGCTGAGTAATCTTTTATACGAACAGGATATAGATGACAACTAATCGGCTTCTTCCAGTCGATCAACCCATCATTATAGGCTTGCTCAATTCCGCAAAGTGAGGTCCCTTTTTCATCAAAAATAACATAGGCGCAGTCTTGACCGTTAATCAAAGTCGTTTCTATCTCTCCTTCTTCTGAACGAGTATACAAACCCTGCTCTTCAATGGCTTGAATACCCTCCTTCCTTAGATAAGGCTTAACTTGATCATAAATCTGATGCAAAATAACGGTTTCTTCCTCCTCTAAAGGAGCACCAGCATCACCATCTACACAACATGCCCCTTTGCACTTGCTAAGGTCACACACAAACTCCGTATCTAGAAGTTCTTCTGAAATAATTGTTTTTCCTATTTGAAACATAAGGCAAATTTAGTTATTTTTTTTACCTTAAATTTGTCAAATAATATTTTTACAATGGATTTTAACATCAAAGACGTCTTCACCGTAACTATGGTACTTTTTGCGGTAATAGATATTATAGGAAACATCCCTATGATTATTGACCTTCGCCAAAAGGCAGGTCACATTCAATCGGAAAAAGCAACCCTAATTGCTGGATTTATTTTAATTGGGTTTCTCTTCTTAGGAAAAGAGATATTAAACGTCATTGGAATTGATGTAAGTTCATTTGCTGTTGCCGGTTCATTCATTCTATTCTTCTTAGCCTTAGAAATGATTTTGGGGATTACCCTTTATAAAAATGAAGAGGAAGATGCCATGACAGCAACAGTCTTCCCCCTCGCATTCCCTTTAATCGCTGGACCCGGTAGTTTAACAACCATCCTTTCTCTTCGTGCTGAATACAGCTTATTGAATATTATTATTGGGATACTCATAAACATGATCATCATTTATACCGTATTGAAATTATCTACAAAAATAGAATTGCTTATCGGTAAAAATGGAATCAAAATCATCAGAAAAGTATTTGGAGTAATCCTCTTAGCGATATCAGTCAAACTTTTCACAACGAATATTAGCAATCTTATTTCTGTAAGTTAAATTTCGCATTGACCTCCAGCACAAGCAATATGGTCAACGAAATTACGCTGAATCTCAAAAGTTTGAATTTCATTTAAATCTATGTGACTAAGCTCCTTTTGTAAATCTTTATACTCTAATTCAGTAATCGATTCAAAAGGAGCTTGAGCATAGCTACCTCCGTTATATGGCAAAAGTGCTAGGCCATTATATTGAGACTGATGATTCCACATCCACCTCTTCACCTCTTTCCATTCCTCCGGTTTATAGGATACCGTACAAGAAACATTGTGTTGGTTATCTCCTTCAACATATCCATTTTTCACCCAATTTTCTTGAATAAAAGCAACTCTTTTCAGAAGATTTAAAGCTCCTTCATCTCTAGTAATGGCATCTTGTGGAGCTTTTTGCGGCATAGACAGAACCCAAGAATTAGCATCAAATTGATCTTCCTCCATAAGACTTGGAATTTTTGATAAAAGATAAGTTGCCAAGGCCTCCTTTTTATGTATCCTAATCCTTCTGATATAATAATTACTATGCCAAGCATGTATCCCCGAGCTGGAACCCAAAACTAAACTGGTCGTACCTGCTGGTTTCACCGTGGTACATCTCTTAGCGCCATTGATTCCAATAATTTGAGCAACTCTCCGGTTTTCCTCTTTGACTAATTCGGCAGCAGACTGAAAATCTAATTGCAACACAACTTTTTGCGCAATTCCTGTCATACTCACGCCCAATAAGGCATCAGTTTTGCAATTTTCAGACCATATCTCTCTTAGATATTCAAAATCAGTATATCCCGCCTGTAAAGTCCCTAAAAAAGACGCAGCCATAGCCCGCTGCTCAAAATCTTTCTGATTTGTGACCGTAGTCATATTAATCTCCGTTAAATTACAGAACTGAAAAGGCTTTAAGGCTATCTCACAACATGGATTAGTTCCCCAATCCAAATTATTAGTTAAATACACCCCGGGTTCACCAGATTGATTTTTATCTGTATAATTTAAAATTCTTTCAAGATCCTCCTTGTTTAATTCTTCTCTCAACAGTACCGCTGAGAAATTTGCTCTGGCTCTTTCAGGGTGATCCTCATACCAACTCCCTTGTTTCGCTTCAACAAGCTCTTGATCATAGGGACTAAACAAACAAATCATGGCTGCTCTTCTAATTCCTCCTGCTAGCACAGCATCTGCTATATAACACATCAGATCTGAAGCTTCCATAGCACTCAGTTTTGATCCCGGAGATTTTTTATCAAAAAGTTGCTCTATTTTTTCAAGTAAATTTTTTAAAGGTCTAGGACCGGGGGCTCGACCCCCTGCGGTTTTCAAGATCTGTCCTTCTGGACGAATTAAGCTAAAATCAAATTCCGGTTTAGCCTCATTACTATAATAGGAATCTATTAAGAGTCTTACGGCCTCTGACCACCCCTCAATAGTGTCCTCTATTGACAGTATTCGCCCCTTACTACAGTTTCTCTCACTAGAAAGATAACCTAGCTCATCTACATGATGTTGCTGTACGGAATAGCCCACACCTGTACCTCCTAAAAGTAAATAAAAACCTTCCGAAAAGCATGAAACACTAGTCAAAGGCATGTAGGCACAATTGTAAATTCTAGTTTGATTCTTAGAAATTGCCTTCCCTGCAAATTGCATAGATCGCATGGAAGGCAGTATTTTTTTAGGTAATACAAAGTCACTATACAAGGACTTTATTTCATCTTTGAGTTGAGGATATTTCTCTTGATGCATTTGAGAATTTCGATAACAAATCTCTTCCCAATTTTCTCTTCTATTTTCATTTTCGAGATAACGCGCATACTTCATATAAACGGTTATCTCACTTAAAGAACTGGTTGACTGACTTCTGAACATGTGTTTTTCCTATAAAGCTATTTGCTTTTAAGGATTCAAAAACCAACAATTGTCATATGTGAATAAAATGTTCACAAGTCACATAAGCCTTTTATTTACGCTCCATCCAAACATTTTCTTCCAATTCGCCATCATCATTAATAGCAACTAAACGTCCTTTACTGAACATCCATACGCCATCATTATCTATACTTACATTGTCATTTTTAATTGGCTCTAACACTAATTGACCATTCTTGTTGATCGTGTATTCCCCTTGTTCTCTTTCCTCTTTATCATCGGCAAAAACAATAACCTCATAGACCCCATGCTTCTTAAATTCGAATTGAATTTCGAAGGACTCGAGAGCTTCTTTAACGACACCTTCCACGGCCCCAACAATCATTTGCTCCATCAAGTTCATGTCTTCTTTTTCCTTTTCCAGTTCCTTCTCAATATCAATATGAAGAACCCAGGTCCCCTTCAATTTATGTTCGTGAACTTTTGATTGGGCCTGGACAGCTGTTTGACCTAATATTAAGAATGCTGCTAATAGAACTATTTTTTTCATCTTATTTTGATTTAGTTGTTTCCTTTAAGACGAATAAATCGAAGATTTGTAACAAAAAAAACATCCATCAAAAAATGATGGATGTTTAATAATATAATTATCGAAGTCTACTCTACAGTAACAGACTTGGCTAAATTTCTTGGTTGATCTACATTACAATCTCTCATCACAGCAATATAATAAGACAATAACTGCATAGGAATTGTAGTAAGTAGTGGTGTCAATGCTTCAAGGGTTTCAGGAATCTCAATGCAGTGATCTGCCAATTCCTTAACTGTTGTATCACCTTTCATAACAATAGCAACAATCTTACCCTTACGAGACTTGATTTCCTGGATATTTGATACTACTTTTTCGTAATGACCTCTTTTAGTAGCCACAACAACCACAGGCATATTCTCATCAATTAGCGCAATAGGACCATGCTTCATCTCTGCCGCTGGATATCCCTCTGCGTGGATATATGAGATCTCTTTTAACTTAAGCGCTCCTTCTAAGGCTACAGGGAAGTTAAACCCACGTCCTAAAAATAAACAGTTAGAAGAATCCTTATATACTGATGCAATTTTCTCAATTTCCTTATCCATTTCAAGAACCTCCTTTACCTTTTCAGGTATAAGTGTCATGTTCTGTAAGTAAGCTTGATACTGTTCTGTACTTAAGTTTCCTTTTGCTTTTCCTAAACGCATAGCGATTAGTGCAAGAACTGTAATTTGAGTAGTAAAGGCCTTGGTTGAAGCAACTCCAATCTCTGGACCTGCATGGGTATAAGAACCTGAATCAGATTCTCTAGCGATAGAAGAACCTACCACATTACATACCCCGAAAATAAAGGCCCCTTTTTGCTTAGCTAGTTTAATAGCCGCAAGGGTATCTGCTGTTTCCCCAGATTGAGACACTGCAATTACAATATCATCCGAATTGATAATTGGATTTCTATATCTAAACTCAGAAGCATATTCTACTTCTACTGGAACTCTTGCTAATTCCTCAAATAAGTATTCCGCTACTAATCCTGCATGCCATGAAGTTCCACAACCCACAATCAAGATACGTTTAGCGTTCACAAATTTATCAAGGTAATTGTCTATAGAAGACATTTTGATAATATTCTCATCTGCAATCAATCGACCTCTAAAGGTATCGGTTATTGCTTGTGGTTGCTCATGAATCTCTTTTAACATAAAGTGATCATAACCTCCCTTTTCAATTTGTTCAAGGTTCATGTTAAGCTCTTGCATAGAAGCAGTAACTTTTTCATCCCCTTTTATTTTACGAACACGAACCTCACGACCTAACTTAATGATCGCCATCTCTTCATCTTCTAAATAAATAGCATTCTTAGTATATTCTACAAATGGTGAAGCATCAGAAGCTACGAAGAATTCTGAATTGTCCACTCCAACACCAATGGCAATTGGACTTCCTAGACGTGCTACAACTAGTTCATTTGGTTTAGTATTATCAAACACAGCAATCGCATAAGCACCAATTACAGAATTAAGTGCCAACTGAACTGCTTTACCTAATTTACATCCATGTTCTTTTTGAACAAATTCAATAAAATTCACTAAAACTTCTGTATCCGTATCAGAATGAAAGTGGTACCCTTTAGAAACTAACTCTTCTTTTAAAGCCGCATAATTCTCAATAATCCCATTGTGAACTAAAACTAAATTCCCATCGTTTGATACGTGAGGGTGAGAGTTTACATCATTCGGCTCTCCGTGTGTAGCCCAACGCGTATGACCAATTCCGATATTTCCTTTTAACGCAGAATCACCAACGATAGCTTCCAAGTCAGCTACCTTACCCTTGGTTTTGAAAACCTGAGGTGATTCTCCATCATAAACCATAACACCTGCAGAATCATATCCTCGGTATTCTAATCTCTTCAATCCTTTTATAACTATAGGATAGGCTTGGCGCTCTCCTATATATCCTGTAATTCCACACATAAGTTTGGTCTATTCTTCTTGGTTAAGTTCTGAATAAAATATTTTTAACTCTAATTTTTTATCTTCTGAATTACTCTTAGGTCCATGTAAAACAACTCCTTTTCCAGTCCAATTATAAGGCTGTATGATCGTATCAGCAAGAGTACTTGGATAATCGGTAGTACTTATGATTTTCACTCCTAAGGTATTTAGTTCTGTTGCAGGATCTTGATCTAAAAGATTAGCTACATAGTGGGTAATTCTCAATTTATATCTCCAGAAATCATTTACTGAATCTCTTTCTAACCAACCATCAAGAGCTTGCTCACCTTCTTGCATCATATCTATAGTCTGAATCCCTCTCCCCTCATCATCTAAGGCGTAAATAAACATGCGGTAAGGAATAGAATCTTGTTCCACATCAAACTCATTCTCATCTACATAAAAAGAAAGTGAAGCTTCATTAATGATCCAATCTTTGGTTCTTAATTCTTCCAACTCATCAGGCGTCCCATTTCCATCGTTATCCGCACCAAAAAGGTCTACGCGAACTTCATTACCGGCAGCTCCTTGAACATATAAATTATCTGCATTCTGAGTTTTGGATCCAGATCTTTTATATTGATTAGCTCGGATTCCAGTCAATGGAAAGTCAAAAGATTTCTTAATGGTATCAACTCCGACACCCGTACTTTCAACCATAGCCGTATTGGTATAATACATCGATATACTAGCACCGCCGAAACTCATAGATAATAAAGCACCATCATCTCCGGTAGATTCTAAAAACACTCCTCTAAAGTAATCCTGAAAAGCATCCTGTGTATCAAATTCAGGATCATCTAATTTCTCTAAAAAATTAGTTCTGAAATACTCCTCGTTCATTGCCAATTTAATTTTAGGCTGAGGTCCATCTTCTAATTCTAAAGTGTCCCTATCATACAAATAACCATCATCGGTATATCTTTTCACAACGGTTAGCGTATCCAAAGTATTGAATTTATAAAGCTCATTCGGAAATGCATTAAGCACATCTGAATAATCATAATCTCTATTCGAATAATAGGTATTAACTTCTAATGGGTTTGAAGGATCAAAATAATTCAAATAAGTATCCAACCTATAAGCCTTCAAAGAAAAAGACTCATCTTGATTCCCAATTATTGAATCTATACTATATTTAGGCGCTCCTCCATCATAGGTTCCGTCCAAAGAATACTGAAAAGGGATACTCAAAATCACTGTATCAATTGTAGAAACAACTATAGTATCTGCCCCATAGTCCACTGCAACACGTTCAGCATTTACAGGCAGTCCAAGTTGAGAAATCAAATTCCCTTCAATCTTCCCGAAATTATCTGTATTGTAAATCCCTAGTAGATATTGCCCCAAGGAACTATTAGTCAACTGAAGCCCTGAAGCATTCAGTTTTTCAACATCCACCGTATAAGCCTCCACTGCTGAGGTATAACTATCGGTATCAAAACTATCATTATCCACAATTCCAACACCTATATCTTGAAAATCTTCTTCACAAGCAACAAGAGAAAATATTGCAACGCCTAGAAGCACGATACTTCTAAGACTCATCATTCTTTTAGTCATATTTGGCTAAGTTAAGGGTATTTTTTAAAGAACTTGGTTTTCGTAAAAATCTAAATAAGCTTCGGTAAATTCATCTACAGCTTTAAATTCTAGAACAGGTTTCTCAGAAGCGTCAATAAAGGCATCTAAATCAGCCTCAAGGTGCTCTGACCCTTTAATAATTGCATCCGAATTTTTAATAGCTGACTTCATTAAATTCACATAAGTAGACTCTTTCAAATCACCAATTTCTGCTTCACCAATTTCATCAAATTTTAATTTATTCGCTGTTTCAGCACCTAAATCACCTTCAAAACCGTGATTGTAAACAGAAGTTACTATTTTACTATTCTCAAAAAGAGAATCTTCTTTATAATATTCCTTTAAGTACAAAGGCAATAAAGAAGCAAGCCATCCATGAACATGAATAACATCTGGAGCCCAATTTAATTTCTTCACAGTCTCTACTACACCTTTTGCAAAGAAAATAGCACGCTCGTCATTATCAGGAAAAAGAACATCATCTTCATCCGTGAACAAGGCTTTTCTTTTAAAGTATTCATCATTATCGATAAAGTATACCTGCATTCTTTCTTTAGGGATAGATGCTACCTTGATAATCAAGGGCATATCCATATCATTAATCACCAAGTTCATCCCTGAAAGCCTGATAACTTCATGCAACTGATGTCTTCTTTCGTTAATCAACCCGTATCTAGGCATAAAGATTCTCGTCTGCACTCCTTTTCTATGAGCCTCTTTAGCATTTTCAAACGACATCAAGGAAAGCTCATTCTCAGGAAGGTATGGCAATACCTCAGAGGAAACATATAATATTCTTTTATCTTTCATTCAAAATCCATTTTTTAGGGTTGGAGGTTGGCAAAATTACAAAATTTTGTGCGAATTTCCTCGTAAAACCTTAACTTTGCGCACATTTTTAGAGGATTAGATATGAAGGTAATTCGTTTTGCTAAGGAACTACACAGAGAACTTAAGCAAATAAAGCAGAGAGATAAGAGTATAGGCTTCGTGCCAACAATGGGAGCCCTTCATCAAGGACATTTATCCTTGATTGAAAAAGCCAAGCAAGAAAATGACATCGTGGTATGTAGTATTTTTGTAAACCCGACTCAATTCAACAACAGCTCAGATCTGGACACTTACCCCATTAGTATCGAGCAGGATAAAGCCCTATTATTAGAATCTCAATGTGACTTCCTGTACCTTCCAACGGTGGAAGACGTTTATCCACAAGGTCCGATAAGTGATTCTTATATGTTTTCTGGTATCGAACATGAAATGGAAGGGAAACACAGACCCGGACATTTTGATGGTGTAGCAACAGTGGTTAAGCGATTATTTGATATTTGCATTCCAGATAGAGCCTATTTCGGAGAAAAGGACTTTCAACAATTAAGAATAATTCAAGAACTAATTTCCCAAACCGAACAACGCATAGAAATAATCCCATGTTCCATTTTCAGAGAACAGGACGGTCTCGCTATGAGTTCAAGAAATCGCAAACTTAGCCAAACTCAGCGTGAACAGGCACCAGAAATCTACAAAGCCTTAAAGCATTTAAAAGAGAACCTGAAATATAATGACATTTCAGATCTGCTTAAAAACCTTAAACACAGCATTAACAAACAGTCAGAACTAGAACTTGAATACATAGAGGTTGCCGATATTTCATCCTTGAAATCTGCAAGCAATATCCAAGAAGACCACAAATACAGGGCCTTTATAGCTGTTTTTGCTGGAGATATTCGACTAATTGATAATATTGCCTTAAATTATTAATACTATTTCCTGAAAATATTTAATTTTGCCGCATGCAAATACAAGTAGTTAAATCTAAAATACACAGAGTCAAAGTTACGGGTGCTGATTTAGAGTACATCGGAAGCATCACTATTGACGAAGATTTGATGGACGCCTCAAACATTATTGAAGGTGAAAAAGTACAAATCGTAAACATAAATAACGGAGAGCGTTTAGAAACCTATGCCATTCCAGGACCAAGAAGATCCGGAGAGATCACCCTAAATGGACCAGCAGCTAGAAAAGTCGCTAAGGGAGATATCGTAATTATAATCTCCTATGCCTTACTGGACTTTGAGAAAGCAAAAGAATTCAAACCCACTTTAGTTTTCCCAGACGAAACCAACAATAGTCTTGTTTAGGAAAACCCTAACATACATTATAAAATGGATCCCCTTGATTTTGGGGATTTTTTTGGTATGGTACTCAGTAGACAGCTTGGATACACAGGCTAGACAAGAAATAAAAACGGCCTTTAAAGAAGCTAATTATTTCTGGATCGCCCTATCTGTGATACTGGGAGTGATCAGCCATATATCCAGAGCAGTTAGATGGAAAATCGCCATTAAACCTCTTGGTTATAAGATCAAAACCATCAACGCAGTTGCCGCAGTATATATTGGATATTTCACGAATTTAATCTTTCCCAGAGCCGGTGAATTCTCCAGAGCTGCTGCAATACAGCAAACTGAAACAATCCCATTCGATCAAGCCTTCGGAACCATCATCACCGAAAGAGCCATTGATTTAATAATGCTTTTTCTAGTCGCGTTATTAGCACTTGGACTTCAAACCGATTATATCTTAGATCTTTTAAAAGAGAGAATACCTAACGACCCTTACCAAATTCTATTGCTCTTAGGTTTATTTACGGTAATTCTATCTACAATAATTTGGCTTGTTTATAAGTCAAACAATTCCTTAAGTCAAAGACTAAAAAAAGCCATAAAAGGGCTTCTAAAAGGACTTTCAAGCATTGCAAGAATGCAACAAAAATGGCTTTATATATTTCATAGTTTCTTTATTTGGTTTCTATACCTTGCCATGTTTTATGTTGCAACACTTTCTATTGAAGCCACAAGTTCACTACCTTTAAGCGCAATAACCACAGGGTTTATAGTAGGATCACTGAGTATCGCTGCTACCAATGGTGGCATAGGCTCATACCCCTTAGGAATCCAACAAGCAATGAAACTTTATGGAGTCCCTGCAATCGCTGGTCTAAGCTTCGGATGGATCATGTGGAGCACTCAAACTCTAATGATGATTCTTCTTGGAGGTCTTTCTTTTCTATTCTTAAAAAGAAAGCCCAAAACGAATTAGTATATTTGAATAAATAATATTTTATGGCTAAATCAAAAACCAGTTTCTTCTGTCAAAACTGTGGGACACAACATGCAAAATGGATGGGACAATGTACCGCTTGTAATGAGTGGAATACTATAGTTGAAGAGCGCATCAATACTCAGACTAAAAGTAGCCAACCTCTTAAACTAGAGAAAGAAAAGCCCATAAAAATATCGGAAGTAAACATCAATGCCGAAAACAGATTATCCACCCCAAATCAAGAATTCAATCAAGTACTTGGAGGGGGTTTAGTAGAAGGGTCAGTCATTCTATTAGGAGGCGAGCCCGGTATTGGAAAATCCACTCTTAGCCTTCAACTCGCCTTAGAATTAGATCAAAAAGTGCTTTACGTATCTGGTGAGGAGTCAAATAGCCAAATCAAATTAAGGGCACAACGCATCAATCCAAAAAGCGAAAACTGTCTTCTTTACAACGAAACAGACAGTCAAGAAATTGTAGCCACGGCCAAGGAACTTCAACCTGAACTAATCATCATAGACTCCATTCAGACCCTTCACAGCCCCTTTATTGAGGCCTCAACAGGTAGTATTAGTCAAATCAGAGAGTCGAGTTCAGAACTCATAAAATTTGCAAAAACCACCAACACTCCGCTGATCATCATCGGACACATCAACAAGGAAGGACATATCGCTGGACCTAAGATCCTAGAGCACATGGTTGATGTAGTACTTCAATTTGAAGGAGACCGACATCACAATTACAGAATTTTAAGGGCCAAGAAAAATCGATTTGGATCCACTCATGAATTAGGTGTATTTGAAATGGTCCACAACGGATTAAGGGAAGTTCAAAACCCTTCGGAAATATTAATGAATCATTCCAGCTCGGATTTAAGCGGGACAGCAATTGCATCAACTCTTGAGGGAATAAGACCTATGATGGTAGAGATACAAGCCCTAGTCAGTACTGCCGTATACGGGACGCCTCAACGCTCAACAACAGGCTTTAACATCAAACGTCTAAACATGCTATTAGCCGTATTAGAGAAACGACTTGGCTTCAAACTGGGAGCTAAAGATGTGTTTCTAAATCTAACAGGGGGGATAAAACTAGAAGACCCAGCGATCGATTTAGCTGTAATCTCGGCCATACTTTCTTCTGATTTAGATGATACAATTACAAGAGACACTTGTTTTGCCGGAGAAGTTGGACTTAGCGGAGAAATAAGACCTGTGTCTAAATTGAACTATAGAGTTACAGAAGCTGAAAAACTAGGATTCAACAGGCTAATCATAGCCTCTGGACAACAACCTCCTAAAACAACACACCTTCAAATTATCGAATTGGATAAAATTGAAGACCTGGTCAGCTTACTCTTCTCATAAAAAAAGCCCTTTACAACAAGTAAAGGGCTTTTTAGTAAGACTAAATATAAGTCTATTTATTTTTTATTAACCTCTTTAATATACTTATCAAGGGCCATAGTCATCGATGGAGTCTCAGGTGTTGGAGCAGTAATATTACATACCAAACCTTTAGCCTCAGCTGCTTTAACAGTAGAATTACCAAATACAGCAATCTTGGTGTCATTTTGTTTAAAATCCGGGAAGTTCTCAAAAAGAGATTCAATTCCTGATGGACTAAAAAACACTAAGAT
This sequence comes from Flavobacteriaceae bacterium, assembly GCA_049607205.1. Taxonomy (GTDB): domain Bacteria; phylum Bacteroidota; class Bacteroidia; order Flavobacteriales; family Flavobacteriaceae; genus JBELHR01. Next base: position 25,437 of record JBMYWH010000011.1, on the reverse strand, counting down.
ATCATAGAATACATCTTCTAAATCTGATAAATCACTTACTACAGTTCTATACAAATCAGCGCGTGTCCATTTAACACCTGTAGCATCTAAGGCTTCAGGAATACTCGCTTTTAACTTATCAGAACAAGGAAGTAAGAAATTTTCATTCTTGTGTTTTTTGATCAATTTAACCAAATCTGGAAAAGTTCGATCACCAACATAAATCTTACGTTTTCTATAAACGATATAATGCTGTAAGTAAGACGCAATAGCCTCAGATTGACAGAAATACTTCATTTCATCTGGAACTTTAAATCGCATTTCTTCAGCAATTCTAAAGAAGTGATCAACTCCTTTTCTACTAGTTAAGATCACAGAAGAATACTTAGACAGATCTAATTTCTGACTGCGCACTTCTCTCACTGGAATCCCTTCTACGTGAATAAATGGTCTAAAGTCAATTTTAACCTTTTGCTTATCTGACAAATCAAAATAAGGAGATTGACTCGCCTGTGGCTCTGGCTGAGAAACTAAAATTGTTTTTACTTTCATAATTTTAATACACAAGTGTTTTAAAAACTATTAATATAGGTGCTATTTCGAAGGTGCAAAGATACAAAATAAAATAAAACAGATCTTTGGTTAACAGATATTTATTATTGATCAGGATCAGCACCCCCATTACCACTAGCATAATAGCCAATAACAACAATATCAAAAATCCAAAAACTGAACTATTAGCCCCTTGTATAAAATAAATTAGAAGCAAAGGCATTAACCATAGACTTATCACCGATACATAATTGAACGTATAGGTCAACAACCTAAAATATATATCTTCCAGCCTCAAAATAGCCGAAAACACATAAACCAGAAAAATTCTAGCAATCAAAACAGACATTACAATAAGAAGTACGATTAAAAAACTCTTATCATAACCATAGGTTAATTCTACCCAACCTAAACTTCCAATCAACATGATTACACATGATATTGAAAGGCATTGAAACAAGAAATTACTAATATTAAAAAAGGATAATATTCTTTGACTTTCTCCGTAATACATAGATCTATAAGATCTGGAAAACCTTGAAGTCATTAAATCGAATAGCTTGGAACCATAAAACAACTTATTCAAGCCTAAATACAACAAAGCATACAGCATTATGAACCAAATCCATAACTGATCAACCTGTACTCTTTCTAGTCCAATTAAATCCATTTTTTTACTAAAGCTTATTCTTTTAAAGCTCCACAAACTTAGCTATTTTTAAGCATAAAAAAGTATCTTTGCCTAGCAATTGAATCCTATGTCTGAAGTATTAGTCATTATACCGACCCTCAATGAAATTGAAAATATCGAAAATATTATTCGCTCCGTTTTCAATTTAAAAACTGACTTTGATATTTTAGTCGTTGATGATCTATCAATTGATGGAACCTCAGAGAAAGTTCAAGAGCTTCAATTGGAATTTCCCAGCAAATTATTTCTTGAGAATCGACAAGGACCTAAAGGTCTTGGTAGAGCCTATATACATGGATTCAAATGGGCTTTAAAAAAAGACTACCAATATATTTGCGAAATGGATGCAGACTTCTCTCACAATCCCGAAGATTTACCTAAACTATATCAAGCCTGTAAAACCGAGGGTGCTGATCTAAGTGTGGGTTCAAGATATATCAAGGGAGTCAACGTGGTCAACTGGCCTATGAAAAGAGTATTACTCTCCTATTTCGCCTCAAAATATGTCAAATTCATCACAGGGATTCCCGTAAATGATACTACTGCAGGATTTGTGTGTTATTCAAGAAACTTATTAGAACATATAGATTTAAATAAAATTATGTTCGTCGGTTATGCATTTCAAATTGAAATGAAATTCAAGGCCTGGAAAAAAGGTTTCAAAATCAAAGAAGTCTCTGTAATATTTACAGATAGAACTCATGGAAAATCAAAAATGAATGGCTCCATTATCAATGAAGCAGCCTTCGGAGTAATAAAACTTGCCCTAAACGGAAGAAATATAAAAAAACATGACTAAACAAATTCTGATTAAAAACGGTACCCTTGTTAACGAAGGAAAACAATTTGTAGCAGATCTTTTAATTCGAGATCAATTCATCGAAAAAATTTCAGAGTCCATCGACCCAACCCAGGATATGGAGGTGATTGATGCTCAAGGCAAATTGGTTTTACCAGGGTTGATTGACGACCAAGTTCATTTCAGAGAGCCAGGTCTTACTCATAAAGCTACCATATATACAGAAAGTCGTGCAGCAGTTGCAGGAGGGATTACCAGCTTCATGGAAATGCCTAACACAAATCCTCAAACTACAACTCAAGAAAAGCTTGAAGAAAAATTTGACATCGCCCATCAAGACTCCATCGCAAATTACTCTTTCATGTTTGGAGGAACTAACGATAATCTTGAAGAGTTATTGAAAACAGATGGGAAAAATGTAGCTGGAATTAAATTATTCTTAGGTTCTTCGACAGGAAATATGCTTGTGGATAATCCTGACACATTAGAACAAATATTCAAAGCAACTAAACTCCCTATTTCGGTTCATTGTGAAGACGAGGCAACAATTAAAGCTAATACTCAAAAAGCCATAGAACAGTATGGAGAAGAAATTCCTATCTGGGAACATCCTAATATTAGAAGCGCAGAAGCTTGTTATATTTCCTCATCTAAAGCCATAGAACTTGCCAAGAAAACTGGAGCTCGATTACATATATTTCATTTATCTACCGCTAAAGAACTAGACCTTTTAGACAATAGTATTCCTTTAAAAGATAAAAAAATAACAGCTGAAGTTTGCGTACATCACCTTTGGTTTTCAGAAGAAGATTACCACGAAAAAGGAACCTTCATTAAATGGAATCCTGCAGTAAAAAAGGCAAGTGACCGAGAAGCTCTTTGGCAGGCACTTAATGATGACAGAATTGATGTTTTGGCCACAGACCACGCCCCACACACTCTTGAAGAAAAGAGCAATACCTACCTTAAGGCACCGAGTGGAGGTCCCTTAGTTCAACATAATTTAGTAGCGCTTTTGGAAGCTAAGAACCAAGGTAGACTTACTTTAGAGAAGCTTGTTGAAAAAGCTTGTCACAATCCAGCCATTCTCTTTGAAATAGAAAAGAGAGGGTATCTTAAAGAGGGATATTTTGCCGACATTGTACTGGTAAACCCGAATGATCCATGGACTGTATCAAAAGAAAATGTTCTCTCGAAATGTGGTTGGTCACCTTTTGAAGGAACTACATTTGATCACAAAATTCAGACAACTTTTGTCAATGGAAAAATGGTTTATGATCAAGGCACAATTATTGAAGCTAAATCCGCTATGAGATTGACATTTAACAGAGATTAATCATGAAATATTCTAGACTAATTACAATCCTATTCCTTCTTCTTGTCGTGGCTTGCGAAAGCTCCACCATTTATGAAAAGCCAGAAAATCTTCTTAGTGAGGACCAAATGGTTGATCTATTAATGGATTTGCAAATCGCGCGCTATGCACATGGAAAGAAGAATACCCACAAGGATACAAAATTAGACTACACCTATTTGGTCTATGAAAAATATGGAATTGATTCTGCCAGATATGCAGAAAGCAATGCCTATTACGCATCTAGAATTGATGAGTACAAACGAATTTATTCTCGAGTTGAAACAGGGTTAAAACTTAAGAAAGTCTACTATGATTCTCTAAAAAATGTTCAGGACTCGATTAATAGAATAAAGATAAAAGCTAATCAACCCATTAAATCTAGAGAACCTAAAACGCTGAGGGATTAAACATTTTCCCAGTCTTTTCAAACACCTCTTTCATTGGTTCAAAAGAAAAGGCTAAAGGTGAATTTTTAATTTTATCCGAAGAATAGTCCATCACTTTAAAAGCACTTTTTGAAGTTCCTTTGGATAGAGAAGGCTTTTTTCCTGTAAAAATAGTAGCAAACAGACTCAACCTCCATCCAACTTTGAGCATCCAAGGCTTGGCTTCCTTCTCCGGGGGTTTAACTCCGATACTATTTGCTATATCAGTAAATACTTCACGGTAAGAGAGGTTTTGGGCCACCAAAATATAACGCTCATTGTCAATATCAGAATTCATCAGTCCTATCAATGATTTGACTACATCCCATACCCCTACATATCCAGTTCGACCGGAAGTATAAAATTTCATCCCATTATACACCGCAAAATATAAGCGTCCGGAACCTTGCCTAAAAAAACCTGGACCTATAATGACACCTGGATTCACAATAGCCACCTCTAAGCCTTCTTGGCTTCCCCTCCAGACTTCCATTTCAGCGCCATATTTGGAGATAGCATATCCATTCTTGTGTTTTTCTTGATTCCAATCTTCTTTTTCATCCGTGGGACCCCCGTAAGGATTTTTCTCAACAGCAGCAATTGAACTCACAAAGCAAAATTTCTTGACCCCATAACTGATGCTGAGATTCACCATATTTGCCGTGCCCTCTATATTGACTTTGCGCATAAGGGGATAATCCTTTTTTTCAAAAGAAATCATCGCAGCACAATGATAGACGCGATCAATATCTTCAAAGGCATATTCAAGATCAGTAAGATCCAGTATATCCGCCTTTATCCAGACAATTTTATGGAAATAATCTTGCATCTGGTATTTCCTGAACAAACTTTTGGTTTGAACTATTTTTACCTCAGATCTATAAATTGCCCTTACTTTTGGTTCATTCTTAACTAATTCCATCAATAAATGAGCCCCTACTAGACCGGTTCCTCCTGTAACTAAAATCATAGCTGCAAAGTACGGATTTATAGTGAGATTAAAAATACTGTTAACTTGCCTTTTAGCCCTTTCATCTTTCAGACATTCGCAGTATCTTTGGGCAAATTTGAAAAATTATGAGCCACAATTTCGTTAAAGAACTAGAATGGAGAGGGCTGGTTGCAGACAGCATGCCAGGTACTGAAGAGCAATTATTAAAAGAAGTTACGGCAGGTTATATAGGCTTTGATCCAACAGCGGAATCATTGCACATTGGGAGTTTAATTCCGATTATTATTTTAATGCATTTCCAAAAAGCAGGGCACAAACCTATCGCCCTAGTTGGGGGAGCAACAGGAATGATTGGAGATCCTTCTGGGAAATCTGCAGAAAGAAATTTATTGGATGAAGAAACTTTAAACAGAAATGTTGCAGGAGTAAGATCTCAGTTAGAACGCTTCTTAGATTTTGATAGTGACGCAACAAACGCAGCTGAATTAGTAAACAATTACGATTGGATGAAAGAATTCAGTCTAATTGATTTCGTTAGAGATATCGGGAAGCATCTTACAGTAAACTATATGATGGCTAAGGAATCTGTAAAGAAGAGATTAAGCTCAGAATCAAGTGTTGGAATGTCTTTCACGGAGTTTACTTACCAATTATTCCAAGGATATGATTTCTTACATTTATATGAGAATAAAAATTGTAAGCTTCAAATGGGAGGTTCAGATCAGTGGGGAAATATCACTTCTGGAACTGAATTAATCCGTAGAAAAGCACAAGGAAAAGCTTATGCCTTGACTTGTCCATTAATCACCAAAGCAGACGGAACTAAATTTGGTAAATCTGAAGGTGGAAATATCTGGCTAGAGAAAAGCTTGACTTCACCATATAAATTTTACCAATACTGGTTAAATACTTCTGATGAAGATGCAGAGAGTTATATCAAGAAATTCACCTTCTTAGACCAAGAGACTATTGAAAACCTTATTGCAGAGCATAGAGAAGCTCCACATATGAGACTACTTCAAAAAGAGCTTGCGAAACAAGTAACGACTTTAGTTCACTCTGAAGAAGACTATGACAATGCAGTTAAAGCTTCTAGTATCTTATTTGGTAAATCTACTGCTGATGATTTAAAGAGTTTAGACGAACAAACATTCTTAGACGTTTTTGAAGGAGTTACTCAAGCAGAAGTTGATGCTAGCGCAGTTGACACAGGACTTGATATTGTTGCTGCTTTTGCTGATACTGGTTTTATGAAATCTAACGGAGAAGTTCGTAGAGCCTTAAAAGAAAACGCAGTTTCTGTCAATAAAGCAAAGGTCAAAGATGATTATATCATTACTAAAGATGACCTAATCGCTGGAAAATATGTCTTGCTTCAAAGAGGTAAGAAAACCTACTTTTTACTTAAAGTAAAATAACATTACAAGAAGCCATTTCGAAAGAGATGGCTTTTTTATTGCACCAATAAATTACAGCCCCTAATATCAGAATTGTCGAACCTCCCTAAGATTTCGAAGCCTCCATCTGCATGCATCTTACCCAAATCCTGGGTTGCTATAAAGGCACAGGAATAACGATTCGCCAGATCAATCACATTGATCCCCCCTCCTCTTCCTTGGGGGAGCAAAGTCAAAGCATCCTCAGGATCACGAATCAACACTTTCATCCAAGAAGGCGTATAAAAAATTCCTTTCCCCTTAGAATAAGCTTGGGAAAGCAGCTCGGTCATTCCATATTCAGAATGAATATGTTCAAGCCCAAAACCTCCTCTCAACACCTCGTGCAATTCTTCTCGAATCATTTCCTTACGCCTACCTTTCATTCCTCCGGTTTCCATAACGATACAATTTGAATCCAATTGAAAATCATAGGCTTCAACCAAATCCAGAAGTGCAAAAGATACTCCAATAAGCAATACTTTCTTCTTTTGTTTACTTAACGACTGAAGCTTTTCGGCCAGTTCCGATAATTCATTCAAATAAAACCCAGACTCTTCATGCTTACTCCTCTTTATAAAGTCATCCACCATATATACTAGTGAAGATCCAGTTCTTTCTAAATACGCAGGTAATAAAGCGAGAACCACATAGTCCTCAACTGGACCATAAAACGATTCAAAACCATGTATATAAGATTCCCTATACCAAGTTAAATCTTTAACGAAATGTTTACTGGTCTGCATCCCTGTAGTTCCTGAACTCGTAAAAACAATCTCTGGATCAAACTCCCCTGTACAAACTTCAAATTGTTTAAAAAATGAAATAGGCATAAATGGAATCTGATTTAATGTTGTGACCGAATCCACCGAAACTCCAAGTAGTTCAATAAATTTTGAATATACCGGATTATTAGCAGCCTGGAACTGAAAAGTTTCTAGAGCCGCCTTATTAAAATCTATGTGAATCAAGTCTTTTGACTTCATGGGTAAAATTCCTTTATATCCTTGCAAAAATAACTATAAATTATATTAGTTTTGGCTCAACTAAACAAAACTTAATGATTTATGGAACAAGCCTTAGCACAAATTGATATTGCTCAAGTATTAGAGCAATTAGGATTAGCAGCTCATAATAATGGAGTATCGACTGGATCTGAATCTTTCGGAAACGGACCAAAGATAGAATCTTACTCTCCCGTAGATGGGAAATTGATTGGAACGGTAAGTTCTGCGAACCGTGAAGATTACGAAAAAGTGATGGATAAAGCGACTACCGCTTTTAAATCATTTAGAACAATGCCTGCTCCTTTAAGAGGAGAGTTAGTGAGACAATTCGGAGACAAGTTAAGAGAACTTAAAGAACCTCTTGGTGCTTTAGTTTCATACGAAATGGGAAAATCCCTTCAAGAAGGTCTTGGTGAAGTTCAAGAAATGATTGACATCTGTGATTTTGCTGTAGGTCTTTCAAGACAATTACACGGTCTTACCATGCACTCTGAACGTCCAGGACATAGAATGTACGAACAATACCATCCACTAGGAGTAGTAGGAATTATTTCTGCTTTTAATTTCCCAGTAGCCGTTTGGGCTTGGAATACTGCTCTAGCTTGGGTATGTGGAGATGTATGTGTATGGAAGCCTTCTGAAAAAGCACCTTTATGCGGAGTAGCTTGCCAAAACATTATCGCGGAAGTATTAAAGAACAATGACATGCCTGAAGGAATTTCAGGACTGGTAAACGGAGACTATAAAGTAGGTGAATTCTTATCAACAGATAAAAGAGTCCCTCTAGTTTCAGCAACAGGATCTACTCGAATGGGTAAAATCGTATCTTCTACTGTAGCAGGACGTCTAGGTAAATCGTTATTAGAGCTAGGTGGAAATAATGCTATTATTGTAACTCCTGAAGCGGACCTAAAAATGACTGTAATCGGAGCTGTATTCGGAGCTGTTGGTACCGCAGGACAACGTTGTACATCAACAAGAAGATTGATAGTTCATGAATCTTTATACGATAAAGTAATTGATGCTGTAGTTGCAGCTTATGGGCAATTAAAAATTGGAAACCCATTAGATCAAAACAATCACGTAGGGCCAGTAATCGATCAAGATGCGGTAAAAATGTATAGTGAAGCTATAGAAAAGGCAAAACAAGAAGGAGGAAAAGTACTCGTTGAAGGTGGTGTACTTACCGGAGAAGGATATGAATCTGGATGCTATGTTAAGCCAGCTATTATCGAAGCTTCAAACGATTTTGAAATTGTACAACACGAGACATTTGCTCCTATTCTATACGTAATGAAATATTCGGGTGATGTAGAAAATGCAATTGAACTTCAAAACGGAGTAGCTCAAGGGCTGTCTTCTGCGATTATGACTAACAACTTAAGATCTGCAGAGAAATTCTTATCTCATGCTGGTTCTGACTGTGGAATTGCAAATGTAAATATTGGTACTTCAGGTGCTGAAATCGGTGGAGCCTTCGGAGGTGAAAAAGAAACTGGTGGAGGACGTGAAAGTGGATCAGATGCTTGGAAAGTCTATATGAGAAGACAAACCAACACGATTAATTACACTACTGAATTACCTTTAGCTCAAGGAATCAAATTTGATTTGTAGGAATCCATAGCAATAATTATATCAAACTCCGAGTATCTATATACTTGGAGTTTTTTTATACCTCTCTTCCTGATTCTTCAGGATATAAGTCCTTCATCAAATCACTTTGCCAAAACTCCTTGGAGTCTGCATCATAAATAGTAATCCTCCCTTTATTAAAACCACCTCCAGTATCTAAATTGTGAATACTATGTTTTACAATAGGTAGATCCACACCTAATCTCAAGGTAGGTGTATGACCTATATAAATCTCTTTATAAAGCTTAAACCGCTTCGGATAATTAATGGCCTTCTGTGATAAGTCTTCAGGAACAGCGCAAGCCAATTCCCATAAAGTTCTATCCCAATAAAACATTTTATCAAACCATTCTTGGCTTACTCCATTGAGATTCGTAAAACCCCCATGAATGAATAATCGATTCTGCATATCTATATGGTAAGACTTCAAAGATTCTAGAAAATTAAGATGTTTCTTCTCTATTGCTGCGGAACCTTTGCGCTTATATGCATCTAGAGTAACCTGACCTCCATGTCTCAACCATTTCGGATGAGCCTTTCCTGTTCGAAAATAATCTCTTAACAATTGATCGTGATTCCCCATGATCATGATTGATTCATAACGATTTGAAAAATCAATCAAAAAATCAATCGTCTCAACCGCTTCGGACCATGCATCTGTATAATCCCCAAGAAATACAACTTGATCATTTTCTTTTAAATCACAACGCTCAAGTGCTTGTTTAAGACCTCTCAGCCCTGCATGAATATCTCCAACTACTAAGGTCCTTCCCATTATAAATTCTTTTTAATTTCAGTAGAACTAGCTTGTGCTGAAGGCAAGACCAATAAATCTGCAATATTTACATGAGCTGGTCGGCTAACAACAAAATCCACTATTTCAGCAATATCTTTAGCTTGTAAGGGTTCATACCCCTTATAAACTGCATTAGATTTGTTCTTATCCCCTTTAAAACGCACCATAGAAAAATTCGTAGCTACTAAACCAGGATGAACGCAGCCTATCTTAATATCAGTTTCTAATAAATCCTTTCTAAGCCCTTCGGAAATAGCATCTACAGCATGTTTTGATGCACAATATACTGTACCGTTTCGATATACTTCCTTTCCTGCCAGAGATCCTATATTTATAATATGTCCAGAATTCTGCTTAACCAGATAAGGAAGGACAGCATGAGTCACATTGAGCAGTCCTTTAACATTAATGTCAATCATCGCATCCCAATCATCAGGGTTCCCTTCTTGCACAGTTCCTAAGCCATGAGCATTTCCTGCATTATTAATTAATACATCTACACCCTGCATAGCTCCAATAGCCTCAGTTAAAACATCAGAAACCCTCTCGCGATCGCGAACATCAAAAACAACAATAATACATTTAGTCAATTTATCTAGTCTAGACTTAAGCTCTTGTAATTTAAGACGATTACGGCCACAAAGAATTAATTCATAGCCTCTAGAGGCAAAAATCTCAGCAATCGCTTCACCAATACCTGAACTAGCTCCAGTGATACATACTTTTTTCATAACTACTTGTTTGAGAAAATAAAGATAAAAAAAAAGCCGCTTCCTTGCGGAAGCGGCCTATTTTAATTGGCTAACCACAACCAATCAAAAATCAACTAACCAAACTTTATTTTTATGAAAACTTAAACTCTTATTTTATGCGATTCCGTTGAATCGACTTTATATTGTATTATAAGCAAAGCCCGTGCCAAACTCAATCAAAAAGATTGAAAAAATTGCCCCTATTGCTAGGGGCAACTTCCCTTTAATTGGCTAACCACAACCAATCAAAAATCAACTAACCAAACTTTATTCTTATGAAAACTTAAACTCTTATTTCATGCGATTCCGTTGAATCGACTTTATATTTTGTTATAAGCAAAGCTCGTGCCAAACTCAATCTAAGGATTGAAAAAATTGCCCCTATTGCTAGGGGCAACTTCCCTTTAATTGGCTAACCACAACCAATCAAAAATCAACTAACCAAACTTTATTCTTATGAAAACTTAAACTCTGTTTTGTGGATAAAAAGGAAGGGCGCTTTCTTCATTCAAAATCAATCTACATTCACGCTTTTCCTTTTATCGAAATAGTTTGTGTATTAATAACACTTTCAATGAACTGATTACTTAATTACAAAACTCGTGCCAAACCCTACAAAACAAAAAAAACCACCCTTAAAAGGGTGGTTTTTAACATATTATTAGCTTTTCTAAATCAACTATCCATTCAATGCCTCAGCCCCTCCAACAATTTCTAGAATCTCTCCAGTAATTGCAGCTTGCCTTGCCTTGTTATAAGTTAATTTAAGATCATCTTGTAATTCTTGTGCGTTATCTGTCGCTTTATGCATTGCAGTCATACGCGCTCCATGCTCCCCTGCAAAAGAATCTCTTAGAGCTTTAAACATCTGCATTTTCAAAGATTTTGGAATCAACTCCAAAACGATTTCCTCTTTAGATGGCTCGAAGATATAATCTGCATTTGCATTAGCATCTTCTGCTGATGGCTCTAAAGGTAAGTACTGCTCATGCATTACTATTTGTGTAGCAGCATTCTTAAAGCTATTGTACACTAATTCAACCTTATCAAATTGACCCTCCTTAAAAGCTTGCATAATGCTTTCAGCTATTTCCGCAGCATTATCAAAAGTCAACTGATCAAAGATTTTACTATCGTGATTAAACAAAGTAAACTCTTTTGATAGAATATCATTTCCTTTTTTACCAATGGTAAACAATTCTACTTCTTGATTTGCATATTGAGTACTTACAATATTACGAACCGTCTTTATAATAGAAGAATTAAATCCACCACATAATCCACGATTAGAAGTAACAGCAACTAACAAGACTTTTGAAACATTTCTTTGTTCAGCATATGCCCCACCTGTCTCCGCATCTAAAGTTGCTGAAAGATTTTGCAACAATTCAGTTAACTTATTTGAATAAGGTCTCATCGCTACAATAGCGTCTTGGGCCTTTTTCAACTTAGCTGCAGATACCATCTTCATGGCACTCGTGATTTTCATCGTAGAGCCAATAGAGGTAATCCTGTTTCTAATTTCTTTTAAATTTGCCATACTCTAAAGTATTTTAATTATGATGCGAACTGAGATGAAATCTCTTTAGCCGACTTCTCAATCGCCTTAATCGCGTTATCTGTTAATTTACCTGCTTTTAACTCCTCTAAAGCATCTTTATGCTTTAAGTTCATATAAGATAAAAACTCAGATTCGAACAATTTAACTTTATCAACAGGAACATTTGCTAACAAGTTCTTAGAACCTGCATAAATAATAGCAACCTGATCTTCAACCTTAGCTGGAGAGTTTTGTCCTTGCTTAAGAATCTCAACGTTACGCTTACCTCTTTCAATTACATTTAAAGTAGCAGCATCAAGATCAGATCCAAACTTAGCAAAAGCTTCAAGTTCACGGTAAGCCGCTTGATCTAACTTCAAAGTACCAGATACCTTCTTCATTGATTTAATCTGAGCAGAACCTCCAACACGAGATACAGAAATACCTACGTTAATCGCTGGACGAACACCTGCATTAAACAAATCACCTTCTAAGAAAATCTGACCATCCGTAATAGAAATTACGTTTGTAGGAATATATGCCGATACATCACCTGCTTGAGTTTCAATAATTGGAAGTGCCGTAAGAGATCCTCCTCCTTTTACTAAATGCTTAATTGAAGCTGGTACATCATTCATTTGTGAAGCAATAGTATCATCGTTGATTACCTTAGCCGCACGTTCTAATAAACGAGAGTGTAAATAGAATACATCCCCAGGATAAGCTTCACGTCCCGGTGGTCTTCTTAACAATAAAGAAAGTTCACGGTAAGCTACAGCTTGTTTAGATAAATCATCATATACGATAAGTGCTGGACGTCCCGTATCACGGAAGTACTCACCAATCGCCGCTCCTGCAAATGGAGCATATACCTGCATTGGAGCAGGATCTGAAGCATTTGCAGCAACAACTACAGTATAGGCAAGAGCTCCTTTTTCTTCTAATAAATTCACAATACCTGCAACAGTAGATGCTTTCTGTCCGATAGCAACATAGATACAGAATACTGGTTCTCCAGCATCAAAAAATTCCTTTTGGTTCAAAATGGTATCAATAGCAACTGTAGACTTACCAGTTTGACGGTCACCAATAATAAGCTCACGTTGACCACGTCCAATTGGTACCATAGCATCAATTGCCTTAATCCCAGTTTGCATTGGTTCAGTTACCGGCTCACGGAAAATAACCCCAGGAGCTTTACGCTCTAATGGCATTTCAAATGTTTCTCCAGCAATTGGTCCTTTACCATCAATTGGGTTACCTAGTGTATCAACTACACGCCCAACAATTCCTTCTCCAACTTGTAATGAAGCAATACGCTTAGTTCTCTTAACCGTAGATCCTTCCTTTACTCCAGTTGCTTCTCCTAAAAGTACAACCCCTACGTTATCCTCTTCCAAGTTAAGAACCATTCCTTCAAGACCTCCCTCGAATTCTACAAGTTCTCCGTATTGTACATTTGATAAACCGTATACTTGGGCAATACCATCACCATCTTGTAATACAGTTCCCACTTCGTCTAGACTAGCTGAAGTGTCGAAATTCGTTAATTGTTTCTTTAAAATTGCTGATACTTCAGCTGGCTTAATTGCTCCCATATTATATTTTTAATTCCGAAGGTTCTTAATTAGTTTGCTTAAATCTTTTTTTCGAAAGCACTTGTATCAAAGGCTTGTCTTAAAGAGTTAAGCTGGTTAGAAATACTTGCATCGTATTGTAAATCACCGATACGCAAGATAAATCCTCCAATAATACTACTGTCAACTACATTTTCAATTGCAGCTTCTTTTCCTGTTAATTCCTTTACTTTAGCAAGAACCTTGGTCTCAAGATCAGCTGAAAGCGGAACAGCAGTCGTAACAATAGCCCTATCTACTGCTTTAAAGTGATTGTATAAAACGTTGTATTGCGCAGCAATATCTCTCAATAAAGGCAAACGTTTATTTTCCACTAAAACATTAAATAGACCCACGCAAATCGCATTTACTTTTGACTCAAATAAATCCTTCAATACCGCTAATTTCAAGTCTGATTTAATCACAGGACTTTCAAGAACAGCTCGAAGTTCAATATTCTCATCAATCGTCTCAGCGATCAACTTCATATTTGCATCAATTACGTCAGCTAAGTCCTTTTCTAATCCAAGATTAAGGACAGCCTTTGCGTAACGATGTGGTGCTTTAATATTCTTCATATACCTTTAGATTAGTTTAAGGTAACATTCTTCAATTTATCCTCAACTAAAGCCAATTGGTCTTTATCTGCAGCCAATTCTTTCTGAACAACTTTCTCTGCAATAGAAATAGATAATTCAGCAACTTGAGCCTTCAATACAGAAATAGCAGCAGCCTTCTCAGTCTCCATAGCTTCTTTAGCCTGCTTGATAATTTTATCAGCTTGCACTTGAGCCTCCTCCTTTGCTTCAGAAATAATGCTCTCCTTCATAGTCTTAGCATCTTTCAAAATACCATCTCTTTGAGAACGAGCTTCTTTCAAAATCTTCTCGTTATCAGAAGCGATATTTGCCATTTCTTGTTTAGCATCTTCCGCAGACTCTAAAGCCTTTTTGATTCCTTCTTCACGCTCCTCAACAGCATCTAAAATTGGTTTCCATGCAAACTTCTTCAACAAGATCACCAAAAGAATGAAAATTGCCGTTTGGGCAAGGAACAATCCAGGAGAAAATTCGTTTAACAATTCCATATATATATCGTTATTTAGTACTTAAGTTTAAATTTTAATAATCAACCTAGCTGTAACCAACCGTCACAGCTAGGATTGAATTTTGTAAGGTTTATGCAAATAATGCAGCAAAACCAATACCTTCAATAAGTGCAGCTGCAATCAACATTGCAGTTTGGATCTTACCTGAAGCTTCTGGTTGACGAGCGATTGCGTCCATTGCTGAACCACCGATTCTACCGATTCCCATTCCTGCTCCGATTACGATTAATCCTGCTCCTACGATTGATGGAATTTCCATAATATATTTATTTTAAAAATTAAACATTCAAAAATTAGTGGTCATCGTGATGCTCTTCATTGGCAGAACCAAAATAAAGGGCTGATAACATTGTAAAAATATAAGCTTGTAAAGCTGCAACTAATAGTTCCAAAATTGACAGAGCAAAAGCTAATCCAAAAGATAAACTTGAACCTAACCAGTTATGGAAGATATACATTAGTCCGATAATACTCATTAAAACAGTGTGTCCTGCAACCATATTTGCATACAAACGAATCATTAATGCAAAAGGCTTGATAAATACTCCTAACAATTCAATTGGAGCTAAGACAAATTTCATCAACACTGGAACTCCTGGCATCCAAAAGATATGTCCCCAATAGTTTTTATTTGCTGTAATATTTGTAATAAAGAAAGTAATTAAAGCAAGAGACATAGTCACTGTAATATTCCCTGTTACATTCACACCAAGCGGAGTTAATCCAAACAAGTTTAAGAACCAAACAAAGAAGAATACAGTTAACAAATACGGCATGTATTTCTTATATTTCTTCTCACCGATATTTGGAACAGCAATATCATCTCTAATATAAAGGATGATAGGCTCAAAGAAACGAGCACCTCCTGTTGGAATAGGTCCTTTTTTATAAGACTTAGCAAAAGAACTAAACATCCACAACATCAAAAGAGACACCACAAAAATCATAAAGACATTCTTAGTGATAGAAAAATCTAATGGCTTTTCGTTAGTAGCATGATGATCTGCACCATAGTTAATTACTCCTTCAGCGTTAGTTTTGTAAATTTTCCCATGGTCCACTTTATAAAAAGAATCACCTACGTGAGCAACAGCTTCACCATGATGTAATTTAGACGACATGAAAACCTGTAAACCTGCCTCGTTATCATAAAGAATAACAGGTAATGGAAAACCGAAATGATGCTCATGACCGTCTTCTCCTTTCCAAGAAAAAAGATTAAAATCATAAGAATCTTGAAGGTGGTGCCCTATGAATTCAGAAATCTCTTTCTTATCTACACTAGAAACTTTATCTCCTTCTACTCCAAACTCTACTTGATGTCCTTCCTGTGCAAATGCAGTTATAGAAAGAAACATTATTAATGCTTTGAAAAATGTTTTTGTCATTTCGTTCAATTATCAGTGTCTAAAAACGCTGCAAATATATCCCTTTCAAACAAATTAAAAAAACGTTTTCTTTAATTATTCTGCTTCCAGATGATATTTGTCATTTTACGATTTTAACCATCTGATTTCAAGATTTTTACAAGGCAAAACACTTCAAACAACAAGCTAAAAAGATACGGGAAGAAGAAAATTGTAAAATCCAAACGGGCATCACCCAAGAGGGATTTAAAAAAGACGAAATAAATCAAAAACTTAAATAAGCTTCCGAACAAAAACAAGAAACCGAGCTCATCACGGAACTTATTTCTTAACAAATAGATTAAAAAGACAATAAAAACAGCCATCAAAGCGTTCACAGAATAGCAAAGCCGCATCACTTCATGGGAATAGGAGAAACTCATGGAATCGAACCACCATTGATGACCAAATATTAATAAAACTAGACCGAGAACCAGTCCGCTCAAATAGAGCATCAAAGATTTAATCATCTTGAATTTTTTTCAATTGAGCGATTAAAGAATACATGGATAACACAAAACCCACAATTACTACGATTATAGTATAGGTATTATCATTTGTTTCGAAATAAGAATCCAAATAAGCCCCCAACCTAGAACACAGCCAGATTACAGCTCCAAATTGGATTCCTACTCCTGATAATCTTAAGAAATTATTAAGCGGTTTTTTCAACGTTATCCTTATTCAGTTCCTTCACCGAACCCTTCATACCGCAGGTTCCATTTAAAGAAGCACCAGCTTCTACCGACAACTTACCAACAACAGTATCTCCAGACACTTGAGCAGTCTTAAACAAACTTAAGGTTTCAGCAACCTTTAAGTCTCCATCAAACACACCTTCAATATCTGCATTAACACAAGTAACACTTCCTTTTACAACCCCGGTTTTGCCAATAACAACTCTACCTTGAGTACTAACATCTCCTTGTACTTCACCATCGATACGGAAATCTCCATTCGATTCTACACTTCCTGTAATCTTAGTACTAGCACTAATTACATTAATTTGGGTCTCCTTTGCTGGAGTGGCTTTCTTTTCATTAAACATAAGTTTGGGGTATTTAGTTGTTTATAAATTTCCGAAGGTATTCGGCCTCTGTAGTATTTGGGAATTTCAAAACGAACTCATTTATATACATTTGGGACTGACTTTCTTCTTGGGTTCTAAGTAAACTTAAAACTTTCAATAATTCAAATTTAATAATTATTTGCTTATCGCCTAAATTTGGAAGCTTTTCATCAACTTGAGCAATCACCTCATCATAACACTTTGACTCAAAGTCATAGTACAACTGCTGATACTGCTCTTCAGGACTTAGTTCCGTATCCTCTAACTCAACAACACTCCCCATAACTACTTGAGTATAGGGATGTGAAGGGTAGTTAATTTCTAAAAATTCTTTGTATTTAGTCAAATCATCATCCAAACCAAGTACATACAACCTATAGGACAATACTAACAACTCTTCAGAACTCAAATCGTAGTTTTCCAATAGTTTTAACCTACTATAAGCTATCATAGGTCGCTCAAAACGATCCATATATAGCAAAGAAGATTTCAAGAGTGCTTTTTTATAAGACTCAGTTAATGAATCTCCATACACCTCTCGATCTAATAGAGATTCTTGTAAAGCTGCTGCCTCAAGATTTAAGCTTTCCATCTCGCTTTCTTTCTCTGAATCAGAAACCCTACCCTTTGATACAGTAAGATCATACTTCCAATTGTCTTTATTCTCTATTTGTCCATAGGTATTTTCAAAAGACTGAAGTCCTGAACGAACTACAGAAGGATTACTGAAATACCAAGCCTTCTTGACCGCTTGAGTGGGTTCAAGGTTTTTTTGCCCTAGGCTCTTTTGTCTTAATAAATATGCTTTAAAGTATTCAAATTGCTCCTCCTTATTCATAGCCCAGAGCTTAAATATACTGTCAGAACTAGCAATAACCTCTTCAAAGCCGCGTAATTCTTCCATACTAGACCTCTTGCGATTTAAAGACAATAAATACAAGGTATTTAATTCTTCTTGACTGTTGAGGATACTATCATAATAGGCAGAAGCCTCAAGGATATCTCCTTTATCAAAGGCCAGATCTCCCAGAGCGTTCCAGGATCTCTTTTTAATAAAATCATTAGTACTTGAATGAGTCCCAGCACGCTTATAATAAGTTGTGGAGTCCGTCAATTCCCCCATTGCATAATTCAAGAGAGCGAATTGATTTAGATAATATTGATTCTTCAGCCTATCCTCTATTTCTTTACTTAGATCTATTGAACTTTTTGTCACAGAGTCCAAATGTTTGTATTTAGGATGAGATAAATAAACTAAGGACAGTGCTTGGTATTTTTTTGAGCTTTTGGACTTTTTGACTAGCGACTCAAAATAAGACTTGGACAAACTCAAAGAATCTTGGAAGAACAAAATTTGACCTAGAATAAATTCATTGCGATCTAATTGAGTTCGCTGTCCTTTCTCTTTCAAAGAGGCAGCCAAAACTTCCTTTTGCTTTTCAATGCTGTCGGTAGATTCATAAGCTAAGGCTAACGCCGTATATCCTGAAAACGCTATTCCTTCCCGAAGATCATCCTCATTAACAAGCCTTCTCATTCTTCGAATCGCCAAACCTTCATTCTCTAAGCGAATATTAGTTTTGGCTCTCCAAATCCTCAAAGGATCTATATAATTTGCAATAGGGTTATTTCGAACCGCAAAATTAAAAGATTCTAATGCCGGCAGAAAACGCCCGTCATAATACCTAGACTTACCTAATAATAAATAGGCCTCATCTATTCTTTTGTTTTGCTCTACACCATAATCTTGAATAGAGTGTTTCTGTATTGTTTTTACCGCCTTTTTTTCCGACTTAAAAAAGAGATCAGCAGCTTGAGCGGTCAATGCATTTTTTTCCAACAAGGTATCTTGAACTAGGACTGGTTCTACAGTCAAAACCTCCCAGTAGTCTTCTTCATAACCCTCATTCAGTAAATCTATCCCTTCATTGAGATAATTTTCCCCATTGTAAAGCACATTATACTCAGCCTTTAGCTGATGGTAATTTCTAGACATAAAAGTGTTCTTCCTTCCACAAGAAAGAAAAACAGCAGTTATAAATAAAAGATAAGAAATTCGCCTTAAACACATAGAATCACTCCATAAACAGAATGTTCAAATGTAATAAAACTATTGCAGGAATTTTTTTAAAATTACAGAAATTGGTTCTATGGCCGTCGTGGTAGAAATACTTGGACCTGCTACCCAAACGGTTTTGTAAGTAGCTTTTGTTGCTGCTTTTGTAACCTGAGACATTCCCACTGAAAACCTCCACATTTTAACCCATTTTTTAAGGGTTTTGTTTTTGTTCAAAAAGCCTTCGAGCCAAGTTTGTTCAGTTCCTATATCCTGGACATAAGGTGTATTAATAACCGTACAGGGAGTCCCTGAGATTTTTTCAGTCATCACAATATCTTTGGCTCCATAATCCACACAAGCCTGTTTGTATTCTTCAGACACGGGAGCCTCTTCAGATGCAATAAAAGGACTGCCGACAGAAACACCAATTGCCCCAAGACTCAGCATATAATCTACATCCTTTTTTGAACTTACTCCTCCAGCAGAAATCACAGGAATATTCAAGGCCTCATTCAAACCTTTAATCAATTCCTCAGGACCTAAATCACCTCGATGTCCTCCAGCCTGATTGTTAACCGCAATTACCGCGTCAGCCCCTAAATCTTCAACTTTTTTTGCATGCTCAACACCTACAACATCACAAAACACTTTGATCCCTTTAGGTTTGCAAAGCGCAATCGTATGACGAGGCGAGCCTAGAGAAGTGATTATAAAATCCACTCCTTCTTCGCAGCATACCTCGAGTTGATCCTTGTATTTATAATTACTCTTATTGACAATTAAGTTGATTCCAAAAGAACCTCCATTAACTTTAGCGGCTTTCATTTCTTGAATAGCAGCACGCAACTCCTCAAGCGTTCTGTAATTTAAGGCAGGAATACAACCAGCTACACCAGCTTTCATTCCCTGAATCACCATAGCTGTATTTGACACCAGAAACATAGGTGCCATGATAAGAGGGTGAGTAACGCCAATTAAGTCTTTAAGAGTAGTTTTCATACTTTAGTTTTTCTCAAATATACATTTATTATGCATGCATAGCAAATTAATTATGAGGTCAACTGAGCTTTAAAATAATTTTCAAGTTCGTTCAATGTTTCCTCTGACTTTTGCTCATCCTTAATCACTTGACCTTTTTCTAGCAATACGATTCGATCACAAACTTCAGTTACATGGTTTAAATCATGTGAAGAAACTAACAAAGTA
Organism: Flavobacteriaceae bacterium; assembly: GCA_049607205.1. Classification (GTDB taxonomy): domain Bacteria; phylum Bacteroidota; class Bacteroidia; order Flavobacteriales; family Flavobacteriaceae; genus JBELHR01. Next base: position 5,055 of record JBMYWH010000011.1, on the reverse strand, counting down.
ACCCCTTTATCCACTGAAAGGTCCCTCAACAACTCTTTTAATCTAAACTGAGTCGTAGGATCCAGATTGGCAAAAGGCTCATCTAAGACAACAACCTCAGGATTCCCCATCAAAGCGGCGGCAATCCCAGCTTTTTTCTGATTTCCTTTAGACAAATCTCTCAGATATTTCTTTACCCCTATAATTTCGTCATTAAAAAGCTCTTTAAATTGCGCTAAATGCTCGCGAATATCCTCAATATTCATTCCTCTTAAATCTCCAACAAATTTGAAATATTCATCTGGAGTCAAATAACCGATTAAGAAAGATTCATCAATATAAGACCCTGTATAGGCCTTCCAAGATTCCGTTAGGTTCACCTTCTCCTGTTTTGAACTCACATATCCTGTAGTTGGCTTAATCAAATCTAAAAGACAATTAAAAAAAGTAGTCTTTCCAGCTCCGTTGTTTCCAACAAGACCTATAGATTCTCCTTTATGAAACTCTAAACCTTCAACATTCAATACCTGAATGCTCTTATATTCCTTAGTTAAATTTTCTGCTTTTATCATTGTTTAAATGCGTCTAATGTTTGATATTTTCTTTTTGTATATAACTTACTTATTTTAAGTAATAAATATGGTTTGATTAGTATTCCTAGTACTCCAAGCACTGCAATAGAACCTATAGCCACTTCAAAGGAGAATAAAAACTCCAACAAACTACCAAGTCCTGCTGGAACTCCCAGCATAGGAATCACCATTAAAAATTGATTCACCGAAGAACCTTGCATGTTTCCAACTGCAGGACCATCTAGATCAATTGGTTTTTTAATATAGGCCCCGGCCCAAAGCAAGAAGGTGATATTCACACCCATATTATAAAGTGCTCCAACAAATATCAAAGCATATATCTGCCAACCCATCAAGAAGTATGGCGTAGCGAGAATCAATAGAACCACAACACTCACGAACATCAAAATAAATTTAGAATTTAAATAATCGTGATAGGACGTTTGCTGCGTCATCAACATCGGGTAATATTTTGAATCCCAAGCCGGGATAAACTGTCCAAAATTAATAGCAAAACCACCTGTTGTAAAAATGGAAGCAAAAATCAAAACTCCACTCATATCCTTATAGATATCCTGACTAAAGAATATCAATCCATAGAAGACGAATACAAAACTCATAAGAAATAAGGTACGTGGTCTTTTGTTCCTCCAAATTAAGCGAATATCATTCTTTAAAAAAGGTGCAACCGTTCCAAATGAATTCATAAAATCCAAATCAGAAGTTTTGATCTCAGCGCTAGACTCTGTCAAACCCTCATCTAAATACAGGCTTTGTCCCACTATATTCCTGGAAACCTTATACAATCCTGCTACTGCAATCAAAGGGATTAAGACTAAGATAGGTTGAAAAGCAAAAGACATAAATAAATCTCCCCAAAGGGCATCTAAAGGATAAAAACCTAAATATCGGTTAATCACAAAAAGCAAAAGCGCCGCAAGAACTACCCCAAAGAAGAAGTTGTTTTTTTCCGCTAAAAAATTGATGAAATTATTTAACAATGAGATACTCCATATCGAAAGTCCCCATATAGCAACTCTCCATCCTTCAATTTCACCTTCAAACCCACTTATCAAGCAAAATGGAATGATAAAAAAAAGTGGTAGAATATTGAAAAAACTCAACATACTCTTATTCAAAATATAACTGATAATTCTTGATTTAGAAATATTCAGCAACAAAAACGACTTCACGTCTAAGATTGGAATCTTCTGAAAAAAGTATCGAAAAACTAGATCCCCTAGCACCCAGTAAGCTAAGAATGAATTCAATTGAACAAAGGGATCTATCTCTGGATTCAACTTATACAAAATTGGATAAACGGAAATCCCAAGCCCCAAGAAAACGACTATAAAGTACAAGGCTAGAAATCCCATAAAAATATTGGCGGCTAAACTCTTTTTCCAGTATGCGGATCTAAAGAATTTCTTCCAGCCAAGGCTAAAAAAAACAGAAGTCATGGTTATCAGTTAGTTAGATTTGATTATACCAAATGTAATATAATTTGTACCTTTTCACAATGAGAAAACTTCTATTTTTATTTGCGCTAATCATCTTAGCTTCTTGTGGAGAAAAGAAAACCACACATTTACACTTCAAAACAGAATTAACCACCTTGAACGAGCAAGTCCTGGAAATGAGAGAACAAATCGAATCTGGAGGAATGGATCTCTATAGTAATGGTGAGGATACCCGCGTCGAAATGGACCTTTCAGGAACCGTGCTTACAAGCATTTACAACAAAAGCTTAGACAAACTAAACCTCTTAATGCAAGCCCCTTATGCAAGTATTGCCATGCAACCTGACACAGAAGAAATGACTCAAATAAAACAGATGCAGGACCTGTCTGAATACACCGTAAAGGTATTAGATGAAGTTATAGAGATTCAAGGTTACTCTTGTAAAAAAGCGGAATTAACAGACAGTCAAGGAACAATAACTTATCATTGGTTCACCGATCAGATCAGTGTGAATCCTGATTACCAACAATTTCTAATAGCAGAAATTCCTGGAGTTTCATTGCAGTTCGAATCGAAAGTAGACAAGACAACCACCATAACCTATACTTGTGATCTAGTGGAAATACTCCCTGAGAACCCTAAACTTTATGACATGAGTATACCAGAAGGGTATACACTTCAGAAAATGCAAGGACTATAAATTACTCAACGAGCAATCTTGAAAGCACCTCATAAGAAAGATTGCTTGTTTTGAGCTCCCCCGCTTCGGTACGATATCTGATTTCTTTACTCGCATCGAAGTCTTGAACCTCAAGAACTTCCATCAAAGTCCCTAATTTAATCCCCTTAGTGTTGAGATAATGCAAAAATTCCGTAGAAGAATTACGCAGTGCTCTGAGCACCTTCTTATCTCCCAACTGACAATCGGATAAGGTCTTGAGATAGCTGTCTTGAATATTTCCTGATTTATCTGGAATAGGCGATCCGTGGGGATCATGGCTCGGAAAGCCCAAAACCTCATCCATCCGATCAAAAAACAAATCAGATTTCACATGCTCCATCTCTTCCGCAATATCGTGAACCTCTTCCCAACCGAAACCCATAATCTGCTGTAAATACATCTCAGAAAGTCGATGTTTCCTAACAATAGATGCAGCTTTAAGCCGACCGAGCTCGGTCATTTCTATAGGCTGATACTTCTTATAAATCACATAAGCGTCTTCCTGCATCCTCTTGACCATAGAATTTACCGTAGGAGCACTTACTTGCAACATTTTTGACAAGGAGCTCAATTGAATTGCTTCATTTTTTGCCTCCAGGCTGAACATAGCTTTGAGGTAATTTTCTTTGGTTTGAGTAGGCATGTAAACTATAGTTTTTTACAAATATAAAATAATAATTGTTAGAGTATTCTAACTTTACTATTTTTGACACACTAAAACCAATCCTTTGAATCAACTATACCGACTTATATTAATCTTATTAATGGGCCTTTGTAGTGCTAAAGCCCAAACCATCACAGGTAATATCAGTGACCAGTCCGGTAATGCCTTGCCTTTTGCCAGCATATACCTTGCGGAAGAAAAAACAGGAACTAGTGCAGACGATCAAGGTAACTTTGAACTAAAACTACCAGGAAACAAAGAAACCTATACGCTAAGAATTAGTTTTATGGGATTCTTAAATCAAGAAATAAAGATCAACCCAGATCAATTAAGCAAAACACTAGAGGTGAAACTAGAAGAACTTCCTAACACCATGGATGAAGTTGTAGTTTCTGGAACCTTAAAAGCCATGAGCAAAATGGCCAGTCCCGTACCTGTAGAAGTTTATAGTCCGGCATTTTTTAAAAAGAACCCCACCACTAATGTCTACGAAGCCTTGCAAAACGTAAATGGCGTAAGACCACAGTTGAATTGTCAAGTTTGCAACACCGGGGACATACATATCAATGGATTAGAAGGCCCTTACACCATGGTCTTAATTGATGGAATGCCAATCGTCTCTTCACTCGCAACCGTATATGGGCTCTCAGGAATTCCTAATAGTATTATTGAGCGTATGGAAGTGGTCAAAGGACCGGCCTCCTCCCTATACGGATCAGAAGCCATCGGAGGCCTGATCAACATAATCACGACTGACCCCGCCACAGCTCCTATGTTTAGTTTAGATTTAATGTCCACCACCTGGTTAGAACACAACATAGACTTAAGTGGAAGATTTACCCTTGGCGACAAGGTCGACGTCCTTACGGGAATCAACTATTTTAACTATGACAACCCTGTAGATTTAAATAAAGATAATTTCACGGATCTCGCTCTTCAAGAACGCTTTTCATTATTCCAGAAATACAGAATTAAAAGAGACCATGGAAGACTCTTCACCCTAGCAGGAAGGTATTATACGGAAAACCGCTGGGGAGGTGAAATGCAATGGACCTCAGAAGATAAAGGAGGAACGGACGTATATGGCGAGACCATACAGACCGAGCGATGGGAAGCCATGGGACAGTATCAATTACCTTTCGAAGAAAAACTACTCTTCTCTTTTTCCGCAAATGGACATTACCAAGACTCTGCTTATGGAGACCTTCTATATGTGGCTGATCAGAAAATCGGTTTTGGGCAACTGACTTGGGACCAGGAAAATCAACATCACAATTGGCTGGCTGGAACTGCTGTGAGATATACCTATTATGACGATAATTCTCCTGCCACAGAAATACCTCAATCCAATTTCCTACCCGGGATTTTTCTTCAAGATCTGATCAAATTCTCTGAAAAAAACGAACTTCTTTTAGGCGCAAGATGGGACTATCATATGGAGCATGGCAATATTTTCACACCTCGAATTGCCTATAAACGCAACTTCAGTCCAGATGCCGTCTTTAGAGTAAATGCGGGAACCGGCTTCAGAGTAGTTAATCTATTTACTGAAGATCATGCCGCCTTGACAGGATCAAGAGATGTAGTCATTTTAGAAGATTTAAAACCCGAACAGTCTTATAATATCAACTTAAATTTCTCTCAGAGATACTACCTAA
>JBMYWH010000010.1:0-70286 GCA_049607205.1 Flavobacteriaceae bacterium | reverse complement strand
ATTTCATGCTCATGAGTGGCAAGGTGGTGAAACTCCACAGCAGAAGGTAGCCCTATAAGGACTACCATGAATAAGGCTATGTAGTGTTTGAATTTCATTTATTATTTCTTGTTCTTTCGTACTTTCATATTTAAGGCTTCTACACCTAGTGAAAAAGCGATGGCAAAGTAAAGGTATCCTTTTGGAATAGCCCCTACGTGAGAGCCAAAAACTTCGGTATGGGATAAATGTGCTGCTTCAGTGATCAACATAAAGCCAATTAAAATCAAGAAAGCCAGGGCTAACATTTGAATACTTGGATGTGTGTTGACGAACTTCCCGATAGGAACTGCGAAGGCCATCATGATAATCATGGATATCACCACTGCGATAATCATAATCGTCAAGGCACCTTGAACTCCATTGGTCATTCCTACCGCGGTCAATACCGAATCAAAAGAAAAGACCAAATCAATCATTACGATTTGTAAAATAACAGCTGACATTACCGCTTTTTTGACGGAACCTTTAGGTTTATCCTGGTGATGCGCATCTGGATCAACCTTTTCTCTAATCTCAGAGGTGGATTTGTACAAGAGAAATAAACCACCAATGAACAGGATAAGTCCTTGTCCAGTGATATCGGTCTTAAGCCAAGACCAATCTATGGAAAAGATGGGTTTGGTAAGTCCTGCTAGATAGGTTACAAAACCAAGAAGTATAATTCTTAGAACCATGGCTAGGAGTAATCCAAGCTGGGTGGTTTTCTTGACCTGGTTTTCTGGTAGTTTCCCTGCAGCAATAGAAATGAAGATAATATTGTCTATTCCTAAAACAATTTCTAAAAAAGTCAAGGTTAACAAAGCAATCCAGGTGTCAAGCTGAAGAAAAATTTCCATAATTTATTTTTTTTGAAGCGTTCCGTTTTGCGTAAAGTTAGTATATCCAATAGTAGCCACAAAATCATAAGAATCTTCTCTTAACTTTTTGATCTGTACATGAGTGACATCCTTATCACTTTCACTTTTAGGATGAAGCATTCTTATATCGTATTTAAAATTGTTAATCCAATTAATCACTAGTGTATCTACCTTTCCTTCATAGGTCTCTATTTGAAAAGAATCCACACGTACAATATCCGTCTGTGAGTAATTCTCTGACGCGGGAATTATAAACTCCCCTTGTCTAAATGACTTGGGGTCAGCCAATGATGAATCGGTACAGGAACTGAGTCCTAAGATCAGTACCGTTAGAAATATCCATGTTCTCATTAAATACCTGTATAAGATGAAGGAGTAATTTGTTTAAGTTCTTGTTTGATCGCATCGGAAACCTCTAGAGTTTCAATAAAACTAGCAATAGTATCCTGAGTAATTCCCTCATTGGTTCTGGTCAAACCTTTTAAGGCCTCATAAGGATTAGGATATGCTTCTCTTCTTAAAATGGTTTGAATAGCCTCGGCCACAACCGCCCAATTGTTTTCCAAATCTTTTGCAAAAGCGGCTTCATTGATGATCAACTTATTCAATCCTTTAAGGGTTGATGCAAAACTAATCAAGGTGTGGGCTAGCGGAATTCCAACATTTCTTAAAACGGTAGAATCTGTTAAATCGCGTTGTAGTCTGGAAACAGGTAGTTTCGCAGATAAGTGCTCAAACAAAGCGTTTGCTATTCCTAAATTTCCTTCAGAATTTTCGAAGTCAATTGGATTTACTTTATGAGGCATTGCAGATGATCCTACTTCTCCTTTTTTAATTTTTTGTTTGAAATAATCATTAGAGATATAGGTCCATATGTCACGATCTAAATCGATCAAGATGGTGTTGATTCGCTTTAAGGCGTCAAAACCAGCTGCCATATGGTCATAGTGTTCAATTTGTGTTGTAGGGAAAGAATGGTGTAATCCCAGGATGTCTTCTACAAAATGAGTTCCGAATTCTTTCCAATCAATATTAGGATAAGCAACATGATGCGCATTAAAGTTCCCTGTAGCTCCCCCGAATTTTGCTGCAATTGGTGTGTTTTGTAAATGATAAACTTGCTGGTTAATTCGCTCTACAAAGACGAAAAGCTCTTTTCCTAAACGTGTAGGAGAAGCAGGTTGTCCATGGGTTCTAGCGAGCATAGGAACATCTTGCCACTCAATGGCTAAATCTGCAAGTTTAGCAGTTAACTCATCCAAGTGAGGATAGTAAATGTCCTCTAAGGCTTCTTTGATTGATAATGGAATTGCAGTATTATTAATGTCCTGAGAAGTCAGTCCAAAATGGATAAACTCCTTTTCGTTTTCCAATCCTAGTGCATCAAATTTTTCTTTAATGAAATATTCAACGGCTTTCACATCGTGGTTGGTTACCGATTCAATGTTCTTTATGGCTTGAGCATCTTCAGGAGTAAATTCTGTATAGATTTTTCTCAAGTCTTCAAATAAGTTGGCGTCAAAACCTTCTAATTGAGGTAAAGGAATTTCACATAAAGCAATGAAGTATTCAATCTCTATACGCACTCTGTATTGAATCAGAGCTTCTTCTGAGAAGTATGGAGATAAAGATTGTGTCTTAGAACGGTAACGACCGTCAATTGGTGAGATAGCATTTAGCTCAGTTAAAGAAATCATAGTTTGCAGATTAAGCCACAAAAATAATAATTAGCCTTAAGTATTACGTTAATTTTTAAAAAATTGAATAAAAAAGAATTGAAATACTCAAATTACCTATCCCGAGCTTTTTTTAAACATTTATTAAGTATCATTTTTGCGCGAGCTTTATAGGCTGGAGATTGATGCTCTATATTGTTCTTTAATTCAATGATTAAAGCTTCTTCCACCCACGGCTTCAGTTCTTTTAGGTCAAATAATAGCTGCATGGCATGAACTTTTACAGCTACAGGATGTTGAGAAAGCAATAAATCAAAACAAGGCTCTATAAGTGCTTTTTTTTGTTTTTCAGGAAGGAGAGGTTGAGTTATTTTATCGTCATACTCAATTAAATGAACACAAGCTCTAAGAAGACTTCTTAGACTGCTTTGATCGGTCCATCTTTTGATTTCATTTATTAAAAAAGGCAGCCGGTCTAAGAATAAATCAGGTCTTAATTCTATGGCTAAATCTATGGCCCAAGAAATGCGGGAATGAATTTTTTTATCACTGAGCTTAGCTAAGGCCTGGAAACTCTCATTTTGCAATTCAACGTCCTGGGTTAAGATTTTTGCGATTTGCATACGATTCTCACGGGCACTTCGTGCATTTTGATAAATAGCAGGATAAGATTCTGACATGTTATTATTAAATTGCTCCATATTTTAAACGAATATATGAAGAAGTTTTTAGTTGTACTTTTTGTTAGTATGATCTCGAGTGGTTTTGGGCAAAACGCCTATGATGCCCAAGGGGAGAGGCATGGTTCCTGGTCAAAGAACTATGAAGATGGATCTATACGCTATAAAGGGGCGTTTGATCATGGTCGTGAAGTAGGTATATTTGAGTTTTTTACTGAAGGTCATGCGGAGCAGCCGAGTTTAGTGAAAGTTTTTAAGGAAGATGGATCAGCGCTTTGCACCTATTACGATGAAAAAGGCCTGAAATCATCCGAAGGTTTAATGCAAGGAAAAGATAAAATAGGAGCTTGGGTATATTATAAAAATGGTATTGTAATTTCTAAAGAGTTTTATAAGAACGGCTTATTAGAAGGTGAAGCGCAGGTTATTCATGAAAATGGTACGATTGTTCAAAGAACAAACTATCAAAAAGGGAAGAAGAATGGAGGGTTTCTCAGGTATAATAAATATGGGATTCTGCTTTCTTCCTTTGTTTATGTAAATGATGTTTTACAGGGACCTGTAGCAGTCTATAATGATCAGGGTGTTTTAATGGAAAAAGGTTTTTATTTTAATGACCTAAAGTCCGGACATTGGGAGTTTTATGATGAAAACGGAGTGGTAAAAACCAAAGACTTTAACTAGGCTAATATTCAAGGGATTATTCGTATATTTGCAGGCCCAAAAAAAGTAAAACGATATGAAACGAGTTGTAGTTGGACTCTCAGGAGGAGTTGATTCAAGTGTAGCTGCTTATTTATTGAAAGAGCAAGGTTATGAAGTCATAGGTCTATTCATGAAGAATTGGCATGATGATAGCGTGACAATTTCCAATGACTGTCCTTGGTTAGAGGATAGTAACGACGCCATGTTGGTTGCCGAAAAACTCGGTATACCTTTTCAGGTAGTGGATCTTAGCGAGCAATATAAAGATCGTATCGTAGATTATATGTTTCGTGAGTATGAGATGGGTAGAACACCTAATCCAGATGTATTGTGTAATCGTGAAATCAAGTTTGATGTCTTTATGAAAATTGCCATGGATCTTGGAGCTGATTATGTAGCAACTGGTCATTATTGTAGGCGTGCTGAAATATCTTCTGAGATGGGAAATATTTATCAACTTAAGGGAGGTGTAGATCAAAATAAAGACCAATCTTATTTCTTATGCCAATTAAGTCAAGAGCAATTATCTAAAAGTTTATTCCCAATTGGAGAGTTAACTAAGCCAGAGGTAAGAGAAATTGCAAAAGAGCAAGACCTCATTACTGCGGATAAGAAAGATTCTCAAGGTTTATGTTTTATCGGGAAAGTTCGCTTACCTGATTTCTTGCAACAAAAGCTTCAGCCTAAGGAAGGGTTTATTGTTAAGATTCCTGCAGATTTAAATCAGTTTAATCGCGATATTGATTCTTCTTTATCTGAATTAGATCAGGTAAAAAAAGAAGCAGAAAAGTTCACCTATACTCGAGAAGATGGTAAAATTGTAGGTTCTCACCAGGGAGCACACTACTTTACTAAAGGACAGAGAAAGGGGCTTGCGGTTGGAGGAACTAAGGAGCCTTTATTCGTGATAGAAACAGATGTAAATGAGAATATCATATACACTGGGGAAGGTAAGAATCATCCAGGACTTTACCGCAAAGCGTTGTTCGTGAACAATCCTGAGGTACATTGGATTCGAGAGGATCTTATTTTAGAACCGGGACAGACTATGGAGGTGAAGGCTCGTATTCGTTACCGTCAACCTTTAGAGGATGCAACCTTGTATCAAACAAATGAAGGTATGTATGTGAAGTTTAAAGGGGCTCAATCTGCCATTACAGAGGGACAATTTGTTGCTTGGTATTTAGAAGATGAGTGTTTAGGTTCGGGAGTTATTTCATAACTTCCCCTTATGAAAAATAGGATTCAAGAACTTTTCGGAATTGACTATCCCATCGTTCAAGGTGGAATGGTTTGGGTCTCAGGTTATAAATTAGCTGCTGCAGTTTCTAATGCCGGTGGTTTAGGCTTGATTGGAGCCGGCTCTATGTATCCCGATCAACTGCGTGAACACATAACAAAATGTCAAAAAGCGACTGATAAACCTTTTGGGGTAAACATACCTTTGTTATATCCGGATATCGAAAGCCACATGAATACAGTGGTGGAGATGGGAGTGAAAATTGTATTTACTTCTGCTGGAAACCCTAAAACATGGACAGGCTTTTTAAAAAGTCATGGAATTACTGTGGTACATGTTGTGAGTAGCTTGAAGTTTGCCTTAAAAGCAGAATCTTGTGGAGTGGATGCTGTAGTGGCGGAAGGTTTTGAAGCAGGAGGTCATAATGGAAGAGAAGAATCTACCACACTTACTTTGATTCCTTTAATTCAAGATAAGATATCTATTCCTTTAATTGCCGCAGGTGGCATTGGTAGTGGACGAACTTGGTTGGCTGCAGAGATTCTTGGTGCTGATGGAGTACAGGTGGGCTCGCGATTTGCTTTAGCTCATGAGTCCTCAGCATCGGAAGCCTTTAAGAATAAAGTAGTTGATTTAAAAGAAGGTGAAACCATTCTAACCTTGAAAGAGCTTGCGCCAGTTCGTTTAATCAAGAATGAATTCTACGGTGAATTAGTTGAGCTTTATAATCAAAACGCCGGAGTGGAAGCACTTAAGTCACATTTAGGTAGAGGTAGAGCAAAAAAAGGAATTTTCGAAGGTGATCTTGTACAAGGAGAGCTTGAAATCGGACAAATTTCAGCTCAATTAGACCGACTTGAGTCAGCACAACAGATTATTTCTTCTATGGTAAATGAATATACTTTACTTACCAAAAATCATTTTCAAGGCAATTAAAAGCATCACGCCTCCGAAGATTTTTTTAAGTTGTTGTTGATCTATATTCAGAGCCAGTTTAGATCCTAAAAAACCACCTATCACAAAAGTAGCCGAGACAATAAGGGCCATCTTCCAATCTATAGCTCCTTGTTGGTGATAATTATAAACGGCCAGAAAGGTGACAGGGGGCAGCATAACAGCTAGACTCATTCCCTGAGCTTGATACTGACTATAGCCCAACATAAAAATAAACATAGGTACCATTAAAATACCTCCACCGACTCCTACAAGTCCACTTAAGGTTCCGGCTAGAACACCAACAAGCATTAAAAGTAAAACAGTAGCTATAGACATTTTCATGGTTTAAGGTTGGGACACTGGAACGAGAATTTCGTAATTCTTCCTAGTAGCATTATTCAGTTTATTTTCTCGTAGCCAAGGATTGTAAAGCTTAAGCTCTTTATAATTTAAATCTAGTTGTTTTGAGAAACTCGCTAAATTATGAATGACCGTATCTACTTCAATTTTTTTGAGCTCAGGTAGCTGATATAAGTCGTCTTGTTCAAAGATGAAACCATAACTTTCAGGATTTTCTAGTATTGCCTTAACGGCCAAAATCCTTGGCAAATATCTAGAGGTCTCGTCAGGAAGTAATAAATCATAGTAATCATCAACCATCTGAGCTTTCATTCTTCTGTTTAGACCATTAGGTCCTACGTTATATGAAGCAGCAGTTAAGGTCCATGATCCGAATCTTTCCTTCTGCTTTAGTAAATAATTACAGGCGGCTTCCGTTGCTTTTTCAAGATTATATCTTTCGTCAACATTGGCATTGACCTCTAAATGATTTTCACGAGCAGTTCCTTTCATCAATTGCCAGAATCCTTTAGCTCCTGCAGGAGAGGATACATTTTGAAGACCGGATTCGATCACTGCCAGGTATTTGAAATCATCTGGAATACCATTTTTCTTTAAAATAGGTTCAATTACAGGAAAGTATTTATGACTTCTTTTAATCAATAAAAGTGCATTAGATTGCCAGTAGGTATTTACTAAAAACTCTCTGTCAACTCTTTCTTTAATATCTTCTTTTTCTAGAGGAACACGCTCTGAGGCAAAGCTTAAGTAACTTGGGATTTTTATAGCCTTAATTTGATAGGCATCACTGGTTATTTTATCCGATGCTTCTTTAGCTTGTACAAACAAAAAAATTGAAAAAATAAGTCCTAAAAAGGCAAATGCAGTGTATGTATATCGTTTCATGGCTTCAAGTATTAAAGCCTAAAAATACTGAATTTATTGAAGTTTGTTAAGTTCTCGTGTTAAAATACTAGATATTTTTTTTGCTTTTAACAAGATCATGGCATGGTCTCCACCTTCAACAGATTCATAATCAACTAAGTGTTTTGTTGGAAATATTTGATCTTTTGATCCTTGTATATGAAATACTCGTGAATCTGGAATTTCTCTAGCCCAGTTCATGATGTTTTCGATAGCCCAATCCAGATATAGTGGATCTCTTTGGTCTAAATAATATTGATAATAATCTATTCTCATTTTAGGTTTACCTCTCAAAACTCTTTTTGCAAAGCTTTCAATAAGATCAAGGTATTTTGATGGAAATAGTTTATAGGTTTTTGTTTTCTTAAAAAAAGATAAAGAACTTGGGAACTCTGAAATATCCTTAATACTACTGACGATGATGATTTTAGTAATATCGGTATATTGAGCCATCTCTTGGACCATAATTCCACCAAAAGACACTCCAAGTAATACCGCTGGAAATTCTTCTATCTGTTCTGCCATTCTATGGGCATAATGATTCAAAGTTTCCTCGGAATCAAGAGGTTGTAACCATTCTAAAGGGTGGTGTACAGTTCCTTTAGGGAATTGTATTTTTTCAAAAATCTTTGAATTGGCTCCCAGCCCTGGTACAGAATAGATATGTATTGTTTCCATTAGATAAAACTGACTTCCACCAGCCCATCTTCATCAATTGATTCAAGACGAACTTGTTGAAGTGAATTTACTAAATCTTCCTGATAATCAGTCTTTACTTTGACGTAATTTTCTGTAAATCCATGAATAAAGCCACCTTTGTTTTCGTATTCAAAAAGAACAGACTTTTCTTTGCCTAATTGACTTTCATAGAATGCTCTTCTCTTTTTAACCGATAGACCTCTTAGCATTTTAGAGCGCTTTTGACGTACCTTTTGAGGAACAACACCCTCCATTAAAACAGCTTCGGTATTAGGTCTTTCTGAATAGGTAAATACGTGGAGATAAGATATGTCAAGATCACTTAAGAATTTATATGTCTCAAGAAACATTTCATCCGTTTCTCCAGGGAAACCTACAATAACATCAACACCAATACAAGCATCTGGCATTCTTGATTTGATTTGATTAACACGATCCACATAAAGCTCTCTCATGTATCGACGTTTCATTTTCTTCAAAATTTCATTTGATCCACTTTGAAGAGGAATGTGAAAATGCGGAACAAAACTTTCTGATTCTGCAACAAAATCAATAGTTTCATTTTTGAGTAAATTTGGTTCAATTGAAGATATTCGTACTCGGGCAATTCCTTCAACTTTATCTAGGTTTTGTACCAATTCTAGGAAGGTATGCTCATGTTTTTTGTTTCCTTCTTCACCTTTTCCGTAATCACCTATATTCACACCAGTAAGTACTATTTCCTTGATATCTCTTGAAGAAATTTCAGCGGCATTTTTAAGTACATTTTCTAAGGTGTCAGATCTAGAAATACCTCTAGCCATAGGAATGGTACAATAGGTACATTTATAATCACAACCATCTTGCACTTTTAAAAAGGCACGTGTTCTATCTCCAATCGAATAGGAACCTACATAGAAGTTAGCGTCTTCAATTTCACAAGAGTGTACTTCTCCCATGTCATTTTTAGAAAGGTCATTAAGGTAATCTGTAACTTTGAATTTCTCAGTTGCTCCAAGAACTAAATCCACTCCATCAACCTTAGCTAAAGTTTCCGGTTTAAGTTGTGCATAACAACCCACAGCAACTAAATAAGCGTTCTCATTTTGTTTAAGTGCCGATTTAACTACGCTAGAAAATCTTTTGTCCGCGTTTTCTGTTACCGAACAGGTGTTAATCACGTAGATATCTGCATAATGGTCAAATCCTACACGCTCGAATCCTTCTTTTTCAAAACTCCTAGCAATGGTGGAGGTTTCAGAAAAATTTAATTTACAACCGAGGGTGTGAAAAGCTACTTTTTTTTGTGCTGTCATTCTTGTACATTTAAGGCGTGCAAATTTACGAATAATTCATTGTATAATGCGAATTAAATTATAAAAATAAAGCTAAATTAATGAAAATTAGACTTCTAGTGTTTGTGAGTGCTGTGCTGCTTGTACTAAGTTGCAGTTCCGAGGTAAGTTCTGATGATTCAAAGCGAGTTTTTAGATATAATGAATATTCGAATATTTCTTCTTTGGACCCTGCGTTTGCAAAAAATCAGGCACATATTTGGGCAATAAATCAACTGTATAATGGTTTAGTGAAGCTCAATGGTCAGCTTGAAGTAGTTTCAGATATAGCAGACTCTTGGGAAATTGACCAAGGAGGTAAACGCTACCGTTTCACTTTGAAGCCTGAGGTTAGATTTCACGATAATCCATGTTTTAATGATGGAAGGGGAAGGGCAGTTAAAGCGTCGGATTTTGAATATAGTTTTAGCAGACTTACAGATCGTAATTTAGCTGCTCCCGGAGCTTGGCTTTTTGCAAAAGTGGCCGGTTTTTATGCCGAGTCTGATTCCGTTTTTGTCATTGAGCTCAATGAAGCATTCCCACCTTTTTTAGGCTTATTAGCCATGAAATACTGTTCTGTCATTCCCCATGAAGCTGTGGAGTATTATAAGAATGATTTTTCAAGAAATCCGGTTGGGACTGGACCTTTTCAATTTCGAGTTTGGGAGGAAAACGTTAAGATGGTTTTGACTAAGAATCTAAATTATTTCCGAAAAGATGCCTTGGGCAATTCACTTCCTTATTTAGATGCAGTTTCCATTCGTTTTCTGCCGGATAAACAGTCAGAATTTTTGGAACTTTTACAAGGAAATATAGATTTATTATCTGGATTAGACCCTTCTTATAAGGACGAAATTATAGGTCCCCAGGGTGGTCTCAAAGAAAAGTACCACAGTCAATTTAAGCTTTTGAGCGCACCTTATTTGAATACTGAATACCTCGGTGTGAACATGGATATGGAATCTTGCATGCAGGATGTCAGAATTCGAAAGGCCTTAAATCTTGGGTTTGATCGAAAAAAAATGATTAAATATCTCAGGAATAATATGGGCTATCCGGCATTGCAAGGAATGATACCTAAAGGATTGCCAAGTCATTCAGATCGGGTATTTACGGGATACCAGCCCGATGTAGCAAAAGAGCTTATACAAGAAGTAAAGGCAGAGCATCCTAATTGGGATTTTTCAATTAAAATATCCACAAATTCACAGTATTTAGACCTGTGTGAATTTATTCAAAGAGAATGGCAAGATTTAGGACTTGATGTTGAGGTTGATGTAATGCCTCCATCCACTTTAAAACAGAGTAAAGCTACTGGTAAATTACAAATGTTTAGGGCGAGTTGGATTGCCGATTATCCCGATGGAGAGAATTATTTATCTCTATTTTATAGCCCAAATTTTGCTCCAGGAGGACCTAATTATACACATTTTAGCAGTAGTTCATTTGATAAATCCTTTGAAATGGCAATCAAGATTCTTGAGGTTCCTAATCGCATTGAGGCTTATAAGGAATTGGATTCTTTATTGATGAGCTCTTATCCGGTAATTCCATTGTATTATGACAAGGTAATTCGAATGGTCCCTAATAATCTAGTAAATATGAAGATCAATGGAGTCAATATGTTAGATTTAGAAGAAGTTAAAAAAAATTAAGGAAAACTTATTTGAGCTTCTATTGGGAAATGATCTGAATAATCTAATTCGAATTGTGTATAGGAATTTACTGTTGCATTATGTGGACTTAAAATGAAATCTATACGCAGCGGAAGATAATGATTAAAACTTCGAGCTAGGCCAGATCCCTGCTCTACAAAGGCATCCTTTTTAGAATCGCTTAGTATCTGATAGACGTAAGAAAAGGAGGTGTTGTTAAAGTCCCCGAGGATAACGCTAGGATGATTGGTTTGCTTTTGATGTTCTAAAACGAGTCTCGCTTGCTGAGCTTGTTTTTCAAAACTATATTCCATTCTTGCTAATAACTTTTCGGAATCTTGACCTTCTATATACTCTTTTGTAGGCCTTATTCTCAGGCTTTCTAAATGTAAATTATAAAACCTTATGGTGTCTTGGTTTATCAATAAATCCGCATAAATGGCATTGTTAGTACTATTCTCAAAGTCAAGTGATCCCGTCTTGATTATAGGGAATTTGCTATAGATGATTTGCCCGATTTGATAGCCTTTAGAAGAAGGGCTCATCTTTTTGTAATGATAAGGATATTTAATTTGAATTTCAGGATCATCATAAAACTCTTGAAGTGCCAGAACATCCGGTGAGGATTGTTTTAAAAATTGATACATACGATCATCAGTATCTTCATTTTTTTTCCAATGATAGAGGTTAAAAAGTCTTACATTATAGGTCATGACTTTAATTCCTTGATCAATTGGCTCGTTCCCCCATTGAATGATGGTTTGAAAGCTTGAATAGCTTAAAAGGAGCATTATACAAGACAATAGAGCATAGTTACTTCGTTTTATAATCCAGTAGATAGCAAAGAATAAATTAGCTCCTAAACTAAACGGAAATAGAAGACTTATCACAGCGAGTATGGCACCATAGGTTGGTGAGATATAGGCTGAAAGTAAGTTTATACCTAAAAAGAGAGCCAAAAGAACATTTATGCTAAAAAGTAATTTTCTCAATTCCCTTGTTTGAATAAAAAGTCCTTTTCTTCTTTTGATAATGAGTCATAGCCAGACTTAGAAATTTTTTCTAAAATTGTATTGGTTTGCTCTTGATTATTTTTAGTCCCAGATGGGGATTTAGTCTTTGATTTTTTTGGGTTTTTATAAACCGTTTTCAAGGGGCTTTTCTTGAATTTAAACCATTTACTAAATTCGATGGAAGTTCTGTCTTTTCCCTGGTAAGCACGCATGTAAAAGAACCCAAATAGAGCACCACCTAAATGAGCTAAATGCCCCCCTGTATTTTCTGCAGTCATTTGTAATAGATCCACACCCACCCAAACTGCTGCGAGTATCCATAGCTTAACATAACCAATAAAAGCAAGTTTAACTTCATAGTTAGGTAAGTAGGTTGCGATACCTATAAAAATGGCCGTTACACCGGCAGAGGCTCCTACTAAGATTGCTTCTCTTCCACCTGCTAACTCCGGAAATAAATTATAGACAAGTAAATAGAGCAAGCCGCCAAAAACAGTTCCGAACAAATAATAATTGTAAAGTTGTTTAGGGGTGAAGTAGTCTATAAATAGATTTCCAATATAGAAAAGCACCAACATATTTGTCAGTAGATGCATGAATCCAGCATGAAGGAAACCATAACTAACTAAAGACCATGGATGGAAAAAAAATACGTCAAAATTACTGCTCAGGGCAAACCATGAAAATATTAATTGAGGGTCAAATCCAAGTAATCCTGAAAATAAATCTATGAATAATGGCAGTACATAACAGATTAAATTGATATAAATCAATTTCTGTACTCCATTGCCTCTTTTAAATTTTTCTTTGATTTGATCTGTTACCGCTGACATAAGTCTAATATAGGAGGTTTAATTCTTAAATAAAAATTAATTCCAACGAGTAAATTGATTTTTTTGCCAGTATTTCATCATTATATAACCAACAAGCGCACCACCTATGTGAGCAAAATGAGCAGTTCCTGTCTGGGTTCCTGTAAGTCCGAAGAATAAATCTCCTAGAATAATTAAGGGAATGAAAAATTTAGCTTTTATAGGTACAGGGAAGAAAATCATAGCAAGCTTAGCATCTGGAAAGGCAAATCCAAAGGCTACAAGAACTCCATAAATTGCTCCAGAAGCACCTACTGCAGGAGTGTTGTATATGCGATACAATTGGGTGACATCATCTTGACTTAAATCTCCCATGAGGTTTACAGGATAGCTACCTGTGCTAAACAGACTGTTAAATTGTTCTTGAGTCCATCCATTTGAGATTAATTGATCCGCAATATGATGAAATTCATAGTAATTAACCCCAGTGTATATTAAACTAGCACCAATTCCAGCCGAAAAGTAAAAGAATAGAAATTTCTTAGATCCCCACATTTGTTCCAGTGGTGTTCCAAATGCCCAGAGGGCATACATGTTAAATGCAATATGCATGACACTCCCATGCATAAACATGGTAGATACAATTTGCCAGACACCAAATTTAGGGTTCTCTGGATACCAGAGTGCAAGAAAATCCAAATTCACCGTCATCAGCATAGAGGCTGCAAATAAAATCACATTGATGATAATCAAATGTTTAATACTACCGGTCAATCTGTTCATATCTATAGATTTTTATTGAATAATTGTTCAAGTTTCTTGGCATCCAGGGTAATATAAGTGGGTTTGCCAAAAGGGGAAATTAAAGGTTCTTTACATGCGAATAATTGATCTACTAAAGCAAGTTGTTCTTGCTCCTTTAAAGCTATCCCTGATTTCATGGCCATACTCTTAGCAAAAGATTTAGCAATGATGTCATAAGTTCCAAAGGTCTGATCGGGTAATTCACTTTTTAAGTCGTCCAATAATTGTTCCAAAACTATGGGGATTTGACTTTCAGATATTTGAGATGGTATTCCACTAACGATAAGTGTTTGTTTATCAGTAGATTCAAATTGAAATCCAGCACCTGTCAATTCAGGTTTTATACTATTGAGTTCTTCTGTTTCTCGCTGACTAAATGACAGCTCTACGGGAAATAGTAATTGCTGAGAGGCCAGTTCATTAACCGTAATCTTCATCAAGAACTCTTCGTAAACAATTCTTTGATGTGCTAAATTTTGATTAATTAAAATAGCACCTGATTTAATTGTGGTGATGAGGTATTTCTTATTGATTTGTAAAGAATGAGATGATTGTTCTTCACTAGGTAACTCTAATTGTTTAGGTTCTTCCCAAGAATCTATGGACGATTCAAATTGAGGTGAACTGTCCTTTACAGATGAAGGGCGATCTATGTCGGTATATAGGCTTTCCCAATGCTCTTTAGTTTCTCGTTTCGGTGGGGTATAGGAGTGGTTCTGCGTAAAGGGATTGAACTCTGGATTTACCTCTACTGAAGGTGTTACACCTGAGCTATTGCTGGCTGTGGTATAGTCTGTATCTAGAGAGGAATCTCTTTCGAAATCTAAAGAAGGTGTAACATGATACTGTCCAAGAGAGTGTTTAACAGCCGACTTTAAAATGGCATAAACAATTTGTTCATTTTCAAATTTTATCTCTGTCTTAGTCGGATGAATATTGATATCAATATCACTCGGTGGAATATCTAAATATAGAAAGTAGGAGGGATGCTGTCCGTTTTGAAGTAATCCTTCATAGGCGCTATTCACCGCATGGTTCAAATAGGACGATTTGATAAAACGACCATTGACAAAAAAGAATTGTTCTCCTCTTCTCTTCTTGGCAAAAGTAGCTTTGGTTATAAATCCACGCAAAGTAACCACCTCAGTAGATTCTTCAATAGGAATGAGTTTTTCATCAATCTTATTTCCAAATATAGCGACTAATCGCTGTCTAAGATTGGTTGCATTGAGTTGAAATGTAGTGCTGTCGTTGTGATGAAGACTAAGAGCGATCTTAGGGTTAGCCAGTGCAATACGTTGAAATTCATCGTTGATATGTCTGAATTCAACAGAATTAGACTTAAGAAAGTTTCTTCTAGCGGGTATATTGAAAAAGAGATTCTTTACTCCAATACTGGTTCCGTCCAATGTCGATATTGGCTCTTGACTTTTTATTTTTGAATCTCCAGCGATTAATACTTGAGTTCCTAGAGTATCTTCAGGTCTTTTTGTTTTAAGTTCTACATGAGCCACCGCTGCGACTGAGGCAAGGGCTTCTCCACGAAAACCATTGGTATGAAGTGCAAAAAGATCTTCTGCTTTTGAAATTTTAGATGTGGCATGTCTCAGAAAAGCTTGTTGAGCATCGCCTTCTGACATTCCTTTTCCATCATCGATGACTTGAATCAATGTTCTTCCAGCATCTTTGATGTAAACGTCAATTTTTTTGGCCCCTGCGTCAATAGCATTTTCCATTAATTCTTTGACTACGGAAGCCGGCCTTTGTACGACCTCACCAGCAGCAATTTGGTTCGCTACGTGATCAGGAAGTATTTTAATAAGGTCTTGCATTTATAATAAAGTATGTAATTCGAATAACCAGGAAAAGAATCCAACGAGAAGCGCAATTATAATGGCAAGTCTCATTGTAGTCTTACGGTCAGATTCTTTAGATTTAGAGCGCTGCCATTGATCAATCAAAGCATTTTTTGATAATCGAATGTCATAATCGTCTTTTAATTTTTCTTCTTCTTCACGCCTAACTTCGTTCTGAAGTTTTTCAATACGCTCTTTACGCTCGTTATAATAACGAGGTTTGTAATTGAATACATAATGAGCTCTTGATTTAAAAGGCGTTTTGAACATAATTAAATAAACTTATTGCTCTAAGTTAGTCATTTTTCTTAAATGTGCCATTTTAAGGGCCGCTACCGCACATTCTACTCCTTTGTTTCCAAGAGCACCTCCACTGCGGTCTAAAGATTGTTGTTTGGTGTTATCTGTCAATACACAGAATATAACAGGCACATCTTGTTGAACATTCAAATCTTTTATTCCTTGAGTGACTCCTTCACATACAAAATCGAAATGCTTGGTTTCTCCTTGGATTACACACCCGATAGTCAATACCGCATCTAGTTCTTGTGTTCGCAACATCTGACTTGCTCCGTAGATAAGTTCATAACTCCCTGGAACTTCCCAAGAGATAATATCTTCTTTAGAAACTCCGTGCTCTAAGAGTGTTTCTAAGGCACCAGAATGCAGATTAGATGTAACATCGTCATTCCACTGAGAAACAACAATCCCAAATCGAAGTCCTTTCGAATTTGGGATTGTAGATTTATCATATGCCGATAAATTAGTTGTAGCCATAGCTATGTGTTATTTGCTGTACTTAGCCTTATTGATGTACATGTCAATATTAGAGGCTAAATCACTTTTAGGATAAGTTACTTTTATTTCAGTAAACAAAGCTTCTGCTTTGCTAAAATCCTCTAAGGCCATTGCAGTTTGTCCAGCTTTCATTAAATAAAGAGGAGTCATTGCTTCATTAGGCTTAGTTTGAGCCGCAATTTCATAATAGTTCAAGGCATCATCTAATTGATTGATATCAGCAAAAGCATCTCCAATAAGAGAACGACTCTCTGCTTCTAATAACAAGTCGTTAGACTTGAATGCACTTAAGTAATCAATTGCAGATTCATAATTTTTTAATTTAAGATAAGAAACTCCCGCATAATAGTTCGCTAAGTTTCCTGCTTTAGTTCCGCTGTATACAGAGGCGATGTCAATAAATCCATATTTACCATTCGCACCCTCTAATCCTAGAACTAATAAAGAATCAACAGCTTCATTAGAAGTAGATGCTTCTGTGAAATATACTTTTGGATAAGCTAGTTCATCAGCAGCTTGTGCTTCTTTAGGTTCTTGAATGTATTTGTTATATCCAATCGTTCCAAGGATAATTACCGCTACAGCAACAATTCCATAAAGAATGATGTTTTGGTTCTTTTCTACAAATGATTCAGATTTAGACGCAGTTTCATCTAGGGTGTTAAAAACTTCTGCAGTTGTACTCCCTTGTTCGATATTTGCTTGCGACGTTTTTGCCTTTTTTCCAGCTTTCTTTTTATATGTTGCCATCTTAAAATTCTAGGTTCATATTAATTAATCGGAGCAAAAATAGTTTTTTTAATTGGATATAAAAAGGACAAAATTGGCAAAATTTATTTATTTTGCAGCCCCATAAATATTGATATTTCTACATGATTCTAGATCAATTAACTTTAGTGAATTTCAAGAACTTAACTCAAAAAGAGTTTAGGTTTAATGAGCGTATTAATTGCTTTGTTGGTCAAAATGGAGTGGGAAAAACCAATGTTTTGGATGGAATTTATACGCTATCGATGACCAAGAGCTATTTTAATCCAATTTCAGGACAGAACATAAATCATGGAGCTGATTTCTTTATGCTAGAAGGGCATTATTCTGCTGCTTCGAAAAAGGAAAAAGTGGTTTGTAGTCTTAAACGAGGACAGAAAAAAGTTCTAAAAAGAAATGGGAAACTCTATGATAAGATTTCAGAGCATATAGGTTTGGTTCCAGTAGTAATTATTTCTCCGGCGGATCGCGACTTAATTGTCGAAGGAAGTGAGACCCGAAGAAAATTTATTGATAGTGTAATTTCTCAGATGAATCCGGTGTTTTTAGGAGCGTCTGTTTCCTATAATAAGGTGATTTCTCAGCGCAATGCCCTTTTGAAATACTTTCATGCTAATCGCACCTTTGATGCCTTATCTCTAGAGGCATTTAATGTACAGATGATTAGATATGGTGAAGTTATCCACAGGGAAAGAAGTTTTTTCTTAAAAGAGTTTAGTCCTTTATTTCAGAAATATTATGATGAAATTTCGGGAGGAAGAGAAGAAGTTTCACTAAATTATAAGAGTGCCTTAAACGATAGTACTTTTGAGCAGGTACTCGAAGATGCTTTGCCTAAAGACAGAGCGGTGCAATATTCATCCGCAGGAGTACATAAGGATGATTTAATTTTTGAATTAGGAGCTTATCCCGTGAAAAAATTTGGTTCGCAAGGACAGCAAAAAACATTTTTGGTGGCTTTAAAATTAGCCCAATATGAATTTTTGAAAAACCATACGCAAAAAAAGCCTATTTTACTCTTGGACGATATTTTTGATAAATTGGATGATGATCGTGTTAAAAGTTTGATTCAATTAGTTAATGCAGATGATTTCGGGCAAATATTTATTAGTGATACACACGATGATCGCACAAGAGCCGTGGTTTCTCAAGCGGGAGAAGGATTTGAAATTTTTAATTTAGAACATGAGCACTAGAAAGAGAGAGGCAGCAACAATTAAAGCAGTAATTGATCAAATGATTTCTGAGTCACGTCTTAAAACGGGGATGACTAAGATGAATATTCAAGATGCATGGAAAGATTTGATGGGGCCGGGAGTAGATAATTATACGAAGAGAATAGAGTTGAAAAATGGCCGATTACAAGTTCAGCTTAGTTCTTCTGTACTAAGAGAAGAGCTTAGTTATGGTAAGGATAAAATTGTAAAGATGCTCAACGATGAATTAGGAAGTGAAGTGATTAAAACTTTAGAATTATATTAATGAAAAAAGCCTGTTCCAAATGGAGCAGGCTTTTTTTATATTATTTGAGATGATCTTAGAACATCTCTCTTCCTGAAAAGTGGAAGTTACTTTCAATCTCAGCATTTTCATCTGAATCTGATCCGTGTACTGCATTTTCACTAATAGAAGTAGCAAACATTTTACGAATAGTTCCTTCAGCTGCATCTTGAGGGTTTGTAGCTCCAATTAAAGCTCTAAAATCTTCAACTGCATTTTCTTTCTCTAAAATTGCAGATACGATTGGTCCTCTTGTCATGTACTCAACTAATTCTCCGAAAAATGGTCTTTCGTTGTGGATTGCATAAAATTCTTCAGCATCTCTCTTAGTTAATTGAGTTAATTTCATCGCTACGATTCTAAAACCTGCTGCGTTGATTTTGTCTAGAATTGCACCAATATTTCCTTTTTCTACTGAATCAGGCTTAAGCATGGTGAACGTTCTGTTTGTTGCCATTATTTGTTTTTTTCAGATTTAATTTGGCGCAAATATACTTAAATTTTGAACTTTTCAAATAAAAGCCCTGATTACTTACTCTTTACCGTAAGTCATATGAGTAATTTTATAATCTTGATCCCATTTTTCCGAAATCCAGGAGTTTGGAAAGATCTCGTTGTGTTTTTGGGTTTGACTTCCAAAACCTGTATTATTATGCATAAAGACTAGCCATGTGCCATTTCCGTATGCCATTGCTTTAATATGATAGTCTTTATCTTGTTTTTCAGATATCCAGTATTCTGGATAATAATCAAAATCCAAATAAACTTGACTATGACTGTTTTTGTTAAGTCCACTTGTTGTAACCAACACCCATTGAGATCCGGTGTGTGCCACAGAAGATACAGCCTCATTCCTTTGATCAATCCGATCGGAGATCCAATCCGCAGGTATTTCGGATGAGATTTTATAGGCTTGATGATCATAATCTGCATGTTCTGACATCACCAGTGCAAAAAGACCATTTCCATAAGAAACCGAGGTAATTGCCTTTCCTTTATTCCAATTTGTCTTGATCCAGTCTTCGGGCCAAGTACTTGAGGTTTTCCAGGATTGATTACTGTAGCCACTCCCTTTTGACATGGCTATTGCCCACTCTCCATTTCCATAACCTACACTTGTGATGTGTTTTCCTTCATCCCATTTGTCTGAAATCCAACTTTTAGGGAAGGTCTCTTCTCTTTTCCATGATTGAGAATGTAGGTTTGTATATTTGGTCATGGTAACATGCCATTTTGATTTAGTTTCTGTAAAGGAACTACTGCTACTTTCGTATTCTTTAGATGTTTCAGTACTGGGAGGTATATAAACATAAGCTAAATATTCCTTTTCGTCTCTGTCGTAAAATTCATAAAGGAAATCATCAGTAAGATCCTCTTCTTCTAAAGTTTTCCAAGAGTCAACTTTTCTAAGATTTACGGGTAGACCATTTGCGTACTCTTCATTAGCATCGGCAGTGTAGGGTATCGGAATATCCTGATCTAATTCGGTTTCATCGTCGAAAAAATAAAAACTGTCAGGGCTGTAATTGACGTTTAAGTTAGAATTTTTTGGATAGACTAATCTTGGATTTGATCCTATAAGTCCCGCATAAGTTCTTCCTTCTAAGGTTTCACCTTCCTCTAAACTAAGGTCGTATTCTACAACTTTTAAAATTTCTCCATTATGGTATTGGACTCGCGCAGTAACTATAGGAGTTTCATCGTCGCTTCCTAATATAAATACTTCATATGAGATCCCTGAAGACTCCCATTGGGCAGTGAAAAAGTTTTGGGCTGGTAGGACCCATAAATTGAAAACAGTTAGAAGCAAAGCAGCTATAAGACTTCTCATTTACTTTGGTTTGGTGGTTAGCAAGTAAATATAAAAAATTAATACTGAATAAGCTGTTGTTCAAGTGTTTGGTTTTGTTCTCCTCTGATTTTCATTAAGACTTTATTATCTTCAAAGTTGAATTCTAAGATTCCGTATGATTTTTTAGGAACTACTTGACCCATCCTATATGGGTTTTCTTCTCCTTTAAATCCCTCATAACTATGAGTCATTCCACTAGAAGTGAAATCTACTAAAGGATAGGAGAGTCCTGGAACCTCTTTTTTCGAGAATTCAGAAATATGACGATCTCCCGAAAGTATGATACAGTTTTTTGCTTGACTTAGGGAAATCAAACTTTCTAATTTTTGTTGCTCAAGTGGAAAGTTCCCCCAACTTTCAAAACCGTGTTGGTCAGAAAGAAATTGTACAGAGGAAATAATGATGTTGAAATCTGCTTGAGACTTATTCAATTCATTTTTGAGCCAAGCCCATTGGGTTTTTCCAAGCATTGTTTTTGAATCATCAAAGTCAGGAATATATCTCTTCTGACCACTTGGATCTTCTTTTAATTCAGATCTAAAATATCGTCCATCAAGTACAATAATTTTAATTTCATGTTGATCAACTTTGAAATCTTGCGAAGTGTAAACTCCTTTTTGTTTTCTTTTTGGACTATTTTGAGGGATGTCAAGAAAGTCTAAGAACAATTGTTGAGAGACCCATTTTTGTTCGTATTCTGCTCCTCCATCATTAATACCATAATCATGGTCATCCCAGGTAGCTAAAACAGGTCTGTTTTTAATAAAGGATTTATAGTCCATATGCTCTTTCTGAAGTCTGTAATTAGACTCTAAAAAACTCATATCTTCCGTATCTGAATAAATTATATCACCACCCCATATCCACACATCGGGATTTTCTTGTTCTAATTGTTGCCAGAAAGGATTTGCTAATAATTGATTGTTGCAGGAACCAAAAGACAGGGTGAAATCACTTCTGAATTCTTTTTTTTCTTCCTTACAAGATATCATGGTAATCACTATTAGGACTAGGATAAGCGTTTTTTTCATGGTGTATATATTAACAATCGTTTACAAAGATATAAGCATTAATTTAAAATCGTAAGTTTTATATTATGTATATTCGCATTCTATGGAAAATTCAGTTTTTGAGAACTTAAAGTTGCAATTGTCAACTCCTAAGAATATTGTTTTAATACCGCATAGAAATCCGGATGGAGATGCTATGGGGTCCTCCTTGGGAATGTCTAAATTTTTAAAAAATCTAGGGCATA
Organism: Flavobacteriaceae bacterium; assembly: GCA_049607205.1. Taxonomy (GTDB): domain Bacteria; phylum Bacteroidota; class Bacteroidia; order Flavobacteriales; family Flavobacteriaceae; genus JBELHR01. The sequence continues at coordinate 48,559 of JBMYWH010000010.1, read as the reverse complement.
GAACTCAGGTTGTTTTACCTAATGAAATACCTGATTTTTTGAAGTGGATGCCTGGTGTTGATCAGGTCTATAATTTTGAAAAACAGAATAGACAAAGTGTTAAGGCTTTAGAAGAAGCAGACTTAGTTTTTCTTCTTGATTTTAATGCATTTCATCGAGTTGGGGATGTAATGGGGGCTAAGCTTGAATCTCTAGATACTCAATTTGTGATGATTGATCATCATCAAGCTCCAGATCCTATAACTGAGATGATGTATTCCGATACTTCTATTTGTGCAACCTGTCAAATGGCTTTCCATTTTATTGAGCGCTTAAAAGCATTAGAGTCGATAGATGCAGATGTTGCGACCTGTTTATACACAGGGATTATGACTGATACAGGTTCCTTTAAATTTCCTTCTACTACCAGCACCACTCATAGGGTTATTGCTGATCTAATAGATAGAGGAGCAGATAATGCTAGAATACACAATTTAGTTTTTGATCAAAATTCATATAATCGTCTTCAATTATTGGGGCAGTCTCTATCAAATATGAAAATATTGGTAGATTGTCATACGGCCTATATTTGCTTATCTGATGAAGAACTTCGAGCTCATAATTTCCAGAAAGGAGATACCGAAGGAGTTGTTAATTATGCTCTTTCAGTCAAGGGCGTGACTATGGCAGCTATTTTTATCGAAGATATTCCTCAAGGAATTATCAAGATTTCATTTAGATCAAAAGGAAGTTTTTCTGTGAATAAATTTGCTAGGGCATATTTTAATGGTGGAGGACATGACAATGCCTCAGGAGGTCGATCTACTGAGAGTCTGGAGGCTACAGCAAAACGATTCGTAGAACTGGTAGAACAACATAAATCTGAAATTCAGAAAAGCTATGAAGGCTAGATTGATATTATCTTTACTTGTACTACTTATATATTCTTGTGATAAACCTGTGCCTAGGGGGCCATTGAATAAATCAAGTAGTAGCTCCATAACTAAATCTGTTGATTTTAATAAGGAAATTGTTAATAGACAGAAACTTGTAATTGATCACAAATTGTCACTGGAGCAACATAAGAATTACGAGTTATATCCATTGGGTTTTTATAAATACATTTCTTTAGCAGGAGATGAGAAAACTTTTCCAAAAATTGGTCAGATAGTTGTGTTTCAGTCAGAGTTTTATACTTTAGCTGACCAGGCTCTTTATACCGATGAGGAAGGTTCTAGCTCTATTCAAGAATTAGTTTTAGGACAGGAAGATGGAATTATTGGTTTGATTGAGGCTTTGGCTACAATGAGTAAAGGAGAAGAAGCTGAAGTTATCTTGCCATCTTATAAGGCCTATGGTCTAATGGGAGATGGAAATAAGATTGGAGCGAATACTCCGATAATTGTTAAATTAAAATTAATTGATATAAAATAAACATGAAAAAAACGTATTTGTTAGGAATGGGACTTGCCATCGGAATGGCTAGTTGTTCTTCAAATCCTGAAGTAGATCATTTAGATACTAAAGTAGATTCTTTGAGTTATGCATTGGGTGTTGATACTTCAATCAATCTTCCTAAAAATTTTGAAAATGTAAATGGAGATGCCTTTTTACAAGGGGTTAAAGATTCTAAAGAAGCTGATTTGGATGAAAATCCGGATGCTTTAAAAATCTCTCTTGAAGAGGCTCCTGGGTATTTGAGAGGATATTTTTCAAATAAACAAGCGAAGCGTATGCAAGAGCAACAAGCTCGATTAGCAGCTCAAGCAGAAGGAGTGGAATATGTTGCTCCTGAGGAGGAAGAAGAACCAGTTGGGATTTTTAAGTCAGGACAGTCCAAACTTGGAAATGCAACGGATTCATTGAGTTATAGTGTTGGAATGAATTTATATGCTAGTGTTCAAAAAATGGTTCCGGAATTGGAGTATGATTTGTTCTACCAAGGATATAAGCAAGGTCCAGAAGAAGGACAGAGACTTATGCAAGCTGATGATTGTGGACCTTTTATTCAGTCTTATATGAATGATAAACGTATGGAAGACATGAAAGCACAACGCGAGGAGGCAATTGCTAAAGCTGAAAAAGAATATGCAGATGTTAAAGCTGCGGGCTTAGAATTTCTTGCTGAGAATGCGAAGAGAGAAGGTGTGATCGTTACTGATTCTGGATTGCAGTACGAAATTATTAAAGAAGGTAATGGAGTTAGACCAAATGGTCCTGCAGCGCAAGTTGAGGTTCATTATGTGGGAACAACACCAGAAGGAGAGGTATTTGATTCTTCCAGAGCAAGAGGAGAAACTTCTACATTTGGTTTAAACCAAGTAGTTAAAGGATGGACTGAAGGAATCCAATTGATGGACGAGGGGGCAGTTTATAAGTTTTATATTCCTCAAGAATTGGCTTATGGAGCAACACCTAGACCAGGAAGTGCAATTAAGCCATTTATGCCTTTAGTATTCGAAGTTGAATTGTTCAAAGCAAACTAATACTATGAAGCCTTTTAAAGCTTTAAAATCTATAGTGCCAGTATTTATACTGGCACTTCTTGTTTCTTGTGAGGAATACAAATATGACGATTTAGGACCAGGATTATTTGCTGAATTTCATACCAATAAGGGAATAATCGTTTCTGAATTGTTTTATGAAGATCTGCCCTTAACTGTTGGGAATTTTGTTTCTCTGTCTGAAGGAAGTAACCCTATGGTTGTCGATTCTCTAAAGGGAATACCATATTATGATCAAACTGTTTTTCATCGTGTTATTCCAGATTTTATGATTCAAGGAGGTGATAGGACAGCTACAGGATTAGGACATCCGGGATATAAATTTGCAGACGAATTTATCAAAGAAGCTAAGAAGCTTAAATACAAGCACGATGGACCTGGAGTTTTATCTATGGCAAACTCAGGGCCCGATTCAAATGGATCGCAATTCTTTATTACCCATAAAGCTACTCCATGGCTCAATGGTAGACATACTGTTTTTGGTCAAGTAAAGCTAGGGCAGAATGTGGTGGATTCTATTGTTCAAAATGATACTTTACAGAAACTTGTAATCATAAGACAAGGAAAAGACGCATTGCGTTATAACGCTGCTGAGAGCTTTCAAAGAGCAATTGATTCATTGAATCAAAAGGAGTTGGAAGATATGGCAGCTTATGAAAAAAAGAAAGAAGATTTTTTAAGTAGTATGAATTACCCTGAGGCGGTTCTTAGTCCTAAGGGAATTCGGATTTTTACAAAAGTTGAAGGAGAAGGTAGCAAGGCTAAGTCAAATATGCCTCTTAAGGTTCATTATGTGGGATATTTAGAAGATGGAACGGTTTTCGATAGTTCTTATAAGAGAAATAGACCCTTGAGTGTCACTTTAGATGTAGACCAATTAATAAGTGGGTGGACCGAAGGATTAAGAGGTTTAAGAGAAGGTAGTGAAGTTGTCTTATTCATTCCTTATTATATGGCTTATGGTGAAGAGGGAAGGATGCCTCTAATTCCACCTAAGGCAAATTTGATTTTTGATATGAAACTTGTAAAAGTAGGTAAGTAATGATAGAGATTTTAAAAAGTTATGATACCCAGTTATTGTTGTATCTAAATGGTTTGGGTACGGAGTCTTGGGATTCTTTGTGGGTGTTTATTACCAATAAATACAGCTCCATTCCCTTATACCTTTTGCTAATTTTTCTATTGGTTAAAAAGTGTGGTAAATGTATATGGGTCTTTTTAGCCATGGTTTGTCTTAAGATTACTGCTACGGATCAAACGGCGAACTTGTTTAAGAATGGTATAGCGAGATTTAGGCCTTGTCACGAACCGGGAGTGCAGGATGCTCTAAGAGATATAGCAAATTACGGATGTCCTAGTAAATACGGTTATTTCTCCGGTCATGCCTCTAATTCTATGGCAGTAGCCATTTTCTTTATACTTTGTTTAAGTATGAAGAAGGGACCGGCATTTTTGTTGTTATTATGGGTGTTCTTCGTTTCTTATAGTAGAATCTATTTAGGAGTACACTATCCTTTAGATGTGCTCTCAGGTTGGATCGTTGGGGGACTCTACGGATATTTATTTGCACGCTTTGGCGGTTATATCTTAAATTATTTTAAAAAAAGCGAAACTAAATAGTTTCGCTTTTTTTTATTTGTTATAGAAGACGGTAAATTTTCCAAATCGCTCGGATGCATTGAAGCCTGAGCTTAGAGAGGGAAGGAGTTTATTTTTTGTCTTGATGATCAATACAGAATTAGGAGTATTCAATAGTGATTCAAAACGTTCATTTTCTGTTTTATAATTGATTAGATATTCTTGATAGTTTTTATTTGTTTCAAATTGAATTTCCCTCTCTGTGGTGTACTTTCCATTGTTTACTGTAATTATATCTCTATTCAAATAGAACTTTAAGCTCGGTAAGAGTTCGTTAAACACTAGGACGTTTTTTGTTTTTGAAGAATCTAATTCTTTAATGAATTTAGCCATGGGTTTAGGACTGTTCAATTCAGATTCATTAGCATTGAAAATCACTAATGAGCTGATGATAATTAAACTGATATTGACTAGGCCTAAGACAAGGTTTTGGGCTTTGCCTAAGTTTCCCATTTTGAACTTGATCCAACTACTTATAATAATTCCTGACAGACCGATGATAAGCGCTTTAGGTAAACTTATTTTGATAGATATATCGATTAGAGCTACTGTTATAATAGCTATAGAGAATACTAGAATGAAACCGTATATTGGCCAAGTAAAGTTTTGTTTAGACTCCTGTAATAACCTTGCAGAGAATAGTGCGATAAATGGAAATATAGGGAGTATATAAAGAGGCAGTTTTGATGCTGATAAACTTAGAATAAAAAAGAAAACTCCACAGGCAATAATCAAAGCTTTTTCATAAGAATTCTTGTTCCACATCTTTAGAACTGTCTGCTTTCCTTTAAAAAGGAAGATAAATATCCAAGGAAAAGCAAGTAAAGGAGTAAAGGCAAAGTAATACCAGAAAGGTTTAGCCCTAGAGAAACTATCAGAGGCTACTCGATCCACTAATTGATGGTTGATAAAATAATCTAATAGATGAGGGTTTTTTATTTGAACTGCGATATACCAAGAGGCTGAGATTCCAAGGAAGACTAGAAATCCTAAAACTTGGCTGAGGTTCATTTTAATTTTTTGTTTTTGACTTATTTTATAACTCAGGATAAAGACCAATGGCAGTACGAATCCAACTGGACCTTTTGTTTCAAATATCAAACCTAGAGAGGTGTAGAATAAGATAAGAAAGTATGATTTATGTTTTTCATTGTACTGAATCCAAAAATAAATACTAGCAAGGATAAATGTGTTTAGAAAAGCATCCGTGGTAAGGTTTCTCACTGAGATTATCGTCAGTGGTAAAGCAAAATAAATCATGGAGGCGGATAAGGCCCATTTCTTATCCTTAAACAGTGATTTACCCAATTGATATACTAGTAAGAGCTGTAATAATAGTGCTATTTGCATAAAAAAACGAGCTCCAAATTCATTCTGTCCCCAAATTTTATAACCTAATATGGTTAAGTAATAGGTTACTGGAGGTTTATGGAAATGTTTGATATTTAACAAGGTAGGGTTGACCCAATCGTTATTGTCCATCATTTCTTTAGAAATTTCAGCATAACGAGCTTCACTACTTTCTGTAAGTCCCCATGAACCCAAATTACTGAGGGTGATCAAGGCTGCAAAACTTAAGAAAATGAGTAAGTTTTTATTCATGATTTTGATTTTTTATAGAGAAATAAGTTTCTCGAATAAAGGAATACTCCAAGACTGTGACCTACGAATAGAACGGGATCTTTTCTAAGAATGGCATAAAATAGAATCATAGAACTCCCCATTAAGCTTATGATCCAAAAGCCTTTTGGAAGACTAGATTCTTTGTGTTTCTCCGAATATATCCATTGGTAGACAAACCTCATAGTAAATAAGACTTGAGCGCTACTGCCCCAAATCATAAGCCACTTAGGGATGTCAGGGTTGCTAAGTAGTAGTCTTAGATCATAAGTGTTATTGTTGTACGAATAGAAAACAATAATAATTGGAAAACTCCAAAAGAAAATTCTTAGAACTAGAGGGATTTTTTTCCATTTCCCTTCGATTTGAAGATTTCTAATATAGATGAAATAGGTGATGGTCTGTCCAAGCATAATGGCAAAATCCTCTCGGAGCCAACCATAGATAAACAAACAAAAAGAGGCCATCAAACTCATTTGCCAAAACAAGCTAGGAGTGACTACTTTTTTTGCTTTTTCGGAGCTGATCCATTGATAGATTAATCGCCCGGAAAAAAGTATTTGAGCTAAAAAACCAACGCAGTATATGATCCAGTCCTGCATTAGGCCTTTTCTTTAATTGTGTAGTTGATGTATTTTTTTTTCATCCATAAATAGGCAAAACAATCCATTAATGGACCTAGAAGACGATTCCAAAGTCCGTATTTTGCTTCTCCTGCAATTCTAGGGTAGTGTCTCACTGGTATTTGTTTAATACGTCCATTTTGCAATAAAATCATCGCGGGTAAAAATCTGTGAAGACCTTTGAACATTGGGATGTTTTGAGCAGATTCTGTACGGATTATTTTTAACGGACATCCCGTGTCATCCATGCCGTCATGAGTAAAACTTCTACGAATTCCATTAGCAATAGTTGAAGACATGTTTTTTACAAATGAATCTTGGCGATTAGATCTTACTCCTGTGACTAAATCATAGTCTTTAATATGTTCCAACAAGAGATTAAAGTCTTCAGGATTGGTTTGTAAGTCTGCGTCGATATAGCCCACATAAGTGGTAGTACAGGATTTGAACCCAGCAGATATCGCTGCGCTTAATCCTGCATTTTTTTCAAAAGAAATATAATGGAAATCGCTGTCCTTTTCACAAATGTCTTTGATTTTAGACAAACTATCATCTGAGCTACCGTCATTAACAAAAAGTACCTGAGTATCAACTTTAGCATTTTGAATATAAGCGCTTAGTTCTTTATGTACTCGATCTAAATTATCTTCTTCATTGTAGACAGGAGTTACAATGGTTAGTTCTTTTGACATGAATAAAATTTTTGTAAAAGTATAAAAAATTATTGAATCCCTAGTGTTTTCAATAGTTGAGCCTCTAGCTCTTTTTGATTAAGGTCACCATTGATAAATTGATTTTTTAGGAATTCGATTTTTGAATTTCTATGTATAGAATCATCTAAAGTTTGCCTAAATATTTGAGACCTCTTTTGCACTAATTGTGATTGGCGCTGATTGAGATAATGTCCTTGGCTAATGCTCTTTTCAAAATAGGATAGAAGCTCTTGGAAAATAGTTTTAAACCCCGTTTTGTTAAGGCTACTTGCAAGAAATACTTTGCAAGGCCAAAAATTTGAGGGGTCTCTCATTAAATGCATTGCGTTTTCAAAAATCTGTTTAGCTTGAAGGGCGCCTTGGATATCTGATTTATGGATGACGATTGCATCACAGAGCTCCATAATTCCTCTTTTTATGCCTTGCAATTCGTCGCCTGTTTCTGCTACCTTCAATAAAAGAAAGTAATCTACCAGGTGTCGAATCTGGACTTCACTTTGTCCAACACCTACGGTTTCAATTATAATTACATCATAACCTGCTGCTTCACATAGTTTAATGCTTTCAAAAGTGTTTTTCTGAACTCCACCCAGGTCAGAGGCATTGCTTGAGGGTCTGATAAAGGCATTCTCTTGTTGGACCAATGATTCCATGCGAGTTTTGTCTCCTAAAACAGCACCTTTGTTTATAGTGCTTGCAGGGTCTATAGCGAGTACTGCAACTTTTTTACCCTGTGATATCAAATAGTTGCCGAAGACTTCTATGAAACTACTTTTACCTACACCAGGAACACCTGAGATTCCAATTCTCCATGAATTTTGTGATGGAGGGTTGAGTTGACTAAGTAGTTTCTGAGCCCTTGATTGATCTGCAATATTAGAACTCTCACATAATGTGATCGCTTGGCTCAAAACTGTTTTATTTCCCTTTTGGAGGGCTTTAATCTTCTCAGAATCAAAAGAAACTTGAGGCTTAAAGCTATTGAGGATTGAGTTTAAATCAATATTTTCGGGTTGTTTAGATGACATGAGGTAAAATTAACATTTTTTTGCAACGTGTTGGAATCTTTGTCGTCATTATAACAACAAACCAAATCAAATCATTTGAATCAAACCAAACTAATACAAGCTTGTAAAAGGGGGAGTCGCAAGGCTCAAATGAAATTGTACGATCAGTATTCTAAAGGAATGTATCATGTGGCCTTGAGGTATATGTCTGATTCTTTTTTAGCAGAAGATATGATGCAGGAAGCATTTATCAAATTGTTTAAAAACTTGGACCAGTTTAAAGGAGATGTTTCTATAGGAGCTTATTTGAAGAAAATCGTTATTAATAACTGTATCGATTATTTGAAAAAGAAGCAACTTGAAACCCAAAGTCTTAAAGAGGAGACCTTACATCTGTTAGATACAGAAGATTGGGAAATAGGTCATACAATTTCTTATCAGCAGGTTATAGACTGCTTAGAGCAAGTCAAAGGGAAGTATCAAATTGTATTGAAACTTTATTTGATTGAAGGCTATGATCATGCTGAAATCTCTGAAATTTTAGGGATCTCACAGGTCTTGTCTAGAACCCACTTAATGCGTGGTAGAAAAGAATTAAAAGAACAACTTAAACCTTATTATTATGCTTAAAGATTTAAGAAACTTAAAAAATTATACTCCGAATGGAGAGCTTTCAAAGGGACATAGAGGACGCTTTATAGGTAGATTGGATGAAGAGTTTAAAGAGGTCGAACCAAGAGGAAGACACTCTGTTGTTCAATGGCTTAAAATTGCTGCAGCCATTGCTTTAATCATTAGTATAGGGCAATTTGCAGATTTAGGAACAGATCCAATTGAGGAGCACAAATCCATTGAACAAGCTGGTTTAGCTCTATTTTCTCCGAAGTTAGGGGAGATTGAACGCTATTATCTAAATTCAATAAGATATGAATTAAGTGAAGTCGCAGGGTCTGATGTGGATCGTGATTTACTCAATGGATACTTAGTTAAATTGGAGGAATTAGATGTGTCTTATAAAAATTTAAGTAAGGATTTGGAGAAAAATGGTTTTTGTGATGCAACAGTAAATGCGCTATTGGAAAATTTACAGTTGAGAATGGATTTGATTAAAGATTTAAAAGAACAAAACAAAAAACAAGAAGATGAATAAATTGACTTTTATACTAGTGCTTTTTGGACTTGCGATGCAGTCCATGATGGGGCAAGAACAAATTAAAGAGTACCAAGAAGTTTTCAAAGTCTCTAAATCAGAAACTGTGACTCTTGAAATTGATGCTTCTTTTACTGATGTAATTATTGAGACGTGGTCAAAACACGAGATTAAAATTGATGCTTCAATGAAAATAGATTCTCTTGGTGAACAGGAGGCTCAGACTGTTTTTGATAACTGGAATTTTGAAGCTCTTGGAAATTCAACCAAAGTGAAAGTTTCTTCTTTTTCAAAAGGGAGTTATGGGGATCATTATATTTTCACTTCAACAGGAAATTCTCTCGCTTGGATGGGGATTGAGGACTTAGATATTAGTGAAACGATAGCGCCTTTAGTGGAGGTTGCAAATATTGAAATCCCCAATATAGTTATTCCTGAGATTGTGGTGGCTGACATTGAGCTACCAGAGGGAATGGAGAAGTTTGAGATCATGGATTTTGATTTTGATAAACACGGTAAAGATTCTATGTATATGAAAGAATGGTCTATTCAGGTAAAAGAGGCAGGCCGATTGTATAAGGAACAAATGGAAGCTTTCAAGAATTCAGAAAATTATCAAGTGATGATTAGTCAGGTGAAAGAAGACTGGCAAGAAGCTCAGGAGGAAGTTAAAAAGCAAATGGAACAGATCAAAGTAGAGGTAATTGCACCGCATGAAGAGAAAATTGCTTTGGCTAAAAAAGAAATGCAAGAGTATAAGAAGAAGGTGAAAACTAAATTAGAGAAGGTTGCTAAGAATTCTTTAGATATAAAAAAGACTCTACGTATTAAAGTTCCAGAAAATGTAAAGTTTGAATTAAAAGTTAAGCATGGAAAATTGAGTCTTCCTGCTTCTGAATCTCAGGTAACGGCTTCAGTGAATTATGGACAAATAGAAAGCGATGATTTAAGCTGTTCGGAAAACAAAATTTGTCTTAACGGATCTAAGGGAAGTTTTGCCAATTTAAATGGAGGGTCCATAGAGATTAGTAATTCTAAAGATGTTGAATTTGAAAGTTTGTCTTCTGTGGAATTGTTTATAAACTCTTCTAAGGTTGAAGTGGGTTCTATAGGCTTGAATGTGGTCGTAAATCAGGATTTCGGAAAACTATACATAGGAGATTTAGCAAATAACCTTTCCTCTTTCACCTTGTCGAATTCTTATGGAAAGTCAGTCTTAGTGGCAAATCATCCTGTGAAATTCATGTACAAAGGAGATGAAAATCGATTTAAAATTCAGACCGAAGGGGAAGTATTTGTGAATCGGACTAAACTTGGGGAAGATTCGAGTGCAATTAGCGGTTATATACTTTCTGATAAAGCATCTTCCTTACTTACTTTCAATAATAATTATGGGAATATTATCATTCAATAGACGGCTTTTATAAAATAGATAAAAAGCGACTCCAAATAAGGGGTCGTTTTTTTTTAATGTTTTATCTTTACCCCTATAATAAATACAATATGGAGCTTTATAAGGATAACGAGGTAAAAATTTACAACTCGTTAAGTAAAAAGAAAGAGGTTTTTAAGCCTATTGTTGATGGTTTTGTAGGAATGTATGTCTGCGGGCCAACGGTTTATTCTAATGTACATCTTGGGAATGTAAGAACATTTATGTCTTTTGATGTAGTGAATCGATACTTTTTGCACCTTGGCTATAAGGTAAGATATGTAAGAAATATTACGGATGCAGGTCATTTAGAAAATGATGCTGATGAAGGTGAAGATCGCATTGCAAAGAAGGCTCGTTTAGAACAAATCGAACCTATGGAAGTAGTACAGCAGTACACTGTTGATTTTCATAATATTCTTCAACGATTTAATTTCTTACCTCCGAATATAGAACCTACCGCAACCGGACATATTGTGGAGCAAATTGAAATTATTCAAACTATATTGGATAAAGGATTAGCCTATGAAATAAACGGTTCTGTTTATTTTGATGTGGTTAAATATAATGATCAAACCGGTGATTATGGAATCTTATCAGGAAGAAACCTTGAAGATGCTATACACAATACAAGAGCTTTAGATGGACAAAGTGAAAAGAGAAACCCTCAGGATTTTGCTTTGTGGAAAAAGGCTTCACCAGAACATATCATGAGATGGCCTTCTCCTTGGTCTATTGGATTTCCTGGGTGGCATTTGGAGTGTACCGCTATGAGTACGAAATATCTTGGAGAAACTTTTGACATTCACGGAGGAGGAATGGATTTGAAGTTCCCTCATCATGAATGTGAGATTGCTCAAAGTGAGGCCTGCAATGGAGTGCGACCGGTTAATTATTGGATGCATGCGAATATGTTGACTTTAAATAGTCAGAAAATGGCAAAATCGACTGGAAATAATATCCTGCCAGGAGAGATTTTTACGGGAGAAAACAATTTATTATCTAAGGCCTTTAGCCCTAGTGTAGCACGTTTCTTTATGCTTCAAGCACATTATAGAAGTATATTAGATTTCTCTAATGATGCCATTCTGGCAGCGGAGAAAGGTTATCAAAAATTGATGGAAGGTGTTGATTCTTTGATGAATTTAGAAACTAAGGAGTCCACTTCAGAATTTGATTTTGAAGGGTGGAAGAATTCTTGTTATGCCGCTATGAACGATGACTTTAATACTCCTATTTTAATTGCTCAATTATTTGAGGGTGTTCGTTATATCAATCAGATTAAGGAAGGTAATTTAAAGGTGTCTTCTGAGAATCTTCGTGATTTCCAAGATGTTTTCAAGGCATTTGTATTTGATGTATTAGGCTTAGAAAACCAACTTAGACAGGAAGAAGGAGATCAATTGGGAGCTGCTATGGAGGTGTTAATTGCACTGAGGAATCAAGCTCGTCAAGATCGTAACTGGGCGATGTCAGACCAAATAAGAGATGAGTTAGCTTCTAAAGGAATTCTGCTTAAGGATGGTAAAGACGGAACGACTTACAGTTTAAAATAAGCAATGAAATATTTCAAACAAATATTAATATTCCCTTTCGTAGTTTTAATTCGAATTTATCAAGGGATGATTTCTCCTTTGACTCCTGCTTCTTGTCGATATAGTCCGACCTGCTCAAGTTATTCTCTTGAAGCTTTAAGAAAACATGGTCTTTTTAAAGGAGGTAAACTTGCGATAAAGAGAATCGCTAGTTGTCACCCTTGGGGAGGGTCTGGATATGACCCTGTTCCTTAATTTAAAAACATAATAAAATAATATATGCATAGTTTATCAATTGTATGGGATCCTTCTTTAGGAATTGAAGTTTTAGGATTTACATTGAGATATTATAGTTTAATGTTTGTGATTGCATTTTCACTTGGGTTTTACTTAATGAAAAAAATATTTATTGAAGACAAGCTTCCACTGGAAAAACTTGATTCTTTATTTGTTTGGGTTATCGTTTCTACCATTCTTGGAGCGCGTTTGGGACATGTGTTTTTTTACGATTGGGCTTATTTTCAAAATCATCTTTTAGAGATTTTACTTCCAGTGAAGTTTGAACCTGAATTTCATTTTACCGGATTCAGAGGATTAGCTTCTCATGGAGCGGCAGTCGGAATTATAACGGCTCTGTATTTCTATGCTAAGAATATATTGAAGAAGCCTTTGTTGTTTTTAATTGATCGCTTAGGAATCATGGTTGCTTTGGCAGGTTTCTTTATTCGTATAGGGAATCTAATGAATTCAGAAATTATAGGGAAGGCGACAGGTACAGCTTATGGATTTATTTTTGTTCAATTGGGTGAGAATTTTCCTCGTTATCCGACGCAACTTTATGAAGCCTTCGGGTATTTAGGGATTTTCTTTTTGCTGTGGTATTTATATTGGAAAACTGATTTAAAACAAAAGCAAGGATTCTTGTTCGGGTTGTTCTTTGCTCTATTGTGGACTGTGAGATTTGTAGTTGAATTCTTCAAAGAAGCACAGATTGAAGATCGAGCTGCTTGGTCATTGAATACAGGGCAATGGCTTAGTATACCTCTTGTTCTAATTGGTGTAGGATGTATGATTTACGCTCAGAAGTCAACGAGTAAATAAGAAATATAGTATAAAAAAAGGCGGCACTTATAGAGTGCCGCCTTTTTTTATGTCTATTAGTAAGTGTTTATTCTACAAGTACCCAAGCTCCACTTTCTATAAGTGGAATAGCTTGTTTGAATTTAACCTCTTTCTCCTGTCCACTTGCAACTTCTTTGATGGTAACTCTTTCATTTCTACCTATCTTACGCTCTTGACGTACGATTGTTTCAATTGGAGCCTGTTGTTGTGTTTGATTTGGACGGTCTAAATTAGGATTTCCAGCATCCGCATCTGCTTTTGATAGTTGCAGATTTTCTCTTCTTTGAGGTGCTCGTGCTTCTGCTACTTGATCGGGGTTTTTACTTGGTAATTCTCCTTTAAATAAGAAGGAAAGAACCTCTTTATTTACCTTATCAAGCATAGCTCTAAACAATTCAAAAGCTTCGAATTTATAGATTAATAATGGGTCTTTTTGTTCATAAGAGGCATTCTGTACAGATTGCTTCAATTCATCCATTTTTCTTAAATGAGTCTTCCAGTTATCATCGATAATTGCTAAAGTGATATTCTTTTCGAAATCAGCCATAAGCTCTTTACCATGAGAATCATATGCTTGTTTCAAGTTCGTAACGACTTGTAAAGTCTTGGTTCCATCTGAAAATGGTACAACGATTCTTTCATATCGATCTCCTTCGTTTTCAAATACATTTTTGATCACTGGGAAAGCCATTTCAGCGTTGCGCTCCATTTTTGATTTATAATGCGTATAAATTGCATCATATAAGGTGTCAATTAATTCGGCAGCAGGTTTAGATTTGAACTCCTCTTCAGAAAACGGGCTTGAAGTTGAAGAGAATAAAATCAATTCAAATTCAAAATTTTTGAAGTCATCGTTGGTTTTGTTTTGGCTAACAATAAGATCAGAGGTATCGTAAATCATATTTGCGATATCAATATTCAATCGTTTACCATCAAGAGCGTTCTTTCTTCTTTTGTATACCACCTCACGTTGTGAGTTCATGATGTCATCATATTCTAAAAGACGCTTTCTAATTCCAAAGTTGTTTTCTTCTACTTTTTTCTGCGCTCTTTCAATAGATTTGGTAATCATAGAGTGTTGAATTACTTCTCCTTCCTCTAATCCCATTCTATCCATCATTTTTGCAATTCGATCAGAACCAAAAATACGCATCAAGTTGTCCTCTAAAGAAACATAGAACTGTGAAGACCCTACATCTCCTTGACGTCCTGCACGACCTCTTAACTGTCTATCTACACGTCTAGAGTCATGTCGTTCTGTTCCGATAATGGCAAGACCACCGGCATCTTTTACCTCATCAATTAACTTAATGTCAGTACCACGACCTGCCATGTTGGTAGCAATGGTTACCATTCCAGGTTGTCCAGCTAATGCTACAACATCTGCTTCTTTTTTATGAAGCTTAGCATTCAAAACGTTGTGCTTAATTTTTTTCATAGTCAACATTCTTCCTAGAAGTTCTGAAATTTCTACAGAAGTTGTTCCCACAAGTACGGGTCTGTTTTCTCCAACAAGTCTCACGATCTCTTCAATTACAGCATTGTACTTTTCACGAGTCGTTTTATAAACTAAATCTTGACGATCATCACGTGCTAAAGGTTTGTTGGTTGGAATCTCTATTACATCTAGCTTGTAGATTTCCCATAACTCCCCAGCTTCTGTAATCGCTGTACCAGTCATTCCTGATAATTTACGGTACATTCTGAAGTAATTCTGAAGGGTTACCGTAGCAAAGGTTTGAGTAGCTTTTTCAATTTTCACATTTTCTTTAGCTTCAATCGCTTGGTGAAGTCCATCTGAATAACGACGACCATCCATGATACGACCAGTCTGCTCATCTACGATTTTCACCTTGTCTTCCATCACTACATAAGCCACATCTTTTTCAAATAAGGTGTAGGCTTTTAGCAATTGGTTAAGGGTGTGAATTCTTTCAGATTTAACACTGAAATCTTTATATAAACTTTCTTTAGCTTCTACTTTTTCTTCTTCAGAAGCTTCACTATTATCAATTTTTCCAATTTCAACTCCAATATCTGGTAAGACGAAGAAATGATCTTCGTTTTTCACAGATAAGTGCGCAATTCCCTTATCGGTTAATTCGATAGAGTTGTTTTTTTCATCAATGACAAAATATAATTCTTCATCAATTACAGGCATTTCTCTGTTATTGTCTGCCATGTAAAAGTTTTCTGTCTTTTGCAGTAATTGCTTAATTCCTTCTTGAGATAAGAATTTAATTAAGGCTTTGTTTTTAGGAAGACCTCGATAGACTCTATACAATAAAAATGCTCCGTCTTTTTCGTTACCTTCTTTGATGAGTTTTTTAGCCTCGGCTAAAACTCCTACTAAATATTGACGCTGTAATTTTACGATATCGTCTACTACAGGTTTAAGTTCATTGAATTCGTGACGCTCTCCTTGAGGAACAGGTCCAGAAATAATAAGAGGAGTTCTTGCATCATCAATTAATACAGAATCAACCTCATCTACTATCGCGTAATTATGTGGACGTTGAACTAGTTCTTCTTGAGTATGAGCCATGTTGTCTCTCAAATAGTCAAAACCGAACTCGTTGTTCGTTCCATAAGTGATATCTGATAAATACGCCTTTCTTCTTTGATCAGAATTAGGTTGGTGATAATCGATACAATCTACTGTCAACCCGTGGAATTGAAATAAAGGAGCCATCCAAGCGGAGTCACGCTTTGCTAGATAGTCATTCACAGTAACAACATGAACCCCGTTTCCTGTAAGTGCATTCAAGTATATAGGTAAGGTAGCAACAAGTGTTTTACCTTCACCAGTCATCATCTCTGCAACGTTTCCTTGAGTAAGTACTGCTCCACCAATTAACTGAACATCGTAGTGTACCATGTCCCAAATAATTTCTTTACCAGCAGCATCCCATGAGTTTTTCCAAATGGCTTGATCACCTTCAAGACTTACAAAATCAGATGAACCTGATAATTCACGATCATATTCAGTAGCCTTAACTTCAATAATTTCGTTTTGAGCAAATCGTTTTGCAGATTCTTTAACCACAGCAAAAGCCTCTGGCATGATATCTAATAAGACCTTTTCAGAAGCTTCATAAGAAGAGTCTTTTATGCGATCGATTTCCTTGAAAATACTTTCTTGACGGTCAATGTTCGCTTCTTTAGCCTCTTGTTCTAATTTAGCAATTTCCTCAGTATAGCTTGCGGTAGCTTCCTGTATTTTATGTTTAAACTCTAGAGTTTTTGCTCTAAGTTCATCATTGGATATGCTTTCAAAGTTTCCTTCAAAGGCTAATACTTCTTTCACGATGGGTTGAAGTAATTTTAAATCTTTTTGTTGTTTATCTCCAACGAAGAGTTTCAATACTTTATCTACGATACTCATAATTTATTATCGGTTTGTTGTTCTCAAAATTAATCAAAAAAAAAGCCTCTTACAGAGACTTTTTTGTTTTTTTCTAGCTTTATTGCTGCCTAATATTCATCTTCGTTCCAAAGATAATCTTCTTCGGTCGGATAATCAGGCCATATTTCTATAATGGAATCATACGCATCCCCTTCATCTTCAATAGTCTGTAGATTTTCCACCACTTCTAATGGAGCTCCTGTTCGAATGGCATAATCAATCAATTCGTCTTTGGTTGCAGGCCAAGGAGCATCAGCTAAATAAGAGGCTAATTCTAAAGTCCAATACATGGTTTTATTAGTTTTTTGTGCAAAAATAATTTTTTTACTTAAAAAGTCAAGTTTTTATTCTTCTTATTTTAAAATAAATAAAGAACGTGTTTAAGGTTTTGGAATCCAACGGATTTCCTCTGCTTGATAATCATAAGTCAATTTCCGTGCCAATACAAAGAGGTAGTCAGATAATCTGTTGATAAATCTCAGTATTTCTTCAGGAACATCTACATTATCAGCTAGTAAGCTTGTTTTGCGCTCCGCTCGCCGACATACAGTTCTCGTTATATGACAAATTGACACATGAGGATGGCCTCCAGGAAGAATAAAATGTGTCATAGGAGGAAGTTCTTCATTGAAACTGTCTATTTCTTTTTCCAACAATTCGGTTAATTCATCATCTAATTTTGGTAATTGAGACAATTGTCTGCTTGCTGAACTAGGAGTCGCTAAGTGAGACCCCATAGAGAATATTTGATCTTGAATTTTAAGTAAGATGTCTTGTTGTATTTCTATTAAGTCACGCAAATGACCTAAATGAGAGTTAAGTTCATCTAAATCTCCATATGCTTCAAGTCTCAAGTGATGTTTTGAGACACGTTCACCTCCATATAATCCTGTGCTTCCTTTGTCTCCTTTTTTGGTGTAAATTTTCATGCTCTTAATATAAAATGTTCTTTGCGCTGACCTGGTCTTTTTGATATATAGCCAAAACTATAAAAGTCTATGCTGAGGTTGATATTGTTATCTTCTTGTATTTCTTTCCAAGCCCTTTTCATTTCTTTTGACCAATAAATATCGTCAAAAATTATTACACCTTCATCAGGGCTGTGTTCAAGGGACCAACGAAAATAGTTCATTGTAGCTTGATAAGTGTGGTTTCCATCGATATAAATTAGATCAAAAAGCTCATTATTCAATTTTTCAAGAGCTTGATCAAAACTAGAATTTACAGAAACGATGTTGTTTAATTCGAATTTTTTGAACTGGTCGTTTGCATAGTCTGATTTTTCTTTATCACCTTCTACAGTTGTGATTGAAGCTTGCTTAGATGTTCCCATAGCAAGAGCTGATGTCCCTAGTCCAAGAGATGTTCCAAGTTCCAGAGTATTCTTTGGTTGTAGATAATGACTAAGTTTTAATAGGAATTTTGCCTCGGATTTTGAAGATCCTGCAACGCGCGCGATCTTAGGGATTTTAGTAAGTTCAGTTTTAAGTTTTCTAGAAGGGGCTCCCAGGTTTTTTTCTTGAATTTTTTCTGTAGCATTGAGGATGCTCTTGCGAAATTCCTTGTACTTGACCCATGCGTCTTTAGGAGGTTTTCTATACAGGCATTTGGTCAAAAGATCGTATACATAAGGAGAGTGCACTCCATGTTGATTTTTAGAATGATATAAAAATTGTAGGTAAGCTAAGAATTGAGTCATTTTTTTATAGGAAAAAGGCAAATTTAAGTGAATATTTTATGGAATTAAAAGCGAAATATTATATTTGTTCAATAAACCACCATTTAATGAATCTTTTATTCCGCCTAACTTTGATTTCATTGTTGTTGAGCTCTTGCGTTTCTCAGAAGCGCCTTACTTACTTTCAAGGAGAAACAACTAATGAGAAAATTGAAAGAATTTCAGACAAGCCCTACCACCTGTAAGTTGACGATATCTTATACATAAACATTAAAGCTACTAATCCTGAACTAGTTGATATTTTCAATGGAGGTGCTGAAGCGAATAATAACATGAATAATATTAATTCTGAGAATTTGTATTATTCTGGATATTCTGTTGATACTCATGGTATGATTAATCTGCCAGTGGTTGGAGAAATGAATGTCCTGGGGTATACCACGGATCAAGTTAGAGAGCGTTTATATGATTCTTTAAACAAGTATTTTAAAGCTGATAGTGAACTTTTTATTGAGGTGAAATTAGCTGGTATTAAATATACTATTGTTGGTGAAGTTGGTAGTACTGGGACTAAAGTTGTGAACCAAAACCAATTGAATATAATAGAAGCCATTGCAAATTCAGGAGATATTACTGTGGTTGGTGATAGAAGGGCTGTTGAGGTCTTTCGTTTAGAAGATGATGTTTTAAAAAAATACACGATTGACTTGACGGATATCAGTACTTTTGATTCAAATTCTTTTCAAATATATCCCAATGATATTATAAGTGTACCACCTTTAAAGCAAAAATCATGGGGAACAGGTACCAATGGAGTACAGACCTTCACTACCTTGATTTCTGTATTTTCATTGTTAACATCAACTTACTTACTAGCCAAATCCCTATAGAACATGTCTAAGTCCTCTATGAATTTTGATTTTGATCAACTCCCTTCATTTAATTTAAAGGAGTATTTGGTGCGCTTGTTGTCCTATTGGAAGATCTTTGTTCTTTCCATTGTGGTTGCTCTAGCGATTGCTAAATTTAAAAATGGTTATGAAGAACGTCAATATACTATGAACACTTTAGTGATCATTGACGAAGAAAAGAATCCTTTGTTTACTGGAAGTACCAATATTGCTTTTAACTGGGGAGGAGCGTCTAATAAAGTTGAAGCGGTGAAGGCCAAGTTCAGTTCAAGAACACATAATGAAACGGTTGTAAATCATTTAGATTTTTTTATTGATTATTTATACGAGGGAGACTATCGTATGGTTGATAGTTATGGGAAGTTTCCGTTCAGTTTAAAAATTAATAAAAACAGTTTTCAACTTTACGGAACTTTGTTTGTCATTAAGTTTGTAAATGCCACTGAGTTCAAAATTGAATTGTTGAATAAGGACCAAACTGGTTTTGGTTTGATGAAATATGCTGATCAGTCTACTAGTTATAAGAACTTGAAAAAGGAGTTTTTTGATCAAACTTATACTATAGAAGAAGGTGTTCACAATGATGTCTTTGATTTTGATTTGAAATTGAAGCGTTCTCCTATTCCGAACTTTAACTATATAATTCGATTTAATAGCTTTGACGGAACAGTTAACCGCTATAGAAATCTTAGAGTAGATGACTATAAATCGGGTACGTCTTTATTGAGTATAACTATAGCAGGCCCTAATAAGGCCAGGCTTGTTGATTATCTTAACACTTCAGTTCATCTTTTAGATAATGAGCTGCAAACGGCAAAAATTGCTTATGCAGTTAGAACTAAAAACTATATAGACACTTTATTTAGGGTCGAAGAGTTGAAACTTAAGAAAATTGAGACACAGATTCAGGAGTTTAAAAAAGAAAATGGTATTTATAGTTTGAATACTGAGGCTGGAACCATCTTTGCGAAACTAAATGACCTTGACAATAAAATTTACAATTTAAATGCACGACTAAAATACTACCAAAACCTGAAGCAATACCTTGCGGGTACTGCAGGAACTAATAGTGATGTTATTGCACCAAGTTTGATTGATATTGAAGACCCCAATATCACCATGAGTACGGCTAAGCTGATCGAGCTATCACAGCAAAAGGCAATTTTGCAAGCTTCGGTAACTGATGAGCACCCTGCAGTAATTCAAGTCAAGAAAGAAATTCAAAGAGAAAAGGATATTCTTGAAGAGCATATAGATGAAATGATTTTGAATATCAGTAGAACTCTATATGATACTGAAGAATTATTAGTTGAGGCTAAGGGGAAAAGTGGAGAATTACCTGTAAAAGAACAGGAGTTGATTAACTTTCAAAGAACTAGGGCAATGAATGAAGGTACCTATAGCTACTTGAAGCAAAAGAGTTATGAAGCTGGATCTGCAATTGCTTCCAATGTTTCAGAATTAAAGGTTATCGATAGTGCAAAGGATATAGGACAGGGGTTTACTTATCCTAGAATCTCCTTTAATTATATGGTCGCTTTATTGTTGGGGATTGTCATTCCGCTGCTTCTTGTAATCACTGTAGACCTTTTAAACGATAAAATTGAAACGATAGAAGAGCTTAAAAATAAATTCAAAATTCCAGTTCTTGGTACAGTAGGTACTATAAAAGGGATGGAAAAGTTAATTGTCTTTAAGAAATCTAAATCTTCCATAGCTGAATCTTTCCGAATTTTAAGGTCGAATATCTACTTCCTATATAAGAATAAAGATCAGGACAAGACTAAGTCTAAAACTATTTTAGTGACTTCTTCGATTAGTGGGGAAGGTAAGACTACCATTGCAGTGAATTTAGCTACGGTATTAGCTCTTGGAGGTAAGAAGACCCTTTTGATGAATATGGACCTTAGAAAGCCTAGAATGCACAAGGAGTTCGATATGGAAAACAAGAAGGGTATTGTTAATGTTCTTATTGGGTCTGAAAAGGTAGAGAATGTAATTGAGCCAAGTGATATTCCGAATTTGGATGTGCTTTTATCTGGGCCTATTCCTCCAAATCCTTCGGAACTAATTATGGGTTCTCAAACAGAGCAGATGCTTAAAGCTGTTCAAAAGAAATACGATCGAATTATTATTGACTCTTCTCCAATAGGTTTAGTTTCTGACACATTAGAATTATTGAAATATTCAGATGCAAATCTATACGTAGTTCGAGAAGGGTATACGCGTCGCGGTATGCTGAAAATGATTGAAGAAAAGTATGCCGAAGGTGAAATTACTAATATTTCCTATGTACTTAACTTCTACAATGCAAAAGGTAAGTATGGTTATGGCTATGATTATGGAAAGTATGGTTATGGTTATGTAGAGGATAATGAGGTTTCCTTTTTTAGAAAAATTTTCAAAAAATAAGCATTGTTATCTAAAAGACAGAGGTTCATTAAAAGATGTGTAGATCTGAGTTTCGCAGTACTTCTACTTGCTTTTTCTTGGCCGTTTTTAATGCTTGTCTATATACTGATACTCATAAGGTATAGGGTTAATCCCATCTTTTGTCAAGAACGAGTGGGTTATAAGGGAGAACTTTTTGAATTGTGGAAGTTCAGAACGCTCATTTCTACCGATGAAATTCAATCTTTTCCTCCTAGAAGTAATGCTAAGTTCTTAGCTTTTCTAAGATTCACAAAGTTAGATGAGCTACCCCAAATTATTCAAGTAATATCGGGTGATATGTCTCTGGTAGGACCAAGACCTGATCTACCTGGTTATGCTGATTTATTGCAAGGATATGATAGGAACATATTGAGCCTTCGACCAGGACTTACGGGTTTAGCGACCTTAAAGTTTCGAAATGAAGATGCACTTTTAGCAAAGCAAGACAATCCTAAAACCTATAACGATCAAGTGATCTGGCCTGAAAAGGTGCGACTAAATCTATATTATCTGGAACATTATAGTCTAGGGATGGATCTTGATATCTTGATGAAATCGGTAACTAAATAAGCAATTGTTTTAGGTACTTGGTTTTCTAAATAAGGGTGGTCAGTGTTTTCAACTATGATACCCTCACAAACATGTAAATAGCAAAATCTTATTTCTCTAAGCGTGTTTCTAAGGTGTGTTCTCAAGTCTTGAAGGCTTAATCCGCTTGGAGTCATAGCGCTGGAAGTTAGACCTTGAATAAGGTCAAGATCTATCTCTAAACCTATATCGCTTCCTTTCAAATGATTTAATATGTTATTTTTAGAATAGTCTTTTTGAAATAAGTCTTCTTCGAGAATCATCTTTAAATCACTATTCTTTTCAAATTGCTCAAAGATATATTCAGGTGTGTAATTTTCTTGAATTCCAAGAACTAGATAACGTTTTAAGTACTTATGTGCATAGGCATAAGAAAAGCCATTTCCGCTATGACGATGTTCTAAGTTTCTAAAGTCGGTATGGGCATCAAAGTTAAGACAGTTTATGGGCTTATTAAGAGCTTGTGAACTACCTTTTAACATTCCGTAACTATTGTTGTGTCCTCCTCCAATTGCGATGGGAGTTTTTCCCGCTAATTTGACTTTTTTAATCAATGCGCTTAGAAAGTCATCCATTTGATCTATTCCATCATTTTCCTCAAGGTCTACATAACCTAGAACAAGTAGGTCATCAAGAGAATTGAATCTGTTTTTTTGGGTATTTAATATGGCCTTTAAACTTGGAAGAAATGTTGACTCAGCTCCTTTAAATCCTTTGTTTAGAGCCACTCCTAAATCTTCGCATAGGCCTATGATCACAAAATTAATCTCAGGGTCTTTGATCTTTTCTGACCAATCATGCTCTTCTGCGTATTGAACATGTTCACCGGCTTTGACCTCTCCCTCTCTTGGTGTTACTAAACTGTTCTGTAGCTCTTTGTTTAGGAAATTTAACTTAGGCATACTGGGTTTCTTTTCCGTTAATATAAACACTTTGAATTGGATTAGATCCGAAAGCATAAGGAATTACATAAGGGCTGTTTATAGCTTTAGTAATGATAAAATTCGCTTTTTTTCCTCTATCAATACTTCCAACTTCGTCTTGTAAATCCATTGCATAGGCTCCATTTAAGGTAGCGGCGTTAAAGGCCTGTTCAGGTGTAAGTTTCATTTTAATACAAGCAGTAGCTACCACGAAATTCATATTTCCCGAAGGTGTTGAGCCTGGATTATAGTCACTTGCCAGTGCTAGGGCTAAACCTTTTTCGATGATTTGTTTTGCGGGAGTGTAAGGAATACTCAAGAAGTACGAGCAACTTGGAAGTGCCACTGGCATTACTTCTGATTCGGATAAGTTCTCTAAATCTTCTTCAGAGAGAACCTCTAAGTGATCTACACTTAAGGCCTTGTTTTTTGTAGCCACTTGAATTCCACCTATACTATAGAATTGATTGACATGAAGCTTTGCCTTAAGGCCAAAACCTGCACCAGCTTCCACAATTCTTTGAGTATCTGTAGTGTCAAAATAACCTTTTTCACAAAACACATCTATATAATCTGCTAAGCCTTCCTTTGCTATGATCGGTAACATTTCATCTATGATTAAATCTACATAGTCATTTTTACGATCTTTATAAGCTTCGGGCAAAGCATGTGCCCCTAAGAATGTTGCTTTGATTGGTAAGTCATATTTTTCTTTCAAAGCCTTTATAACTCGAAGCATTTTGAGTTCATTTTCTAGGTCTAAGCCATATCCAGACTTAATTTCTAATGCCGTAGTACCTTGAGAAATCACTTCTTGTAATCGCCCTTCGGATTGCTCAAAAAGCTCCTCAAAGGAGGCTTCCTTAATTTTTTGAGCGGAATTCAAAATACCACCGCCACGAGAGGCTATTTGTTCATAGGTCATTCCATTTATACGATCGACGAATTCTTGTTCTCGATTTCCCGCATAGACAATATGGGTGTGTGAGTCACACCAACCAGGTAAAATATAACGTCCTTGAAGATCAATCTCTTTATCAATAATTGAATCATTATTCCACGTAGATTGAGGGCCGTAGTCTAAAATGTGATCATTTTCAACAAGTAAATAAGCATCTTCAATCATCGGGAGTGTACTCATATGTTCACCAGAGATCTTTTGTTGATTTTTTCGATCCACTTGCAGTAGACCTTTGATGTTTTTGAAAAGAGTTTTCATTTTAAAGGGCGTTTAAGGGACAAATATAAGTATTTAATTCAGTCAAAACTCTAGTTAAAATATGATAAATGTCAGCGAAAATTTTAGTAGATACCGTATATTTGTAAAAAATATCTTTTATGAGTAAAGCTTTGTATGTTGCTACTGCTGAGGCTAATAGCGGTAAGTCAATAGTCTCTTTGGGTCTTATGCACGCCTTGAGAGGGAAAATAGGTAAAGTAGCTTATTTTCGACCAATAATATCGGATGATCAAGACGGTAAGTTAGATAATCATATTGACACAGTCTTGAGTCATTTTGGGATTGAGATGAATTATGATGAGGCTTTTGCCTTTACTAGGAAAGAGCTAGTAAAGCGATGGAATGAAGGGGCAGATGCATCGATTATAGAGCATATCATCGAAAAATATAAGAAACTTGAAGAAGCTTATGATTTTGTTTTAGTTGAAGGAACAGATTTCAGTGGGGAGACAAGTTTTATGGAAATGGATCTTAATGTGTTAATCGCTAAGAATCTGGGAATTCCAGCTTTAATTGTAGGAAGTGGAAAGGGAAAGAGTCTTGAGGATTATTCGTCTGGTATTCATTTGACTTACGATGCTTTTAAAGAAAAAGAGGTTGAAGTCATTGGTGTCATCGCCAATAAAGTCTTAGAAAAGAATATAAAATCGGTCATAGAAGCTCTTTCTGAAGAGATGCCCGATAATATTGTAATTTCTGTAATTCCAAGGATTTCTTCTTTAGCAAATCCTACCATACAAGAAATTGCAGATCAGTTAGATGCTAAAATTCTATTCGGTGAGGACTATTTAAATAACCAAACTGGAGGGTTTAGTGTTGGAGCTATGCAGTTAAGGAACTTTGTGAACCATTTGCATGAAGATACCTTAGTGATCACACCAGGTGATCGCGCTGATGTTATCTTAGGAACTCTTCAGGCACATCAATCTGCAAATTATCCAAATGTTTCTGGTATAGTTTTAACTGGAGGTCTATTGCCTGATGAGAACATTTCTTTATTAATTGAAGGTTTGAGTGATGTATTGCCTATTCTGTCTGTACCTGGAGGAACTTTTTCGATTACCAATAAAATTGGAAACATACAGTCTAAAATTTATGCTGATAATGAGAAAAAGATTTTAACCTCAATTGGGGCATTTGAGAAGTATGTTGACATTAATGGGATTGTAGATAAATTTACCGCATTTGAATCTGAAAGTATGACTCCAAGTATGTTCCAATACAATTTAGTAGAGCGTGCAAAGAAATCGAGAAAACACGTAGTTCTTCCTGAGGGTAACGATGCAAGAGTATTGCAAGCTGCTTCCAGACTTGCTGCAATGGATATAGTAGACCTAACTATCCTAGGAGATATAGTGCAGATCAAATCTTTGATTTCTGATTTAGGCCTAAAGTTAGATTTAAGCAGAGTAAATTTAGTGAACCCAGTAGATTCACCTCAATTCGAAGATTATGTAAATACTTTTTACGAGTTGAGAAAACATAAGAATGTTAATATTCATATGGCGAGAGATGTCATGTCTGATGTGTCTTATTTCGGAACCATGATGGTTTTCAAAGGAGATGCTGATGGTATGGTTTCGGGTGCTGCGCATACGACACAGCATACAATTAGACCTGCCTTGCAGTTTGTTAAGACTAAACCTGGGGTCTCTGTAGTATCTTCTGTATTCTTTATGTGTCTAGAAGATCGTGTTTCTGTATTTGGAGATTGTGCAATTAACCCTGACCCAACTGCAGAACAATTAGCTGAGATTGCTATTTCTTCGGCAGATTCAAGTTTAGCTTTTGGTATCGAACCTAAAGTAGCGATGTTATCATATTCATCTGGTACTTCTGGGAAAGGAGAGCAGGTTGATAAGGTTAGACAAGCTACAGAAATCGTGAAGTCTAAGAGGCCAGATCTTAAAATAGAAGGTCCAATTCAATACGATGCTGCAGTTGATAAGAACATTGGTAAGAGTAAATTACCGAATTCAGAGGTTGCAGGTCAAGCATCTGTATTAATATTCCCTGATTTAAATACAGGAAACAACACTTATAAAGCGGTACAACGTGAAACAGGAGCAATTGCTATTGGTCCTATGTTACAAGGATTAAATGCTCCGGTAAATGACTTAAGTCGCGGATGTACAATTGAAGATATTTTTAATACTGTAATTATTACAGCAATTCAAGCACAAGATAAATAAGATGAATATTTTAATAATAAACTCGGGTAGTTCGTCAATTAAATTTCAATTGATAGAAATGCCTCAAGAAAAAGTAGTTTGTTCAGGATTAGTTGAACGAATTGGTCTAGAGAATGCAATCGTTAATTATAAAACTGCAACTGAAGATTATCAGAACATCCAAGAGGTGGAAAATCATACTTCAGGACTTGAAGCGGTAGCAAAATTATTAATGGATGATAAGATTGGTGTAATCCAAGATCGTTCTGATATTGATGTAATTGGACATAGAGTCGTTCATGGTGGATCATATTTCAAAGACACCGTTAGGATAGATCAAGATGTAAAAGAGAAAATAAAAGATTTAATCAGTCTAGCACCTTTGCATAACCCGGCGAATTTAGAGGGTATCGAAGTGGCTGAACAAATTTTCCCAAGTGCAGAACAAGTGGCGGTTTTTGATACTGCATACCATCAGACAATTCCAGAGGTAGCGCATAGATTTGCTATAGATAAAAAGATAGCAGATCAAGAAAAAATACGGGTCTATGGATTCCATGGGACGAGCCATAAATATGTTGCGGCAAAAACACGTGAATTCCTTGGTGAAGCGCAGTCTGAAAAGCTTATCAACATTCATTTAGGAAACGGATGTAGTGTAACGGCGATAAAAGATGGAAAGAGTTTTGATCACTCTCTAGGTTTTGGACCTGTAAATGGTCTTATCATGGGTACACGAAGTGGTGATATTGATCAATCCGTAATTTTCTATTTAATGGATCGATTAGGATATACCTCAGATCAAGCAAATACTTTTATTCAAAAGAAAGCAGGAATGTTAGGGCTTACCGGACATAGTGATCTTAGGGATATTGAATCGGCAGCTGCTGATGGTAATAAAGATTGTCAATTAGCTTTAGAGATGAGTGCTTATAGAATTAAAAAATTCATCGGTTCTTATGTTGCGGCAATGAATGGGGCAGATGCGATCGTTTTCACCGCAGGTATTGGTGAAAATTCTAATGTTATGAGAGACTTAGTTTGTAAAGATATGAGCTACTTCGGTCTTGAATTAGATCAAGAGTTAAACGATATTCGCTCTAAAGAAACGAGAATTATCTCTAAGGAGAATTCTAAAATGAAGATTTTAGTATGTCCTACTAATGAGGAATTAGAAATTGCAATTCAAGCCTTTGACCTAGTAAACTAGGGTTTGTAGAAATATTATATTTAAAAGACTTGAGTTTAGTTACTCAAGTCTTTTTTATTGAAATAGTTGAGTAATTCTTGTCCGTGAATATTTTTATCGAGAATTATTCCTTTGTCATTCACTATGAAGTTGTAAGGAAGTGCTGTTATTCCGTATGCTTTTATTTTAGGGGAGAGCAAGCCTTGAGGGGCATTAAGGTTGTTCCAGGTCCTGTTGTCCTTTTCTAAGGCATTTATCCAGCTCTTATGACGAGTGTCTAAAGAAATACTCCACAATCCTATTTTTTGGTGATCAAGCGCGGCTAAGTATTTAGCATCTCTTCTACAGGGAGGGCACCAACTGGCCCAAAACTCGATGAGATTTATTTCCTTTTCAAGTTTTATTTCTTTAAGCTGTCCACTTTGGTTTTCAAAATGTTCTAAATTCAGTACCGATCCAATGCTATTGTCCTTTAAGTTCTTAATTCTTTTTTGCATAAAGGCAAGAGCCTCACTCTTAGGGAAATCTATTTGAAAATTAGAAAGACTGCTGTCTATATAGTTCTCATGATGCTCATAGATCCAACGTGTACTTGCATGCGCTAAGACTAAAGATCCTTTAAGCTTTTCTTGACTATAAGTCATCAGCTCTTGTAGGTGCTTGTCATAATTTTTTGTTTCTAATAAACCCAGGAAGGTTATAGAGTCTTTGTTTTGAGTTTTCTGAATCTTTCTTCTAATTTCAAGAACCAATCTCTTGAGGGAATTTAATCTAAAGGATTCATAGTCTTCATATTTTTGTTGATCAAGTCCACCGGCGATTAGAATCTTTTGATCCTGGTCGATTGTGATCTTCATAGATTCTCCTTCTCTAAAAAATACGGGATGCCTTTTACTACTGTTGTCTGCCTTTAGATAATAGATGTCAGAGGTGTTCGGCTGGAAAGAATCTTTGCTATCGAGAGTTTTAAGAGTGCTTCCATTCATGTCTTCAATGCTGTAGTTGATTTCAGGACTTTCCGAATCGAAACTTATATCCGAACAGGATGCAAGACTGAGAACAATTAGTAGGCTAAGTAGTTTTTTCATGGTGTAATTTTGTTGATTTAGTCCAAAAAAAAAGCCACCCTTACAGGATGGCCTTTTAAAGTGTTATAAGTTACGCAAGCATAGTCACAGGATTCTCTACAAAGCTTTTTAAAGTTTGCAAGAATTGAGCTCCCGTTGCACCATCTACGGTTCTATGGTCACATGCTAAAGTTACTTTCATGATATTACCAACTACAATTTCTCCATTTTTAACTACAGGCTGCTGACTAATAGCTCCTACAGAAAGAATGGCAGAATTAGGTTGGTTGATGATTGAAGTAAATTCACTAATACCAAACATTCCTAAGTTGGAAACTGTGAAGGTAGAACCTTCCATTTCTTTAGGTTGAAGTTTCTTAGTTTTTGCTTTAATAGCCAACTCTTTTACTTCAGCACCAATGCTTGTTAGGCTCTTAGTATCTGTAAAAGGAATTACAGGAACCACTAAACCATCTTCAACTGCTACAGCAACACCAATGTTTACATGGTGGTTGATGATCGTATTGTTGTCAGTCCATTGAGAATTAACTTGTGGGTGTTTCTTTAAGGCCATAGCAGATGCTTTAACTACTAAATCATTAAATGAAACCTTAGTATCAGGAATTGAATTGATCGCTTTTCTTGAATTGATTGCTTCATCCATATTGATGTCAATCGTCAAATAATAATGAGGAGCACTAAACTTAGACTCAGACAATCTTCTCGCGATAGTCTTTCTCATTTGAGAATTCTTGATTTCTTCTACTTGAGGTTCACCTGCTGGAGCAAATGTTTTTACTTCAGCTGCAGGAGCTGCAGGAGCATTAACTACAGGATTATAGAATTCAACATCTTTTTTGATGATTCTTCCATGTTCACCAGTTCCTTGCACTGTTGCTAAGTTGATTCCTTTTTCTTGTGCTATTTTCTTAGCTAAAGGAGAAGCAACAATACGTCCAGTGTTTACGACCTCTGCTTTTACTGCTTGCGGAGCTGTCGCTGTTGCCGCTGCTTTAGGAGCAGGAGCCGCCGCTTTAGGAGCTTCCTCTTGTTTAGTTGCAGTAGGTTCTGCTTGAGGAGCTTCACCATGGCTTGCGTTGAATGCTGCTAGTGCTGCATCAACATCTGCACCTTGTTCACCAATAATAGCAAGAATACTATCCACTGGAGCCGATTCTCCTTCTTTAAGACCTACATATAATAAAGTACCTTCATTAAATGATTCAAACTCCATAGTCGCTTTATCCGTTTCAATTTCAGCAAGGATATCTCCTTCTTGAACTTGATCACCAACATGTTTTAACCATGTTGCAACGGTACCATCAGTCATAGTGTCACTTAAACGAGGCATAGTAACCACGGTTAAATTAGACGGCATCTCAACTGCCGGAGCAGCTGCTGGAGCCGCAGCTTCAGTTACAGGAGCAACAGGAGTTTCTTCTTGAGCTACAACTTCTGGGGCAGCACCTCCAGAAACTAGTGCATCAACGTTTTCACCTTCTTCACCAATAATAGCCAACAAGCTATCAACAGGAGCAGAGTCACCTTCTTGAACACCGATATACAAAAGAGTTCCTTCGTTAAAAGATTCAAACTCCATTGTTGCTTTATCCGTTTCAATTTCAGCAAGAATATCTCCTTCTTCAATTCGGTCCCCAACTTTTTTAAGCCATGATGCAACAGTTCCTTCTGTCATCGTATCGCTTAAGCGAGGCATATTTATTACTGTAGCCATAATTTGTTTTAATTATTTGATAAATGGGTAATCTTCTTGAGCATATACAACATCGTGCATTAAAGAAAGATCTGCATACTCAGATTCTTCTGCGAATTTCTCACATTCTTTAACTCTTTCCTTTACATCTGCATCCCAAGATTTAATTTCATCTTCTGAGGCATATTTGTTTTCAAGGATAATGTCTTTCACTTGAGTTATTGGATCAATTTTCTTGTATTCTTCTACTTCAGCCTTGGTTCTGTAGTGTTGAGCATCAGACATAGAATGTCCACGGTATCTATAAGTCTTCATTTCTAAGAATGTAGGCCCATCTCCACGACGTGCTCTAGCAATTGCTTCATCCATAGCTTCTGCAACTTTAACAGGATTCATACCATCCACTGGGCCACAAGGCATTTCATATCCAAGACCTAGTTTCCAAATGTCTTCATGATTCGCAGTACGATCTACTGATGTACCCATTGCGTATCCGTTATTTTCTACAATAAAAACTACAGGAAGTTTCCAGTTCATGGCCATGTTAAAAGTCTCATGAAGAGATCCCTGACGAGCGGCACCATCACCAAAATAAGTTAAGGTTACTGCCTCACGGTCGTAATATTTATCCGCAAATGCTAAACCAGCACCTAAAGGAATCTGACCACCTACAATTCCGTGACCTCCATAGAAACCATGTTCTTTAGAGAAAATGTGCATAGATCCACCAAGTCCTTGAGAAGTTCCTGTTTTTTTACCGTATAATTCAGCCATTACTCTTTTAGGATCTTCTCCCATTCCGATTGGTTGAACATGGTTACGATAAGCTGTAATCATTTTGTCTTTAGAAAGATCCATGGCATGTAATGCTCCAGCAAGAACTGCTTCTTGACCATTGTAAAGGTGCAAAAATCCACGAACTTTTTGTTGAATATATACTGCGGCAAGTTTGTCTTCGAATTTTCTCCAAAACAACATGTCTTTATACCATTGGATATAAGTCTCTTTTGTAATTTCTTTCATAATAAATTCTGTTCAGAAAATGAGGAGCAAAAATAAATAAAACGAAGAGCAATAAAAAATATTCTTCCCCTTTTTTACGGCCTTATAGATTATTTTTTTCGAAACCGATTTAGATTGTGAATTAAATAAAAAAAACCTCAAATTTCTTCGAGGTTTTTTGAATTTTTAGAATCTAATAAGAATTAGTCAATATAATCGCTGATTGGGTTACAAGAACATATTAGGTTTCTATCTCCAAAAGCTTCCTTTACTCTTCGTACAGATGGCCAGAATTTATTCGACTTAATCCCGGCTAATGGGAAGGCAGCAACCTGTCTTGAATAAGGTAAATCATAATGATCTGAAGTAATCATTTCTAAGGTATGAGGAGCATTTTTCAGGGGGTTATTCTCCTGAGCTACATCCGCATTTTTAATTTCTTCTCTAATAGAAACCATAGCATTGATGAAACGATCCAGTTCATCTTTATTCTCACTCTCTGTTGGCTCAATCATTAAAGTTCCCGCAACTGGAAAAGATACTGTAGGTGCATGGAAACCATAATCCATCAACCTCTTAGCTATATCAGTTACTTCAATTCCTTGAGCTTTAAATGCTCTACAATCAACGATCATTTCGTGAGCAGCACGACCTTGTTCTCCTGTATATAAAATAGGGAAGTGAGGTTCAAGTTTTGCCTTTAAATAATTTGCGTTAAGAATTGCGTATTTTGTAGATTCCGTAAGTCCTTTTGTTCCAAGCATCTTTATATAAGAATAAGAAATTAAAAGAACCAAAGAAGACCCCCAAGGAGCTGCAGAGATTCCACTTATTCCTTTAGCTCCACCAGTGGAAATTACCGGATTGCTTGGTAAAAATGGAACTAAGTGTTCTGCAACACAAATTGGTCCCATACCTGGTCCACCACCGCCATGAGGGATGGCAAAAGTTTTATGGAGATTTAAATGACAAACGTCCGCCCCAATGATTGCAGGGTTGGTAAGTCCAACTTGGGCATTCATATTCGCCCCATCCATATAAACTTGACCACCGTTATCATGAATAATTTTCGTGATTTGTTTGATAGCTGATTCAAAAACTCCATGAGTTGAAGGATAAGTTACCATCAAGGCAGCTAAATTGTCTTTGTGTAATTCAGCTTTTTCCTTTAGATCCTCAAGATCAATATTACCATCTTCAGAGGTTTTGGTCACCACAACTTTCATTCCTGCCATTACAGCTGAAGCTGGATTCGTTCCATGTGCTGAAGCCGGTATTAAACAGATATTTCTATGTTGGTCTCCATTATTTTCGTGAAAAGCACGAATAACCATAAGTCCTGCAAACTCTCCTTGAGCTCCCGAATTCGGTTGCAGAGAGGTGCCAGCAAAACCAGTGATTATATTTAATTGATGTTCTAGGTTTTTAAATACTTCATGATATCCAGCTGCTTGATCTACTGGAGCAAAAGGGTGAATATTCCCCCAAAGTCCACTTGATAAAGGTAGCATTTCAGAAGCTGCATTTAATTTCATAGTACATGATCCAAGGGAAATCATGGAATGATTCAGAGATAAATCTTTACGTTCTAAACGCTTGATATATCTCATCATTTCTGTTTCACTATGAAAGGTGTTGAATACTTCATGAGTCAAATAAGGAGAAGTTCTTTGGAATTCTTTAAGATCAATTTCCTTGTTTAAATCAAAGTTAGCTTCAAGCTTTTCTTGACCGCTCATTTGAGCAAATACATCAAGAATATTCTGAATGTCTTTTAATTCCGTTTCTTCATTAATTGAAATACTGATTGCTTTCTCAGAAATGTAATTGAAATTCATTTCATGTGCCAAGGCCAATGCTTGAAGTTGAGAAGCACTGTACTCATTTAATTCAACGACGATAGTATCGAAAAAGGCTTTGTTCTCTTGCTTAAACCCTAAATCACTTAAACCTTCAGCAAGACTGTTTGCCAAAAGGTTAATTTTACTTGCGATGAATTGAATTCCTTTAGGTCCGTGATAAACCCCATACATTCCCGCCATTACAGCAAGAAGAACTTGAGCAGTACAAATGTTTGAGGTCGCCTTTTCGCGTTTAATATGCTGCTCTCTTGTTTGAAGAGCCATCCTTAACGCTCGGTTTCCGTCCACATCTTCGGTTACTCCTATAATTCTTCCTGGAATATTTCGTTTGTAGGATTCTTTAGTTGCAAAAAAAGCAGCATGAGGTCCTCCATAACCCAGAGGAATTCCGAATCGTTGAGTTGTTCCAACAACCACATCAGCTCCCCACTCACCAGGAGGTGTTAGTAAGGCTAAACTCATTAAATCTGCTGCTACAGCAAGTTTAATGTCTAATTGCTTCAATTGAGCACTAAGTTCATTAAAGGATACAACAGCTCCGTGTTTCCCTGGGTATTGTACCAATACTCCAAAATAATCTTGATTAAATTCTGTTTCTAAAACATTACCTATTACCAATTCAATACCAATAGGAATAGCTCTAGTTTGTAAAATAGATATGGTTTGAGGTAATACTTCATCCGATATAAAAAACTTATTGGCATTCGCTTTTTTCTGTCCTCTTGAACGAGATGCAAATAACATACTCATGGCTTCGGCAGCTGCGGTTCCTTCATCTAGTAATGAAGAGTTAGCCAGTTCCATCCCAGTAAGGTCACAGACCATGGTTTGGAAATTCAATAATGCTTCTAAACGCCCTTGAGCAATTTCTGCTTGATAAGGGGTATAGGCTGTATACCAACCTGGGTTTTCGAAAATATTTCTTTGAATAACAGCAGGAACTCGTGTAGGGTGATAACCCAAACCAATATAAGTGCTGTATACTTTGTTCTTTTCAGCAAGTTCAGCAATATGTTTTGCAAACTGAGCTTCTGAAATGGCAGGCTCCAAATCTAAAGGAGAATTTAATCTAATATCCGTAGGAATAGTTTGATCTATCAATTGATCAAGGTTCTCCGCTTGGATATCCTCTAACATTTGTTCCAAGTTAGTGCCCCTTGGTCCAATATGTCTATTTGAGAACGTGTTGGTATTCATGTGTTTGTTTATTGAGTTTTCGCGGTAAAAGTAATGAAATTGAAGGATATTTTTTAGTTAATAAAAAAAAATTCACGCTCAGTTGCTTATCTTTGATTTTATGAATATTTACAAGCCTTTATGGAGTTATTATCTTTTTATTTCATGTTCAGCGTTATGCTTGATGGGGCTCAGCCAACTCAGTTTAGGTTATTTCGATTTAAAGCAGTTAATCTTTGCCGGTTTATCTACTTTTTTAGTGTATAACTTTATTCACTGGATGCATTCAAAAATTAAATTAGATTTTAGATTTCTATTAATCGTTTTAAGTGGCTTAGGGCTTATCTTTACTTTGGACGCATTTCGTCCAATTCAACTGTTGTTACTCGCATTTTCTGGTTTTCTTTCCACGCTGTATGAGTTGGGGCCAAATGTTCAACTAAAAGGCCTGAGATATTGGAGGTTTTTTAAACTTTTTCATATTTCTATCTCCTGGTTTGTTCTTTGTTTTTTGATCCCTGGAATGCAATCAGGGAATCAAGTAATAGCAAGTGTTATTTACTATTTGATATTCGGCCTTTCTTGGTGCTTTCTTTGGGCATTTGCGTTTGATATTAGAGATGTGAATTCAGATAAGGGTACTCTTTTTACCCTTGCAAATTATTTGAGTACTTCAAGTCAGAACTTGTTATTTGTACTGATATTTGTCCTTGGAGGCTTAAGTTTGTTTTTTTCTAATAGCTTTTCCACAGTGAGTTTAGCAATGCTTATAATAGTTTTTTTTTCGTGTTTATGGGCCCACAAAATTCATAACTCTTGGTTCTATATTGCTTTTTTAGATGGCTTACCAATACTCTGGTTTTGTCTTTTGTATTTTTGATTTATATGAATTTATCATCCTATATTGATTTAGAAAAAAGGAATATTTAATTCTTTCCCATGTTTTTTGTTGTAATAATAAAAATTAATCCATAGCTATAAATTATCAGAGGTAAAGTAGCCTTTTCAATTGTGTTCCATTACCTTTGGGAGTATAAATTAGATAGTTATGCAACCCAATAAAAAATTCGTTTTTGATTTTGATTCAACGCTGACAAGTGTTGAAGCTCTAGATGTTTTAGCGGAAATCACCTTAAAAGATGATTTGAATAAGGACCAAATTATTGAACAAATTAAGGATATTACCAATTTGGGTATTGATGGAGATATTTCCTTTACTGAAAGCCTAGAGCGTAGAATTTCACTGATTAAACCTTCAAAAGATGACATTAAACAATTAATAGGAGAATTGGAAACAAAAGTTTCTCCTTCCATTGAGGCTAATAGAGACTTTTTTGAAAACTATAAAGATGATATCTATGTGATTTCATGTGGTTTCAAGGAATTTATCGATGATATTGTACTTGATTATAATATCCCTTCAGAACGTGTTTTTGCAAATACTTTTGTGTTTGATGAGAACGATAGGGTAGTTGGATTTGATGATCAGAATGTTTTAGCACATCACAATGGGAAGATAGAATGCCTTAAAAGACTCAATCTGCAAGGAGAAGTTCACGTGATTGGAGACGGATATTCTGATTATGTGATGCGCGGTGCTGGTGTTGCAGATAAATTCTTTGCCTATACAGAGAATGTTGCTCGTGAAAAGGCAATCAAAAATGCAGATCATGTCATTGAGAACTTTACAGAGTTTTTATATGTGAATGATTTACCTAGAAAAGAGTCTTTTCCTAAAAGTAAGATTAAAATTTTGCTTTTAGAAAATGTGCATTCAGATGCTTTTGTCAAATTAAGTGGTGCTGGATTTAAAGTTGAAATGATTGCTCATAGTTTAAGCGAAGAGGAGCTTATTGAGAAAATTAAAGGTGTACACGTATTAGGGATTCGTTCTAAAACACAGGTGACGGATAGAGTCATCGCAGCTGCAGATAAATTAATGAGTATTGGTACATTTTGTATTGGTACTAAGCAAGTGGACCTAGAGGCTTGTTCTAAAAAAGGAATAGTTGTGTTTAATGCACCCTATTCAAATACGCGTTCCGTGGTGGAAATGGCTATTGGGGAGATTATTATGTTAATGCGCAACGTGTTCACAAGAAGCGTAGAACTGCATAATGGACAATGGAATAAAACTGCACTTAATTCTAAAGAAATTCGTGGTAAAAACTTGGGTATTATTGGTTATGGAAATATAGGTAAACAATTGTCAGTTTTAGCGGAAGCTATAGGGATGAAGGTGTTTTACTATGATGTTCAAGATAAATTAGCTCTAGGTAATGCCAAGAAATGTCACTCTCTTGAGGAATTATTGAATATTTCTGATGTAGTTTCCATACATATTGATGATAATAAGATCAATCGGAATTTCATCGGTAAGAAGGAAATAGCTATGATGAAAGATGGAGCGATTTTGCTTAATCTCGCTCGTGGATTCGTAGTTGAAATAGAGGCGCTTACTGAGGCTTTAAAATCAGGGAAGCTAGGTGGAGTAGCCGTGGATGTATATCCAGAAGAACCGAGAGCAAACGGTAGCTTTGTAACGGAATTAAAGGGACTTGACAATGTGATTTTGACTCCTCATATTGGAGGTAGTACTGAGGAGGCGCAGAAAGATATAGCCGATTTCGTTCCAGGAAAAATTTTATCGTTTATGAATTCGGGTAATACTGTGGATGCAGTAAATTTTCCAAATGTAAGATTACCAGAGTTCGTGAATTCACATCGTTTTTTACATATGCATAAGAATGTTCCCGGGGTTATGGCAGATATTAATGAAATATTTGCGAAATATAAATTGAATATTGTGGGGCAATATCTTTCTACGGATGAAAATGTAGGTTATGTGATTACAGATATATCGAAAGATTATGACTCAGACGTAATCCCTTCCTTGAAAAAAATACCAAATACTATAAAATTTAGAGTTTTATATTAATATAGAAGAGAGGCTTTTAAGTCTCTCTTTTTTTTTATCATTGTAATTCTAAACAAACAAACATGTATAAAAATGAATTGAGTTTTGCTCTTGATTTAGATCGTAAGGATCCTTTATCTAAGTATCGCTCGGAATTTAACTTTCCTTATCCGGAACAAAAGGGCTTGTATTTTTGTGGAAATTCTTTAGGGCTACAATCTAAACGCGTCGAGAAAAGTGTTCAGGATTTAATGAATGATTGGAAAAACCTAGCTGTGGATGGTCATTTTTATGGTGATAATCCATGGATGTATTATCACGACGAAATTAGTGAGAAAATGGCTAAGGTGGTGGGAGCAAAGCCTATTGAAGTAAGTGTGATGAATACCTTAACGGCAAACTTACATTTCTTGATGGTTTCTTTTTATAAGCCCAGTATTGAGCGTTATAAAATTATTGTTGAAGAGGATGCTTTCCCAAGTGATAATTATGTGGTGGAGTCTCAGGTGAAACACCATGGCTTTAGCCGAGAAGAGAGTATAGTATATTGGAAAAAAAACAAATCCTCGGGTCTGCTTGAACTCTCTGACCTAGAAGTTTTAGTCCAGGATAATAAGGAAAGTTTAGCCTTGATTATGGTTGGTGGGGTTAACTATTATACCGGTCAGCGTCTAGAACTTGATGAAATTGCTAGGATTGGTCATGAAGCCGGGGCGAAGGTAGGTATTGATTTAGCCCACGCTGCTGGTAATGTTCCACTAAATTTACATGATTCAAATATAGATTTTGCTGCTTGGTGTACTTATAAGTATATGAATTCTGGTCCAGGCGCCATAGGAGGGATGTTTGTTCACGAACGATATGCTTATGATAAGGATTTAAATCGCTTTGCGGGATGGTGGGGACACAATAAAGAAACCCGTTTCAAAATGCGTTTAGATTTTGACCCTATTCCTGGGGCAGAAGGATGGATGCAAAGTAATCAACCCATGCTTTCTCTTGCTCCAATTAAGGCTTCTATGGACTTGTTTGATGAAATTGGAATGGATGAGCTTAGAAAAAAGTCTATAGCCTTAACGGGCTATTTAGAGTTTTTATTAACTGAGATTAAAACGGATCGAATTCGAATTATTACACCTGTCGATAAAGATAGAAGAGGATGTCAACTGTCCATACAAATTAAAGGTGCTGATAAGAGTTTATTTCAACAATTATTAGATCAACATATTATCGGGGATTGGAGAGAGCCAGATGTGATTCGAATTAGTCCAACGCCCATGTATAACTCTTTTGAAGATGTTTATGTTTTTGTACAGGCCCTAAAAGATTTAGTTTAAGTACAATATTTCTTTAGAATAAAATCCAAAAAAAAACCAAGCTCATCGAGCTTGGTTTTTTTTTATTTCTTGATGACCGGTATGCTCAGGTCAATGGCTACTTCTGACCAGGTTTTTGATACCCCATCAGCACCTTTGTGTAGGTCATAACAAGCATCGTTAATGGATTTAACAGCTTCCATGGCTTCCCACTGATCTAACTCTAGTAGGCCAGTAAGCTTTACTACATTTTGATGTATTTCATAGTTTAAAGGCAATTTGTTGCTCACACCATTTAATGACAGTTGAGCATAGGCCTTATTGTTTTCTCCGAGATGTATACTCCCTTTAAGACTCATTGAATTGATCATCACTGCAAAGAAATGATCCAAAATCTTTTTATCACGATCTGTATTGTTTGTAAAAATACTAGATACAGGAATAGTGAATTTCAGATTACTTACGGCATCTTCAATTGAAGTTCCATTTCCATCTTTTACTTTAACTTCTTTGAATTCACCTTGAACAGGAACTTTATCTGTTGTCTTATAAGCGGTCCAAATAATTTTTGAATTTGCAGTGTCTACACTAAAACTCTCTTCTGATTTCTTTGAATTACAAGAAGTGAGAATTAGACTAGATAGCAAAAATAATGTGATTAGTTTTTTCATAATTCGAAATTTAGATTGTTGCAATAATATCTTGAGCTCCTTTTACTTTTTGATTTAATTCAACCTCTACCTTTGCATCTAAAGGAAGAAATAGGTCAACTCTAGAACCAAATTTAATAAAACCAGCGTCAGTTCCTTGTACTACAACCATGTCTTTTTTTGCATAATTTACGATGCGTTTTGCCATAGCTCCAGCAATTTGTCTGTAAAGTACTTCTCCGAAAATGTTATTCTCTAAAACAACTGTGGTTCTTTCATTTTCCGTTGAGCTCTTGGGATGCCAAGCTACTAAATACTTCCCAGGGTGAT
Organism: Flavobacteriaceae bacterium; assembly: GCA_049607205.1. Classification (GTDB taxonomy): domain Bacteria; phylum Bacteroidota; class Bacteroidia; order Flavobacteriales; family Flavobacteriaceae; genus JBELHR01. The sequence continues at coordinate 8,663 of JBMYWH010000010.1, read as the reverse complement.
ATTTACTATACTTAACGATTCCGCTAAGTGGATATCGAGTAACATGTACGTTTAAAGGTGACATGAATATTGAAACTTGCAGCCTTTTATCTTTAAAATATTCACCTTCATAGACCTCTTCAATCACAACTACTTTTCCATCAACAGGTGAGCAAATATTTGCATCATTTAAAATTGCTTTTCTCTTGGGATTTCTGAAAAATTGTAAGATTAATACTAAGAGTACTAAAGCGGTTAATTGAACAAGTTTATTAAGCCATAAAATCGAAATAAAATGATCTGATAATAATATGGCAGCAACTGCAATTAATGAACTGATTGCAATTATTTTATGTCCTTCCTTGTGAAACATATTAAAATATAAAAGTTAAATATAAATAAACAAATGGTGTTGCAAAGATAAAGCTATCTAGACGATCTAGAAAACCTCCATGACCTGGGATGCTATTCCCACTATCTTTCACCCCGGCTCTCCTCTTAAAATACGATTCGATTAGATCTCCAATTACTCCTGATATACTGACAATTAGAGCGAGTCCAATCCATGCAAAGATATTAAAGTTTTCATCTTTCAAGAACCATAAAGATAGAATTAAAGCAATAGCTATTGTGGAGAATACGCCTCCTGCAAATCCTTCAATTGTTTTTTTTGGAGATACTTTAGGTGCTAAAGGTGTTTTTCCAATGTTTTTTCCAATCAAAAATGCAAATGAATCATTTGACCACAACATGAAGAATACTAGAAGTATCAGTGTTGGAGAATATGTAGTATCATGAAATTCAATGAATCCAATTTGATAAGCGAGCATGAATGGAATTGGAATATAGGCTATGCTTAGAACAAAATCTTTGATATTGTCTACCTGATCTGATTTAGGTACCTTGATGAATATTCTTAAAATTTCAATTAAAGTAAGGGCTAGTAAGCCCGCATAGATTAACTTTTCAATGTTTTTTCCCATGTTAAAAAAATGGGTATTGCCCTCAAAATTTAGAAGAAATAGAAGTATGGATATTAAATAGGGAACAAAACTATTATAACCCAGAAGTCTTTTGAATTCTTTAAGACATAAAAGCATCAACGCAAATAAATAGATAGCTGCACTGAATTGATTATATAAAATACATGAAATTGTGATCAAGGCGAATAAAAGTCCTGATACTGCACGCGTTAAAAGTTTGCTCATTTCTTAAAGGTCTTCAAGTAAGAGCAAATATAGGTTTTTAGAATTACTGTTACCATAATTCTTTAAAATATCATCAGACTTAATGTTTAGATCGAAGTATTTTATGGTAGAAATATTGGTTGGTTTTACTGTTTGAGAGCCCCAGTTTATGCCGTGAAGTGCGTCGCGTTTGTCTTTGACAATTTGACTGGTTCTGGCTATAAGGATGAAGTTTTCCGGTAAATTAATTATTTTCTGTTCTCCAATTTGGTTGGAACTCAGAAGTATGGTACCATCATTAGAAATTAAATATTCACAAGCACTGATAAATACAGCAGATCCTTGTTTAGATTCTATAGGTAAGCTTGATTGAATATGTGAGTCTTCTAATGGGTTGGATTTATAATATTCAAAATCTGTCCAATTATTTTCTTTAGCGATGTTCAGAAATTGCTTATCGAGTTCTTCTGTATTAGAACAGTATAGAAATTTACCCCCTTTTGAGACAAACTGATGAACAAAACTCTCCTCTAAAGAAAGAGACCCCAAGTTTTGTTCTTGGGGTGTTTCTTTTTCAGTTTTATCCTGATTTGAATTAAAAAGACGTTTGAAAAAATTCATTTATTCTTCTCCTTCTTTATTATTTTCCTCAACTGGGTTTGTGTCTTTCTTTTGCTGAAAAGGTCTTTCACCAAAGATTTTAACTAAATCTTCTTTGAAAATAACCTCATTTGTCAATAATTGTTCCGCTAATTCTACAAGCTTATCCTTGTGCTGACTAAGGATTTCTTTAGCTCTTACATATTGGCTTTCAATTATTTTTGAAATTTCTTTATCAATGACTTGGGCTGTTTGCTCACTATATGGTTTGGTGAAACCATTTTCATTCTGTCCTGAAGAATCATAATAAGTTAGATTCCCAATTTTGTCATTAAGACCATAAATGGTTACAATTGCTTTAGCTTGTCTGGTAACTTTTTCCAAGTCATTTAAAGCACCGGTTGATACCTTTCCGAACATGATGTCTTCTGCAGCTCTTCCAGCTAGTGTAGCACACATTTCATCAAGCATTTGCTCTGTTTGAACTATGGCTCTTTCTTCTGGCAAATACCATGCAGCTCCTAAGGATTGACCTCGTGGAACTATAGTAACCTTGACTAGAGGAGAAGCATGTTCTAACATCCAACTCGCTGTAGCATGACCTGCTTCGTGATAAGCTATAGTTTTTTTCTCTTTAGGAGAGATGATTTTATTTTTTTTCTCTAGTCCTCCAATGATACGGTCTACAGCATCTAAGAAATCTTGTTTTTCAATTTTCTTTTTTCCGTGTCTTGCAGCGATAAGTGCAGCTTCATTACAAAGGTTTGCAATATCCGCTCCAGAGAATCCAGGAGTTTGTTGAGATAAAAATTCTACATCCACATTTTCTCCGAGTTTCAATCTCTTCATATGAACCTCAAAAATCTGCTTTCTTTCATTCAAATCTGGAAGATCCACATAAATTTGTCGGTCAAATCGCCCTGGTCTCAACAAAGCCTTATCTAAAACATCAGCACGGTTGGTAGCTGCCATTACAATTACGTTGGTGTCCGTACCGAAACCATCCATTTCTGTCAACAGTTGATTTAGCGTGTTTTCTCTCTCATCATTTCCACCAGTCATATTGTTTTTTCCACGAGCACGACCAATAGCGTCGATTTCGTCAATAAATATAATAGAAGGTGACTTTTGCTGTGCTTGCTTGAAAAGATCACGTACTCTGGAAGCTCCAACTCCCACAAACATCTCTACGAAATCAGATCCCGACAATGAAAAGAAAGGTACATTAGCTTCACCTGCAACCGCTTTAGCTAACAAAGTCTTTCCTGTTCCTGGAGGTCCTACTAGTAAGGCTCCCTTGGGAATTTTCCCTCCTAAAGCTGTATATTTTTGTGGTTTTTTAAGGAAATCTACAATTTCTTGGACTTCTTCTTTAGCGCCTTCTAATCCGGCTACATCTTTAAAGGTAGTTTTTACTTGACCTTCTTGATCAAATAATTTAGCCTTAGATTTTCCTATAGAAAAAATTTGACCTCCACCGGCTCCACCTCCTCCTGACATGCGGCGCATGAAGAAGATCCATAATCCTATTATCAGTAAGAATGGAAGAAAGCTAAATATATATTCTGAAATATCACTATGCTCGCTGTTTTTCATATCTAAATCAGCAAGATTATAATCTTTCTTAATCTCTTGGTATTGATTTTCGAAATTTTGTAAATCTCCAAAAGTATATTCAAGAACCGGAGCTTGATTGCCTAAAAAAGGAGTTGAAGAAGTATATTTCTTGTACTGCTCCTTAGTTGCAGCCTCCTTTTTAAGATGGATTAAAGCGTATTTTTCATTAACTACTTCAATTTTATTTACATCTCCACTTTTTAAAATTTCTTCATATTGGTTCGAGGTAAGCTCAGTTGAATTGTCAGTTCCCATCATGAAATTAATTCCAATTAGGAAAATGAACAAACCTGCATAAATCCAATAAAAATTGAATTTAGGTTTCATTGAAGGAATTTTGTTTTTTGGATTTTTTGGGTTGGTATTTTTATTATCCATTTAATGGTTTTTAGTCGTTTGAAATATGAGTAATTTTTGCATCACCCCATAGGCCTTCGATATCGTAATATTCTCTAATTTGTTTTTGGAAAACGTGAACTACAACATCTACATAATCCACAAGTACCCACTCTGCACTTTGTTCACCTTCAACATGCCAAGCTTTCTCTTGAAGTTCTTTTCCTACTTTCTTTTGAATTGAACTTGAGATTGCTTTTACTTGTGTATTGGAATTTCCTGAGCAAACAATAAAATATTGACATACTGTATTGTCTAAATCTCGTAAATCTAAAAGTTGAATATCTTCTCCTTTTACATCGTCTATACCATCAATGATTTGAGCAATTAATTGGTCTGTACTTATGTTATTTTTATTGGACATTAATTTCTTTTTAATTTTAACAAAGTTATTGTTTTTTTTTGAGTATTCTTAATCTCTAAATTAGGAATATACTATGAATATCATCAAACTTAATGCCATCGATTCTACCAACTCTTTTTTGTTGAGAATGGCAGAGAAGGAGGTGTTGAGCTCTTATCTTGTTGTTCAAGCAAATTATCAGAGCATGGGACGAGGTCAAAGAGATAATACCTGGGAGTCTAAACCCGGAGAAAACCTGATGTTTAGCATGTTTTATAAGGGTTTAAAGGAGAACTCTCATGCACTTTCTTTGATAAATTGGGCAGTTAGTGATGCTCTTTTTAATTGTTTAGAGACCTTAAACTTGCAAGATTTAAGTATTAAATGGCCTAACGACATTATGTCAGCTGACAAAAAGATATGCGGTATTTTAATAGAAACGAAATTTTCCAGTCAGGGATTGAAATATGCAGTGATTGGAGTGGGGGTTAATGTGAATCAAGAAAGTTTCTCCAATAATACCAAGGCAAGTTCTTTAAAGTCGATTACAGGAGCTAATTTTGATTTGGATCAATTGTTGGGAAAATTAATAGAAGCTATAGAATTTAATTTAAAACAGCTATCGGGGGATACTTCCGTAGAACTATGGCAGGCCAAAATCAATAAAAACCTATTTAAAATTAACAAGGTGGCAATGTTTCAAGAACCTGGGAAACCACCTTTTGTGGGAATGATTCAAGGTGTAAATCAGAAGAATCAACTTTTAATTAGAAAAGAAGATGAATCGGTTCACACCTTTAACCATAAGGAAGTAATATTTTTATAATAGACTTAGTTGAGTTGAAAGTCCATCCATAAATTTAGTTAATGGTTTCTTTACCATCATGGCCATCATAGGATTTAAGTTCGCATCAAATACTACTTGAACTTTGGATTGCTGATCTCCTATTGATTCCATTAATGAGATTAAAGAAAAATCTAATTTACTACTTGCTGCAGCTAAGACAAACTTAGTATAAGGTACCCTCTCTTTGATGATTAACCTGATCTCAGTTGGCATTCCTTTGATCCCAAAGACAAAAGAATCTCCGTCGACTTCAAACTTTTCAACAGATTCAGGCATAAGATGTCTGAAGTTTTCAAGATTATCTAAATAGGCAAAAAGCTCTTCGGGGCTTTTATTTACGGTAACTGGGGTGCTTTTTATTTCCATAGTTTATTGTTTCCAGGTGCTAGGGGCATCTCGCCATTCGCTTAGGGTTTGTAATTCAGAATCTTTAATTAATCCTTGTGAAGCAGCTTCTTGGATTAAGTTTTGATATTGTGAAAGTGTCCAAAGCTTAGTCCCGCTAGATTCAAAATTGTGCAAAGCAACATCAAATCCATAAGAAAATATAGCGGCCATTCCCAATACCTTAGCATCAGCATTTTTTAGTGCTTCTACTGCTTTTAAAGAACTCATTCCTGTACTGATCAAATCCTCTACGACGATAACCTTACTTCCTGGCTTTAAGTAACCCTCGATTTGATTTTGTCTTCCGTGCTTCTTCGCTTCAGGACGAATATATACAAAAGGAAGTCCCATCTCTTGGGCTACTAAAATTCCTATTGCGATGGCTCCAGTTGCAACTCCTGCTATCACATCAGGTTTAGGATATTTAGTTTCAATAAGATGAACTAACTCTGTTTTGATGTAGTTGCGAATACTAGGAAAAGATAAACTAATTCTATTGTCGCAATAAATAGGAGATTTCCATCCAGAAGCCCATGTAAAAGGTTCCGAAGGACTTAGCTTGATTGCTTGTATGTCTAAAAGCAATTCGGCAGTTTTATTTGCAGTATCTTTGTCTAAAATCATAGGGCAAATGTACAAAGTTTTTATCAATGAAATAGCGCTTAATTTTACAGATTTTACAGAGAATTTAGAGCCAGTTTATGATCGTGAATACGATTCGATATTGGCCTTCGGGCAAAGTGCTGAAGAAATTGTTTTGAGACTGAGGAATTCAGGGTTCAAAAATATTCTAATAAGGACGGATTATCTCGCAAAAGAATGGGAGCAATTCTGTACTCTATTCTTTTTTGTAGAGGCTGCTGGTGGACTTGTAAGGAATGAAGCTCTAGAATATTTGTTTATTAAAAGGCTAGGAGTTTGGGATTTGCCTAAAGGACATTTAGAAAAAGGTGAATCACTTGATCAAGCAGCGTTACGAGAGGTTCTTGAAGAATGTGGGGATTTAAACCTAGAATTGGAGCATTTTATTCGGTTTACTTATCATTGTTATTTTTTCAAAGATAAATGGAGGGTAAAAAGAACGGCTTGGTATGCTATGAATTCAAAAGGGGAGTTTAATCTTATTCCACAAGAAGAAGAAGGAATTCAGGAGGTGAGTTTTCTAAATAAGGATCAGATCTATGCTGAGTTGCCTACGAGCTACGCAAATATAAAAAGTGTTTTAAAAGACGCTGGAATTAATTTATAATATTGGTGGTTCGCTGAATTTAACCTAATTTCGCGGGCTTAATTTAACAAAATTTCACATGACAGAATTCATTAGAAAAAGAGCAGGTAATATTAAGAATGATGTACTTTCAGGTATTACTGTGTCATTAGCATTGGTTCCCGAAGCTGTTGCCTTTGCTTTTGTAGCGGGAGTAGATCCTTTAGTTGGTTTATACGCTGCCTTTATGGTCGGATTGATAACTTCAATCTTTGGAGGAAGACCTGGTATGATCTCTGGAGCTACCGGGGCACTAGCTGTGGTGATGGTACATTTAGTTTCGGAAGGAAATGCTAGAGGGCTTGAGGGCGAAAACTTAGGTTTATATTATTTGTTTTTTACTGTTATTGTCATGGGAATTATTCAAATGATGGCAGGAGTTTTAAAACTTGGTAAATTTGTACGTTTAATTCCTCACCCTGTAATGATGGGTTTTGTTAATGGACTTGCTATTGTAATTTTTGTTGCTCAATTGGGTATGTTTACCACTATAGAAGGTGGAGATGTAGTTTGGTTGCAAGGAGGAGCAATGTATAAAATGGTGGGCTTAGTTGCCTTAACTATGCTTATTATGTGGGGGTTGCCTAAAATTAAATTTACTAAGAAATGGCCCGAAGCATTAGTGGCAATTTTAGTCGTATCTGGATTAGTTATTTTCAGCAATATGGATGTGGCTACTGTAGGATCATTTGTTCGTAGCGGAGGAGGAGAAGGACTTAAAGGTGGTTTACCTGTCCTACATTTGGAAACCTTTTCAAATATACCAATGAACCTTGATACCTTTAAGTTCATTATGCCTTATGCTTTTATTCTTGCGGCAATTGGATTGATAGAGTCTTTAATGACACTTAATTTGATTGATGATTTAACTGATACTCGTGGTAATGCAAATAAAGAATGTATGGCTCAAGGAGGAGCAAATATTATCACAGGTCTTTTCGGAGGAATGGGAGGTTGTGCAATGATTGGACAATCCTTAATTAATATTAAATCTGGTGGTAGAACAAGGCTTTCAGGTATTACAGCTGCTGTATTCTTATTAATGTTTATTCTTTTCGGATCTACTTATATTGAAATGATTCCAATTGCCGCTCTTGTTGGAGTTATGTTTATGGTAGTTATTGGAACCTTTGCTTGGTCAAGTTTCCGTATTATGAATAAAATACCGAAGGCAGATGCTTTTGTACTTATACTAGTGTCTGGTTTAACCGTTGTATTTGATTTAGCTGTTGCTGTAATGATTGGAGTGGTAGTTTCTGCTTTGGTTTTTTCATGGCAAAATGCAGTACGTATTCGCGCTAGAAAAAGATTTAAGGATGACGGCACTAAGGTTTATGAAATTTGGGGACCACTATTTTTTGGTTCCATTTCAGGATTTAATGAAAAATTTACAGTTAATGAAGATCCTATGGCTGTTGAAGTAGATTTCATGGAATCAAGAGTTTCTGATCATTCTGCTTTAGAAGCCATTTCGAGTTTAGTAGAGAAATATCAAGCCGCTGGAAAGCAGATTGTTCTTAAGCACCTTTCTGAAGAATGTAAGATTTTATTGAATAAAAATAATGCCAAATATGCAGCTGTTATAGAAAATTCCATTGATGACCCTAGATATCATATTGTGGAAAATCCAGAGGAATTTGCATAGAGGAAAAGCTTTTAATTGTTTAATAGAGGCTCCATCGTTGATGGAGCTTTTTTTTGTGCTTATAATTGGCATATAGACGATGCTATAAATTAGCTGTTAAAGATGACACTCTCCTGTTGCGGAAGTCTCTTTGGTGACCCGTTTAGGATAATAGATTATTGGAGCTGAAAGATGGATATTATAGGGGGAATAGCTTAGTTCTACATAGGGCTTTAAGACTTGATAAATACTATGTACCTATAGAAGTATTCAGTTAATTGTGATTCATTTATTGATGTGTTTTGAAGAGAAATGTATAGCCTAGGAATAATTAGATTTAAAGGCATAAAAAAAGCACCTCAAAGAGGTGCCTTTTATAAATTTAAAAGCTAATGTTTGTGCTTAGAAAGAAATCA